>CALXDY010000152.1 GCA_944387225.1 uncultured Oscillospiraceae bacterium | reverse complement strand
TGGTCAAACAAATGGAGGAGAGCTGACACTGCTCTCCCCCGTTTTCCCCATTTATATTACCTTACACCATAACAGCCCGGGCCGCTGGAAATCCAGCGGCCCGGGCTGTTTATATTGCATGTGTGCGCTGTAAATTACTCCACCACGGTCACAGAGGTGATGTGGGGATTGACGCCCTCGTACCAGTACAGGAAGCCCTGGGCGTCGATGGTCTGGCCGATCTCCAGCGCCTTGACGGCGGAGTAGACCTCGGTGCTGCTGTCGCACAGATAGGACTCCACAGTAAAGGTGTAGGTGTTGCCCTCATAGGAGACGTTGAAGTACAGGTCGTCGCCCTCGGTACCGGAGCCGTCCCAATTATACAGGAACGCCACGTCGTTGCCGGCGTCATCCTTACCGGCGGCCTCCACCGTCAGGCCCTTGAAGTTGACAAACTGGTTCTGGTAGTCAATGAGCTCCTCGCTGCCCAGCATGGAGGTCACATCCAGAGGCTCAGCCAGGAAGGTGTTGCCATCCACGATCTCGAAGGTGGCGTCGATGATCTCCACCTCACCGGACCACTCAGTCTTGTAGCCGGAAACCCGGATGCAGGTGCCGGGGGTCAGCAGCTCATAGTCCTCCTCGGAGCAGGCCATGTTATACAGGAAGTAAGCACCGTCCTGATCCTGGGCGTAGACGGTAGCCTTGTCCTCCCACCAGGACTGCTTGGCCTGGACGTAGGCCTGGATCACCACAGGGGAGTCCAGAGGAGCGGCCATGTAGTCGCCGTAGGACATGACCTCAGCCTCATCCTGCCCGCTGACATCGCCGCCCTGCTGCTGAGAGCTGACAGAGCTCTGGGGATCCTGGCTCTGGCTGGCGCTGCCCTGGGTGTCTCCGCCGCAGGCCGCAAGGGACAGCAGGGCGCTGACAGACAGGAGCAGAGCAAAAAACTTTTTCATTTTCATTTCCTCCTTTTGCCGCCTTTCAGATATCTGAAAGACGATCTGTAAACGTATAGATTATATATCCGTCCCTATGGAAAATCAACTCTTTTCCCACCGCTTCCTCTGTTTTCTCCGCCAGTCCACGGTCAGGTAAGCCAGAATCAGCACCCACACCGCCGCCAAAGTGCCCAGCAGAGCAGTGGACATGGCGGGCAGGGAGCCCAGATCCGCCTGGCCCCCTCCGGAGGACGCCTCATCCAGATGGTACAGGGCGGCGGTATCCGCATACAGATCATCCAGGAAGGCCTCATCCACCACCTGGCCCCGGCGCACCCCCTTGGTCACATCCTCAATCAGCTGGCCAGCGGCGTTCCGCAGGGAGGTAGAGCCGTTGAACACCGGGGTGATGAAGGTGTCCTGCTGGTGCTCCAGCAGCAGCTCCACAGTCTGGAGCTTCACATCGTAGTAGGTGTCGCTGTCCTCCCCTGCCCGGGACAGATAGTCCTGGTAGGCCGGATTGTTCTGAGCCTTGGTGGTCACCGGCACATAGCCCTCCGTCTGGGAGTAAGACATCTGTACCTGATCGGTCAGCATATACTGGGCAAACAGCCACGAGGCCAGCACCTCCTGGGGATCTTCCTTATTGAAGATGCAGATAGATGGGCCCTGGGAGATCATCTGGGGATTGTCCGGATCAAACTGGGGAACCATCCGTACCGCCGTCTCAAACTCCACGACCTCTTCCTCCGGAATATCCATCAGCGGGGCGTCGCTGCCCATCCAGGTGGAGCCGGCGGTGGAATCCACCGCGAAGACGCACTGGCCCGCGTTGAGGAAGTTGGCGGGATAGCCGGAGATCTTGAAGGTAGAGAAGGCGCCCTGGGCGGTGGCGTCGGCAATCTGATCGAGCAGCTCCTCCGTGGTATCGTTGAACAGCTGAATGACCCCTGTGGCCGTGGAGTACCCCGCTCCCTTCTGCCGCAGCATCTGGATCATCATATTGTCGGTGGACTTATACAGGAATGGGATCATCACCTTCTGCCCGTTGAGCAGATAGTTGCCGTTTTCATCCTTTTGGGCCGCCGCTTCAGCCACCTCCCACACAAAGTCCCAGGTCAGCACGTCGGGCAAAGTATAGCCCAGGGCCTCCACAAAGGTCTGGTTGATGTAGCACACCTCTGTGGAGCGCATGTAAGGTATGGCATAATAGTGCCCCTCCAGACGGCATTCCTCCAGAAACTGGGGGACAATCTCCTCCTGGGTCGGGCCATCATAAAGCAGCTCACTGCCCCCCAGGCCGTAATTGGAGTCGCTGAACAACTGGTCCAATGGCACCACTACATTACTGCCGGTTAAGTACGTGGCGATATGATCCGGGTAGGTAATGCAGATGTTGGGAGTCGTCTGGGTAGCGATATTGGTGATAACGTCGTTGTAGATATCTCCGTAGTCGGTATACAGGCGGAGGGTGACAGTGATATTGGGGTACAGCGCCTGAAATTCCTCGATGGCCTGCTTATAGATATCCGTCTGCAGCTTGTTGGTGTCGTTTTTGGCCCAGAAGGTGATCTCATAAGTTCTGGAAGCATCAAATTCCTCCGGCACGGAGAAGGCCGTCTGTTCCCGGCTGCCGTGGCAGCCGGACAGCAGCCCTGCCAGGGCTGCTGCCGCCATACCGGCGGCCAGCGCTCGTTTCCATCCTCTCATCCCTTGATTCCTCCTCTGGACACGCCCTCCATGATCTTGTTCCGGAAAGCCAGAAACAGCAGGATCAGAGGCACGGAGATGACCACCACCGCGGCCATCATGGCCGGAATATTCTCCCGGCCGAAGCCGTTCTCCCGGATCTCCTGGATGCCGTTGGATACCAGGAAATAGGCCTGGTCGTCGGTGATGAGACGGGGCCAGACATAGGAGTTCCAGCACTCGATGAGCTTCAGAATGGTGACCGTGACAATGGTGGGCCGGCAAATGGGGATCATCACCTTCCACAGGTATTTCAGGTCAGAGGTACCGTCCACCCGGGCGGCCCGGTACAGCTCATCCGGTACCTGCTCAAAACTCTCCTTCAGCAGGTAGATGTAAAACACCGAGGTAATGGAAGGCAGGATCAGGCCGGTAAAGCTGTTTCTCAGATCCAGATTGGTGATGGTGACAAAGTTGGTAATGACCACCAGCTCGCTGGGGATCATCATCATAGACAAAAACAGGGCGAACACCAGGTTTTTTCCCCGGAACTCCAGCCGGGCAAAGCCATAGGCGGCCAGGGTGCTCACCGCCACCATGATTCCTGTGGTGATCACAGCGAAAATCAGGGTGTTGAGCAGGTACCGACCCAGGGGGACGGCGGTAAAGACCTGCCAGTAATTTTCCAGCGTTGGGGCCAGGGTGAACAGGACGGGAATGTGCTCGGCGTTGTAGGCGGAGTAGCTTTTGAAGGAGGTAAGTACCATCCAATAGAAGGGGAACAGGACCATCACCGCCCATATGCCCAGGGCGCAGTAGGTCACGGCCAGGCGCACCCGCCGTCTCCGTCCCGCCTCCCGGCTGAGAACATGGGAATCCATATTTCGTTTCACGGCGCACCTCTCAATTCTCAAGCTGTCTCCGGCTGACCAGCAGATTGATGCAGGTAATGGTCAGCACGATGACAAACAGGATGATGGCGGCGGCAGAGGCATAGGAGGGATATCCGCCGCTGTCTCCGTAGAGCATATCGTACACATAGCCCACGATGGTGTTCATCCCCGCGGCGTTCAGGTCGGTACCGAACAGGGCCACAGCATCACTGTAGGCTTTGAACGCGCCGATAAAGCCGGTAATCACCAGGTAAACGATCATGGGGGCGATCAGGGGCAGGGTAATCCGGAAGAAGATCCGGGTCCGGGAGGTTCCATCCACCCGGGCGGCCCGGTAATAATCCGGATTGACCGAGGCAAGGGCGCTGGTCAGCACCAGGATCTTGAAGGGCATCACCGTCCATACGGTATAGAAGCACAGCACGAACATCTTGGCCCAGTAGGGGCCGTCGATGAAGTCCACGCTCTGACCTCCAAACCAGTTGATGAGCAGGTTCACCAGCCCGTCGGTATACTCCGTTTTCTGAAACAGGGCCATGAACACCAGCCCCACCGCCAGGGTGTTGGTCACATAGGGCAGGAAATACACCGTTTGGAACAGCTGCCGCAGGGGCCGAATGGAGCTGAGGGCGGTGGAAATGGCCAGGGCCAGACAGGTGGACACCGGTACGGTGATGGCCACCAGGATCAGGGTATTTTTCAGCGCCTGGAGAAAATAGGGGTCGTGAAGCACGTAGAGGTAGTTATAGCCACCCACACCCCAGTAGGTCTGGGACGTGAAATTATACCCCTCCTCCACGGAATAGATCAGCACATCGATCAGCGGATATACCAGGAAGGCAGCCAGCAGCAGGGTGGCGGGCAGAAGATACAGCCAGGCTTTCGTTTCGTTTCGGTTCATGGAGCAGACTCCTCCTTCCCGGCGGTCAGGGGCCTGCCTCAGGCAGGGGGATGCGTACGCCATCCTCCCGCCGGAAGAGGAACACCTTGTCCGGACGCAGGGCGAAGTTCACCATCTTTCGGCCACTCTCCATCCGGCAGTCCGGATCCAGAATGACACGCACCTGGCCGGACTGGCAGGCCGGATGAGCACACACCGCGCTCACGTCCCGGCCCAGCACCTCCACCCGGTCCAGGGCGCACACCAGCGGCCCGTCCTCCCGGAGGAGGAAGCCCTCCGGCCGGACGCCCGCCCATACCTCCTGATCCGCCACGCCGGGGGCAGGGAGCACAGGCGTGCCCTCCAGGCACAGCCATCCCCCCTGAATCCGCCCCTGGAACACATTGATGGGGGGCAGACCCAGAAACTTGGCCACAAAGAGGTTGGCAGGGTCGTCATACACCTGCTGGGGCAGGCCCCGCTGCATGAGGACGCCCTCCTTCATGACCACGATCCGATCAGAAATGCTCATGGCCTCCTCCTGGTCGTGGGTGACGAAAATGGTGGTGATCCCCGTTTTTTTCTGGATACGGCAGATCTCCTCCCGGGTCTGGAGGCGCAGCCGTGCATCCAGGTTGGACAGCGGCTCGTCCAGCAAAAGCACCCGGGGCGTCTTCACCAAGGCACGGGCGATGGCCACCCGCTGCTGCTGGCCGCCGGACAGCTCCCGAGGTTTGCGGTCCAGCAGCTCCTCAATCTGCACCAGAGCGGCGGTTTCCACCGCCCGGCGGCGCATCTCTTCCTTAGACGGCCGCTGCTCCCCCTTCAGGTTTTCCAGGGGGAAGAGAATATTCTGCAGCACCGTCAGGTGGGGATACAGGGCATAGTTCTGGAATACCATTCCCACCCCCCGCAGTTCCGGCGGCAGATCGGTCACATCCTCGTCCCCAAAGAAAATCCGGCCCTCCGTGGGGGCCTCCAGTCCGCAGATCATATTCAGCGTGGTGGATTTTCCGCACCCTGAGGGACCCAGCAGCCCCACCAGAGTCCCGTCCGGTACCTGAACCGTCAAATCCCGTACCGCCGTGGTCTCTCCCTGACTTTTCTTGCTGCGGCCGGGGAATCGTTTTGTAATCCCTTCCAGTCTGATTTCCATTGACTCCATCTCCTAAACGATCGGCGCTGCCGCCGTCCCTGCCCGGCTGTCTTGCCGCCGGACGGAGGTCAGTTTACCTTGATCAATCAGTGCCATTATAACGAATTTTTCGCCCTGTCACAAGGCTTTCCCCCAGGTTTTCCCTAATCCGGTAAAAGAAGCCCCCCGGCAAAGCGCCGGTTCAGACGCTCCGCCGGGGGAATCATTGGGTCTTGCCGTTACGAAACCACACCCAGCTGGGTCAACCAGTCCATGGTCTCCTGAGACAGGGAAATGGAACCCATATTCTCCTGATTCCACTGAACCAGCAACTGATACAGCTCTTCCGCGCCGGACAGCCAGGCCTGGTCCTCCGCCTGGTAGAAGCCCTGCACCAGATCAAACGCCTGCTGCCACGCTCCGGCATTGGCCGACACATAGCGGACATACTTCTCCACCATGGCAAAGCCCTGTTCCGTATCGCCCAGCTTAAAGTAATACTGTGCCAGATAGAGGGGAATGGTGTTGGAGTCCACCTTCTCCAGCCGCTGGGCGTACTGTGCCGCCTTCCCGTGGATCTCCGTATACTCCGCTTCCACTCCGGTACTGCTGGCCACGTAGGAGGTCATATAGTCCGCCCATTCAAAGCGATCCAGACGGATGGCGCTCTCCAGGGCGTCAAAGCTGTTTTCCCGCTCCACCAGGGACTTGGCGTAGAGGTTGCCCCCAATCAAAATGCCGTAAAGCAGCATCAGGACGGCGGGACCCCAGATCACACCCCGCTTCACCGCCTGCCCCTTCACCGGCAGGGGCAGGGTCCGGCCGCAGCACAGGGTAATCAGGCCCAGGACACCCAGAGCCAGGGGTAGGTAGGCGTAGTAGGAGAACACCACCTCCACCGCCCCATGTCCGGCCATGAACACCAGGGCGCCGCCCAGGGCCGCGGTAAGAGGATGGGCGGTCTCCTCCGGCAGACGCCGGGACTTGATGACCGCAGCCAAGGCAACCGCCAGCATTCCTACAAACAGGATCAGTCCCACCACGCCGGTTTCCACCAGGGTCTGGACATAGTGGTTATGGGCGTACTTGGTCTCATAGTAGAAGGACTGCACACTGACAATTCCGTTTTCAAAGGCTCCCATACCCAGTCCAACCACAGGGCTGCGCTGGAACAGCTTCATACCGTCTTCAAAGAACACCAGCCGCTGGATGGCATTCTGGTTGGCCCACAGGCCCTGGAGACGGTTGGCCACAAAGTCAGGCAGCAGGGTGTAATTCAGGGGGAACTCCACCATCTCCCCGCTGCCCGTCAGAGCGAACCGCTCCACTGTCACGGAATCGCCCGCCGTCAAATTGGCGTAGACCACAACGCTGTCCTCCGGTATGGTGACCTCCGCCCCGTCGGCGGGGCCGGAGTACAGCACCGTGGAGGTGTGCATCATGGTGTCCTCCCGGTTCTGGCTTTCCAGAGTGACATTGACCGCCCCGTTTCCTTCCACCGCAAGGGTGTAAGTTCCGGGCTGGGGATAAGCCGCCCGGCGCAGGGTCTCCCCCTGCTCCAGCACGGCGGGCCCGGTCAGCTGCATAGCGGCGGCGGCAAAGCCCGCCAGCACCACCAGCACAGCCGCCACCAGGATTGGAACCACCCGTGTATGACTGGCCAGCACCTCTCCCAGGCGACGGCCGACAAACCGGTCTGCCGCCCACAGAGCCCCGGCCCCCAGGATCACACAGGCCATGGGGATGGGCTGGAACCCAGACCACTCCACCAGGGAGGTGGCGGACACCGCCGCCACGCCCACTCCGCTGATCACCAGGGTCTCCACCATCAGCACCAACAGGGCGCCCCGGCGCTGCTTCCGTTCCAGCAGCAGATAGACCAGAAAGCCCACCGCGATGGTGGCGCTGCCGCCCATACTGAAGGCCAGCAGGAAGGCCAGCGCATTGATCAGCAGGCAGACCAAATGGACGCTGCGCTCCTTCCCTGTCCGGGCGGTGGTGGTCAGCCCCAGGGAAAGGAACACCCCGATGCCCATGCACCCGGCAAAGACGTTGGGGGTGTTGAACATGGAATTCATGCGGATACCCACTTCCACCGGGATGATGGAAGCGTAGTCCTGGCTGAACAAAGACAGCAGCCCCAGCACCGGCGTGCTGATCAGACGGGTAGACAGCAGG
>CALXDY010000151.1 GCA_944387225.1 uncultured Oscillospiraceae bacterium | reverse complement strand
GTACCAGATCCGCCGCATGACCAACCTGTCCCTGAAGGAGATCGGCAAGGAGTTTGACAACCGGGACCACACCACCGTCATGCACTCCATCGACCGCATCGAGAAGCTGACCAAGCAGTCCCCCGAGATCGCCGAGGTCATCAAGGACATCAACGCCAACATCAACGCCCGGTATGAATAAAGAACCAATTTCATGAATATGACTGGATATTCTGTTTCCAGACCACTTTCCACATTTCCACCCTGTAATCGGGATATGTGGAAAAGGGAATGTGGATAACTTTTTTCCCTGTCGGAAGCTGTGGAAACCCCGCCTTTTTTGTCCACAACCCCTGTGGACGGCCTTACCCTTGCCGCCCAGGCGGTTGCGCCCTTTTTCCACATGATTTTCCCCTACGGCTTACTATTACGAACTATATCCCTCCTCTCTCCTGAGGAGCGCGAAAATCCCAGGGAGCGGAACGCTCCCGTCGAAACGGAGGGTCAAACGAATATGAAATTTTCCTGCGAAAAGGCGCTGCTCCAGGCGGCCATCTCCACCGCCTCCCGGGCGGTCTCTCCCAAAAGCTCCATTCCCGCCCTGGAGGGCATCCTGCTGGAGGCCGGCCAGGAGCTGCGGCTCACCGGCTACAACCTGGACACCGGTATCCGCACCATCGTCCCCGCCGATATCAGTGAGGAGGGTACCCTGGTGCTGGCCGCCCGGCTCTTCGGCGAGATCATCCGGAAACTGCCCGACGACATCGTCACCTTCCAGACCGACCACTATATGGTCCACATCACCTGCGGCCCCAG
The DNA here is from genome assembly GCA_944387225.1 of uncultured Oscillospiraceae bacterium. Classification (GTDB taxonomy): domain Bacteria; phylum Bacillota; class Clostridia; order Oscillospirales; family Oscillospiraceae; genus Lawsonibacter. The sequence continues at coordinate 3,671 of CALXDY010000151.1, read as the reverse complement.
CGAATTCGACATCCTGGGCACCGATCCGGAGGAGTTCCCCGAGCTACCCACAGTGGAGTACCAGAATTCCCTCACCCTGCCCCAGTCCAGACTGAAGGCCATGATCGCCCAGACCATTTTTGCCGTCAGCGACAACGAGAGCAGGCCGGTCCACACCGGTTCCCTCTTTGAGGCTGACGAAAACGGCCTTACGGTGGTGTCGGTGGACGGCTTCCGGCTGGCCCTCCGCCATGAGGCCATTGACCAGAAGGACGGCGCGCCCCAATTCTCCTTTGTGGTACCCGGTTCCGCCCTGTCCGAGGTGGAGAAGATCTGCACCGACTGCGACGAGCCGGTGTCGGTGACCCAGGGTTCCCGCCACGTCATGTTCAAGGCCGGCTCCACCATGCTGGTCACCCGGCGGCTGGAAGGGGAATTTCTGGCCTACCGCCAGGCTATCCCCCGCAGCAACGACATCTGTCTGGAGGGAGACACCCGGGCTCTGCTCTCCTCCATTGAGCGCGTCTCCCTCATCATCACCGAGAAGCTGAAATGCCCCCTGCGCTGCGTCTTTGAGGACGGGCTGATGAAGATCTCCACCAAGACCGCCATCGGCGACGCCTACGACCAGTGCCCCGTCTCCGGCGACGGCAAGGGGCTGGAGATCGGCTTCAACAACAAGTACCTGATGGACGCCCTGAAGGCCGCCCCCGCCGACAAAGTGAGGCTGGAGCTGTCCACCAGCGTGTCCCCCTGCGTCATCCTGCCCACCGAGGGGGAGGAGAATTTCCTGTATATGGTTCTGCCCGTCCGCCTGAAGGCCGGGGAGTAAGTAAGACAGAACCAGTAGGGGCGACCCTTGCGGTCGCCCGTAATCCCTCAGAAAGTGAGGAAAAACACCTTTGGAACTGCATCCTTACCTGCATAAGGTTCAATTTTATGAGACCGACGGCATGAGCATCGTCCACCACGGCAATTATATCCTATGGATGGAGGAGGCCCGCACCGACTTTATGGACCAGATCGGCTGGAGCTACCACAGGGCCGTGGACGCGGGCATCGACTTTGCCGTCACCGATGTGAGCTGCCAGTACCGCTCCATGACCCGGTTTGGAGAGACGGTGGCCATCCACATGGCAGTGGAGTCCCTGTCCCCCGCCAAAATGCGGCTGAGTTACAAGATGGTCAATGCCGACACCGGGGAACTGCGGGCGGAGGGGACCTCCGGCCACTTCTTTTACGACCGGGCCAAGTCCCGGCCGGTAGCACTGAAAAAAGCTTTGCCTGAACTGTGGGAGCTGTTGGAGTCTCTCCACAGGGTTGGGGAAGGAGGGGCGGTATGAAAACCATCCAGTCCCAAATCAATACGGAATTTATCAAGCTGGAGTCCCTGCTGAAATTTGAAGGTCTGACCGAGACCGGCGGGGAGGCCAAGGAGCGCATCCAGGCCGGCGAGGTGAAGGTTAACGGGGAAGTCTGCACCATGCGCGGCAAAAAGCTGCGCCCCGGCGACAAAGTCACTTTGGACGACCTCTGTGTGGAAGTGTTATGATCGTACGCTCCGCCGCCCTGGATTTTTTCCGCAATTACCTCCACTTTGAGGGGTCTTTTTCCCCCAATGTGAATGTGATCTGGGGAGAAAACGCCCAGGGTAAGACCAATCTGCTGGAGGGCATCGCCTATCTGTCCACCGCCTCCTCCCATCGGGCCAGATACGACAGGGAACTGATCCAGATGGGGGTGGATCACGCCTTTGTGAAGGCGGAGGTCTTTTCCCGGGGGCGGGACTTCACCCTGGAGGCCCGGCTGGCCCGGGGGGCCAGGCGGCAGCTCCTCTCCAACGGGGTGAAATTAAAGACCGCCGGGGAACTGGCGGGGGTGCTGAATACGGTGCTGTTCTGCCCGGAGGATCTGTGGCTTATCCGGGAGGGGGCGGCGGTGCGCCGGAAGTTTCTGGACAGCTGCATCTGCCAGCTGCGGCCCCGGTATGCCGAGGCCCTTGCAGAGTACCGGCGGCTGTACGAACACAAGACCCGGATACTCCGGGACTGGGAGGAGCATCCCTCTCTGCTGGACACCCTGGACGAGTTCAACCTGCGCATGGCCCAGACCGGCGCGGTGATCATCCACTACCGGGCCTACTTCATCAAGCGGCTGCAGGAGGTGACGCCCCCCATCCACCGGGATTTCTCCGGGGGACGGGAGGAACTGGGGCTGGGTTATCAGACGGTGAGTACCATCGACGACCCCCTGGCTCCCACCCGCACTCTGCTGGAGGGGCTGCTCCGGCACCAGGAGTCCCACCGGAAGGCGGAGCTGGAGGCCCGGCAGTGTCTGTCTGGGCCCCACAAGGACGATTTGATCGTGGAACTGGACGGGGTGAGCGCCAAGACCTTCGCCTCCCAGGGCCAGACCCGGACGGCGGCCCTGTCCCTCAAGCTGGCTTCCCGGGAAATCTTCTTCCAGGAGACGGGGGAGTGGCCGGTGCTGCTGCTGGACGACGTACTCAGCGAGCTGGATCAGCGGCGGCAGGAGTTCGTTTTGAAACGGATTACGGGAGGACAGGTTTTTATTACCTGCTGCGAGCCCATGGACCCCGGTAGGCTTGGGGAAGGGCGGACCTTCCACATCCACAACGGCGCTCTGGTGGAGTAGTGACCCGGCCCGGTCGGTTTTCCACAAAACCGGCCCCTTATATGGATAACTTTCAGGAGAACACTATGATACTTTTGATCCTTGCCCTTGTCCCCCTGGCGGGGGGCTTCCTGCTGGAATTTCTGGTGTGCCAGTTTACCCGGAAGGGGAGCAAACTGTGGAAACTCATCCCACCGGTGGCTGCCGCTCTGGTGACGGCGGTCATTGTACTCCACCGGCTCAACCTGTGGGAATCGGATAATTCGCCGGTGACCCAGCTGCTCTTTATCCCCGGCCTGCCCGCCCTGGGCTTCTTTGTGGGCCTGTTTCTGGGCTGGAAGCTGTACCGGTGGCTGTGGAGGCCCAGGATCATCCGGGAGAAGAAGGAGGACAAGTGATGTATCTCCACATCGGTCAGAACGTGGTGGTGCCCTTCCGGGATGTGGTAGGGCTGTTTGACCTGGATAATACCAGCTCCTCCCGCCTGACCCGCTCTTTTCTGGAGCGGGCGGAGAAGGAGGGGCGGCTGATCAATGTGTCCGACGATCTGCCCCGGTCCTTCCTGCTGTGCAGCAGGGAAAAGGAACCGCCGGTGGTCTATCTGTCCCAGCTCTCCGCCGCCACCCTGCTGCGCCGGGCGGAGAACAACAGCTTTGAATAAAAAAGTTTGTGGTGTGGCTGCTGCCAAAGAGTCATACCCAACCTATGGTAAATCAAGCGGAGGTTATTATGTCTGACGAGTTAGAATTGGAAGTGAGCGCCACCCAGGTGGAGCATGAGTACGGCGGCTCGGAGATCCAGGTGCTGGAAGGCCTGGAGGCCGTCCGCAAGCGCCCCGGCATGTATATCGGCTCCACCAGCGAGTCCGGCCTGCACCATTTGGTGTACGAGATTGTGGACAACTCCATCGACGAGGCCTTGGCGGGCTACTGTGATGAGATCACCGTCTCCATCGGGGAGGGCGACATCATCACCGTGGTGGACAACGGCCGCGGTATCCCCGTGGACATCCAGCCCCAGACCGGCCTGCCCGCCCTGGAGGTGGTGTTCACCATCCT
>CALXDY010000150.1 GCA_944387225.1 uncultured Oscillospiraceae bacterium | reverse complement strand
TGAAGCTGAAGGAGATCTCCTACATCCACTCCGAGGCCTACGCCGCCGGCGAGCTGAAGCACGGCACCATTTCCCTCATTGAGGATGGTACCCTGGTGGTGGCTCTGGCCAGCTGGAACCAGCTGTTTGAGAAGCTCATGAGCAACGTCAAGGAGGTCAAGGCCCGTGGGGCCGACGTCATCGGCGTGGCTACCGAGGCCCACAAGGCCCAGCTGGAGGAGCTGGTGGACAGTGCCCTCACCATCCCTGACATTGATCCCATGTTCCTGCCCTCCCTGGAGGTCATCCCCCTGCAGCTGCTGGCTTACTATGTGGCCCTCATGCGCGGCTGCGACATCGACAAGCCCCGTAACCTGGCCAAGTCCGTCACCGTGGAGTGATTGACGTTTTCCGATAAAAACCATTCCGCCCCCCATGGGAGAGAACGCTGGCTCTCTCCCATGGGGGCGGTTTTCTTTCAGCGGGCGGATGGCCTGCCGCTGGTTTCCCATATTACGGTAAAAAAAGCTCCGCCCATTCCATGAGAAAAGATATCTTTTCCCGTGTGGAATGGGCGGATTGGCTTGCTGAGCGTGCTTACATGATGTGTTCCTCAGGGCAGTTATCCAGCACCATGGTGCGATCCGGCGCTCCGATCTGAGCCGAGTGATCCCAGCTCACCCCTGTCGGGTCGAACTGAGGACACAGCCGATCTTCCGGGGCCAGGGTCAGATTCTCCCTGGGGATGGTCTGCCTCTTTTGGGTCATGGCAGCTCAATACTCCTTGTTCTTGGCCTTCTTGTCGCCGGCGCAGTTCTCCATGCTGGTGCCGCCCTTATTCTGGGGCTTGCTCTGGTTGGACTGCTTCATACCCTTCTTATCCATGGTTTGTTCCTCCTTCTACAATGTGGCTTCCATGCTTGGCCCAAGAAAGTTGCTGGGCCATCGGAGGGAGGATGTTGCCTCCATCCAACCTCCGACGGTGCTAGTTTGCCGCGGTTATGCCGATCTATGCATGGAAAATCAAAAAATGAGAAAAGGGCGGCGGTATGATTTCTGGCGAAAAAGGGCAAAATATCTATTTACGAACTCATACGAACCACAGTATAATAGAGAGGATAGGGATGGTTCGTCCGGGCATATGGCCGGACGGGGCCCGCATTGTTGAAGGAGGCAAGGATATGAGTTATAAATCTGATATTGAAATTGCCCAGGAGTGTACCATGCTGCCCATCCAACAGGTGGCTGACCAGCTGGGGGTTGACCCGGAGCAGCTGGAGCTGTATGGCCGTTACAAGGCCAAGCTGGACATTCACGCCATGAAGGACATGCCCCGGAAGGCCAAGCTGGTGCTGGTGACCGCCATCAGCCCTACCCCCGCCGGTGAGGGCAAGACCACCACCTCTGTGGGTCTGGCCGATGCGCTGAACAAGGTGGGGAAGAAGAGCGTGGTTTGTCTCCGGGAGCCTTCTCTGGGCCCCGTTTTCGGTGTCAAGGGCGGCGCTGCCGGCGGCGGATATGCCCAGGTGGTGCCGATGGAGGACATTAACCTCCTCTTCACCGGCGATTTCCACGCCATCGGTATTGCCAACAACCTGCTGGCCGCCATGCTGGATAACCACATTCAGCAGGGCAACGAGCTGAATATCGACGTGCGCCGCATCACCTGGAAGCGGGTGGTGGACATGAACGACCGCCAGCTGCGGCATATCGTCTGCGGCATGGGCGGCAAGGTCAACGACGTGCCCCGGGAAGAGGGCTTTGACATCACTGTGGCCTCCGAAATCATGGCGATCCTGTGCCTGGCCAGCGACCTGATGGATCTGAAGCAGCGCCTGGCCCGGATTGTGGTGGGTTACACCCGGGACGACAAGCCCATTACCGCCCATGACCTGAAGGCGGAGGGGGCCATGACCGCTGTTCTGAAGGACGCCATCAAGCCTAACCTGGTGCAGACCCTGGAGCACACCCCCGCCATCATCCACGGCGGCCCCTTCGCCAATATCGCCCACGGCTGCAACTCCATCCAGGCCACAGAGACCGCACTGAAGCTCAGCGAGTATACTGTTACCGAGGCCGGCTTTGCCGCCGACCTGGGCGCGGAGAAGTTCCTGGACATCAAGTGTCGTATGGCCGGCTTCCATCCCGACGCGGTGGTTATCGTTGCCACTGTCCGGGCTCTGAAATACCATGGCGGCGTAGCCAAGGCCGACCTGAATCAGGAGCACCTGGAGGCCCTGGAGAAGGGCCTGCCCAACCTGCTGCAGCACGTGGATAACATCAAAAACGTATTCGGCCTGCCCTGTGTGGTAGCCATCAACGCATTCCCCACCGACACCGACGCCGAGCTGAAGCTGGTGGAGGAGAAGTGCCGGGAGAAGGGCGTCAATGTCCGCCTGTCCGAGGTTTGGGCCAAGGGCGGCGAGGGCGGCAAGGCCCTGGCAGAGGAGGTCATCCGCCTGTGCGAGGAGGAGAGCAGCGATTCCTTCCTCTTCTCCTATGAGCTGGACGATTCCATTGAGGACAAGCTCAACGCCATCGCCACCAAAATCTACCACGCCGACGGGGTGGAGCTCACTGCCGCCGCTAAGAAGCAGGTGCAGCAGCTGACTCAGCTGGGCTTTGACAAAATGCCCATCTGCATGGCCAAGACCCAGTATTCCTTCTCCGATGATCCCGCCAAGCTGGGAGCGCCCCGGGGCTTCAAGATCACCGTCCGGGAGGTCAAGGTCAACGCCGGCGCCGGCTTCCTGGTGGCCAAGACCGGCGACATCATGACCATGCCCGGTTTGCCCAAGGTACCGGCTGCCGAGCGGATCGACATCGACGAGACGGGCAAGATCACCGGCCTGTTCTGATCCGGGCATGGTCATATCGTTCCCCCAAAACCCCAACACGAACCCAGCGCAGCGGATCGTGTTGGGAAAGGAGGAGCGGTGGAGTGAGTGAGCTTTTACGTGGACGTAAAAGCGACGGGTACAGAGCCCGCGACGGCGCGCCCGGCTTGCCCAAGGTACCGGCTGCCGAGCGGATTGACATCGACGAGACGGGCAAGATCACCGGCTTGTTCTGATCCGGTGTTTTTCTTCTGAAATCCAGATATAACCGTGAAAAAAGGCTCCCCACAAAACGTCATTTTGTGGGGAGCCCTGTCCGGTAGGGGATGGAATCAGGATGTGAATTCTGCAAGAAAGAAACACTTTACAGGTAATGTATTTTCAGGCGCTGGTGCGCTGTAGAGAAAGGACGAAGACAATGACGAACCTGAAAGAAATGGAAATCGCCCAATTCTGCGGCGTACTGGGCTCCGACGCCCCCACTCCCGGCGGGGGAGCGGCTACCGGTCTGATAGGGGCTGTGGGCGCAGCGCTGACCGCCATGGTGTGCAGCCTGACTCTGGGCAGAGAGAAATATGCTGCCTGGCAGGAAAGCGCCGGTGAGGCGCTGGAGCGGATCAAGGAACTCCAGGCCCGGTATTTGGATGCTATGGAGCGGGACGCCCTGACCTACCACAAGGTGAGCGACGCCTACAAGCTGCCCAAATCCACTCCGGAGGAGCAGGCCGCCCGGGCTGCGGCTATCCAGGGGGGGCTGGAGGGCTGCACCGTGCCGCCCTTTGAGATGATGGAACTGGCGGTGGAGGCGCTGGAGCTGACCCGCTCCCTGGTTGGGAAGTCCAACCCAACCGCCGTCAGCGATCTGGGCGTGGCTGCCCTGGCTTTGGGTGCCGCGGTGCAGGCCGGATGGCTGAACGTGCTGGTGAATATCGGTATGCTGAAAAATCGGGACCTGGCGGAGGACTACCGCAAGCGGGGAGAGGCTCTGTTGGACCGGGCCCTGCCTGTGGCCCGGGAAATCTATGAGGATGTGGCCAAGGCCCTGGGGGCGTGACGACGGCCGGGTGAGGAGGGACGAGATGACTCCGACGGAAGCGGTGGAGCGGATCCACCAATGTGCGTGGGTGGGACAGAACCCTGGGCTGACCCGGATCGGCCAGCTGCTGGAGGCGTTGGGCAGCCCACAGGAACAGCTGAAATTTGTCCACATCGCCGGGACCAACGGAAAGGGCTCCACGGCGGCCATGACGGCGTCAATCCTGACACAAGCCGGGCTGCGGACAGGCCTGTATACCTCGCCCCATCTGTGGCGGTTCCATGAGCGGTTCCAGATAGACGGCGTGCCTATGGGTGACGAAGCTCTGGTGGAAATCGCCGGCCTGGTGTTGGAGACGGCGGGGCGTCTGCCTATCCGGCCCACGGAATTTGAGCTGATGACTGCCATGGGTATGGTTTATTTTGCTCGTGAGGGCTGTGACATTGTGGTGTTGGAGGTAGGGCTGGGAGGACGCCTGGACTCCACCAACATCATTTCGCCGCCGGAGGTGGCCGTCATCACCAATATCGGCCTGGAGCATACCCAGCTGCTGGGGGACACCGTCGGAAAAATCGCGGGAGAAAAGGCGGGCATCATCAAGCCTGGCTCGCAGGTGGTGCTGTACCACCAAGACCGGGAGGTGGAGACGGTGGTGGAGGCTGCCTGCCACAGGGCGGGGGACAGCCTCACCGTTACGGATCCCCACGAACTGGAGATGCTTTCCACCGGCCTGGAGGGGAGCGAGTTCCGCTATCGTGGGGAGGGGCCCTACCGGCTGGCCTTGTTGGGGGAGTATCAGCTCCGCAACGCCCTGACTGCCCTGGAGACTGTCCACGCCCTGCAAAAGCGGGGCTGGGCCATTCCGGTCCAGGCCGTGAATGGGGGACTGGCGCTGGCACGGTGGCCTGGCCGGATGGAGCTGGTTCGCCGCCATCCCGATGTGATGGTGGATGGGGGGCATAATCCCCAGTGCATGGCTGCCCTGACCCGATCTCTGAGGGAGCTGTACCCCGGTAAAAAGCTGATTTTTGTTACCGGAATGCTGGCGGACAAAGATTTTCATGCGATGCTGGGGGATTTGCTGCCTCTTGCTAAGCGAGTAATCGCTGTTACGCCGGACAGTCCCCGGGCCCTGTCTGGGGAGGAGCTGGCCCGGCTGGCCCGGGAGGCCGGCGTGGAGGCCACGGTTTGCCCCTCCATAAGCGCCGGGACAGACGCCGCCTTGGCTATGGCCGGGGCGGAGGACGGGATCTGTGTATGCGGATCTCTCTATCTGGTGGGTGAGGTACGTCACCACCTGGGACTTTGCTGAAAAAATGGACCCGCCGAAGCGGGTCCATTTTTGTTTCGACAGAAGATCTATTTGTGCAGTGAGGTAAGCAGCTCTCCTGCGTGGGATATGCCCATTTCAACGAAATTCTCCGTGCGTATCCGCATAAAGTTCTTTGCCGAGCTTCGTTTCGGGAAAAGGTTGGCTCTCCTGCGTGGGACATACTTATTTTCTGCAAAATCCTTCGTGCGTAGCCGCATAAAGTTCTTTGCCAAGCTTTCTTTCAAGAAAGCGGGGAAAGCGGGGAGAAAGTGAAGCGGGTCTGATGGTGGTAAGGCTGGTCTGGGGTCAGGATGGGGGAGGGGAAATCGGGATGATTGACCGCGTCGGGATAGAACTGGGTTTCCAGGCAGAAGGCGTGCCGGGGTCCATAAAGGGCGCCACCCTTGCCGGGCAGCCCTTCGGGCACGTAATTTGCGGTGTATAGCTGCACGCCGGGCATGGTCGTTTCCACAGACAGGACGATGCCCGTTTTCTCCGACCAGGCCCGGGCAGCGGGGCGGAGGGTGCCGGGCTGCCCATCCACGCACCAGTTGTGGTCATAGCCCCGCCCCTGGATCAGCTGGGGGAAGGGTGCGTCGATTCTGGCCCCGATGGGGGTGGGGGTAAGAAAGTCCATGGGGGTGCCCGCCACAGAGGCCAACTCTCCGGTTGGGATGGAGGTCTCGTCGGTAGGAGTGTAGGCGTGGGCCATCAGCTGCAGCACCTGATCCAGCACAGGGCCGCTGTCATGTCCTGTCAGATTGAAATAGCTGTGGTTTGTCAGGTTGCACAGGGTGGCTTGATCGGTCTCCGCCTCGTAGGTAATGGACAAAGCGTTCCCCTCCAGACGGTAGGTTACCCGGACGTCCATATTTCCCGGATAGCCCTCTTCGCCGTCAGGGCTGTGCAGGGCCAGGGTCACATGCTCCGGGGAGCGGGAGGCGACATCCCAGGCCCGGAAACTGAATCCGCCGGGGCCACCGTGCAGGTGGTTGGGGCCGTTGTTTACCGCCAGAGCATAGTCCCGGCCATCCAGGACAAAGTGCCCCCTGGCGATCCGGTTGGCACAGCGGCCCACCAGGGCGCCCAGATAGCAATCCTGAGCCAGATAACCCTCCAGAGACGGACAACCCAGCACCACATCCACCGCCTTCCCCTGCCGGTCTGGAACCTGAAGGGACTGTAGAATCCCGCCGAAAGTGAGTACCCGGCAGGCCAGCGTCCCGTTGGACAGGGAAATGGCCTCCACAGGCCGGCCCTGATAGACACCGAAGGAGCTGTCACACAGCATAAAATCGACCTCCTTTTTGATTGCGTACTGCTTGACCTCAGTGTAACGGAAACAGCCACGGCAAGCAAGTCCCGGCTAAGAAATTTTTGGAAAAACCAATAAATTTCCTATTGGCCTTCGTTGAAGTTATAGCGGCTTTGTGATACAATAAAACAGTACACTGTGGGCTTCGGCGGAGGTCCGTTCGAAGCCGAATCGGGAGAAAGAAGAGGTGACGATGCCATGAGTTCCTGCCAGGAGCTTTTGCACCGCCTGCAGGCGGGAGAAGGGGATCAGGTGCTGGCCGGGCTGTATGCCCTGGACGGCAGTCAGGCATCCCTTGAGAAGGGCCGCGCCCGGGCTGTGGGCGTGGTGCAGGCATTTTTGAATTTCTACGGCCAGCGGGAGCAGGCAGCCCTGTTCAGCGGCCCCGGCCGCACGGAGATCGGCGGCAACCACACCGACCACCAGCATGGCCGTGTGCTGTGCGCCAGCGTGGATCTGGATATGCTGGCCTGCGCCGCCCCCAACGGCAGCCGTACGGTCCATGTCCAGTCTGAGGGCTATCCCGTTTTGTCGGTCAGCCTGGATCAGCTGGAGCCTCAGGAGGAGGAGAAGAACACCTCCGCCGCTTTGGTACGGGGCGTGGCCGCCGGACTGACCAAGCTGGGCTATACCCTGGAGGGCGTGGATGTCTACATGACATCTAACGTGCTGTCCGGTTCCGGCCTGTCCTCCTCGGCAGCCTATGAGATCCTTATGGGCAGTATCTTCAACCACTTTTTCTGCGGAGGAGCGGTCACTCCGGTGGAAAATGCCAAGATCGGCCAGTATGCAGAGAACGTCTATTTCGGCAAGCCCTGCGGCCTGATGGATCAGATGGGCTCTGCCGTGGGCGGCGCGGTGGCCATCGACTTTGCCGATCCGGCCCAGCCGGTGGTCAAGGCGGTGAGTTACGACTTTACCCGCTCCGGCCATGCCCTATGCATCGTGGATACCGACTCCTGCCACGCTGACCTTACCGACGACTATGCCGACATCACCCGGGAGATGGGGGCGGTGGCCGCCTTCTTCGGCAAGCAGGTGCTCCGTGAGGTGGATGAGTCCCAGTTCTGGGCCCGTCTGCCTGAAATCCGGAAAGCCTGTGGTGACCGTGCGGCCCTGCGTGCCATGCATTTCTTTGACGACGACCGCCGGGCGGCGGAGGAAGCCCAGGCCCTGGAGCAGGGTGACTTTGACCGGTTCCTGACTCTGGTGAACCAGTCCGGCCGCTCCTCCGACCTCCACCTGCAAAACGGCTGGTCTCCCGCCGATCCCAGCCAGCAGGCCATCCCTGTGGCTCTGGCTGTGGGCCAGCGCCTGCTGGACGGCTCGGGTGCCATCCGCGTCCACGGCGGCGGCTTTGCCGGTGCCATTCAGGCCTTTGTGCCCAAGGAAAAGCTGGACGCCTTCCGTACCGGCATGGAAGCCCTGCTGGGGGCCGGCCGGTGCCACGTGCTTTACATTCGCCCCCAGGGCGGCAGCGTGATTTTCGCCTGATACCTTCAAAATAACCTGACATTCAGGAAAGGACGGAACATCGTATGGCTATTTTAGTGCTGGGCGGAGCCGGCTACATCGGCTCCCATACCGTGTATGAACTTATCGCCGCCGGCCGGGACGTGGTTGTAGCGGACAATCTGCTCACCGGCTTCCGGGCCGCGGTTCATCCCAAGGCGCGCTTCTACGAGGCGGATATCCGGGACCGCCAGGCCATGGATCAGATCTTCGAGCGGGAAGAGATCGAGGGCGTCATCCACTTTGCCGCTTCCTCTCAGGTGGGGGAGTCCATGTCCAACCCCTTGAAGTACTATGACAATAACCTCTGGGGCACCACCTGCCTGCTGCAGTCCATGGTGGCCCACGGGGTGGACAAGATCGTGTTCTCCTCCACCGCCGCCACCTATGGCGAGCCGGAGCGGGTGCCCATCCTGGAGACCGACCCCACCCATCCCACCAACTGCTATGGCGAGACCAAGCTGGCCATGGAGACCATGATGCGCTGGACCCAGCAGGCTCACGGTCTGCGGTATGTGGCTTTGCGGTATTTCAACGCCTGCGGCGCCCACCCCTCCGGCGCCATCGGCGAGGCCCATAACCCCGAGACCCACCTGATCCCCCTCATCCTCCAGGTGCCCAACGGCCAGCGGGACCACATCTCCATCTTCGGAGAGGACTATCCCACCAAGGACGGCACCTGTGTCCGGGACTATATCCATGTAACCGACCTGGCCCAGGCCCACATTCTGGCTATGGACTACCTGCTCCAGGGTGGGGAAAGCAACGTGTTCAACCTGGGCAACGGCGTGGGCTTCACGGTGAAGGAGGTCATTGACGTGGCCCGGAAGGTCACCGGCCATCCCATTCCCGCCCAGGTCAGCCCCCGCCGTGCCGGCGACCCCGCCCAGCTGGTGGCATCTTCTGAGAAGGCCCGCACCGTCCTGGGCTGGAAGCCTCAGTATGCCGATTTGGAGACCATTGTCTCCTCCGCCTGGGACTGGCACAAGGCTCATCCCAACGGCTATTGAGAGAGGGGAGAGGACAGTATGGACGAGGCCATTTCCAAACTGATCACCTACGCCATCCGCACCGGCCTGATTGAGGAGCGGGAGCGGCTTTGGGCGGTCAACGCCATTTTGGAGGTGCTGGAGCTGGACAGCTACCAGGATCCCGGCCAGGAGTGGGGGGAGATCTCCCTGCCCCAGGTGCTGGACACCCTGATGGACGACGCATACGCCCGGGGCGTGCTGAAGGAGAATACCGTCACCTACCGGGATCTGTTCGACACCAAGATCATGGGTCGGCTGACGCCCCGTCCCGCCCAGGTCATTGATCGCTTCCAGGCCCTGTATCAGGACAGCCCTGAGGCGGCTACCGACTGGTACTACACCTTCTCCCAGGACACCAACTACATCCGCCGGGACCGCATTGCCAAGGACGTACAGTGGAAGGCGGACACGGAGTATGGCCAGCTGGACGTGACCATCAACCTGTCCAAGCCGGAGAAGGATCCCAAGGCCATCGCCGCGGCCCGGAATCTGCCCGCTTCCGCCTATCCCCGTTGCGCCCTGTGCGCGGAGAACGAGGGTTATTCCGGGCGGCTGAATCATCCGGCTCGCCAGAACCACCGGATAGTGCCCATCACCATCAACGGCTCCCCCTGGTTTTTGCAGTATTCTCCCTATGTGTATTACAACGAGCATTGCATCTGCTTCAACCGGGAGCATACCCCCATGAAGATCGACCGGGCCTGCTTCGGCAAGTTGCTGGACTTTGTGGGCCAGTTCCCCCACTATTTCGTGGGCTCCAACGCCGATCTGCCCATCGTGGGCGGCTCCATCCTTGCCCACGACCATTTCCAGGGCGGCCGATACACCTTCGCCATGGAGAAGGCCCCTGTGGAGACACCCTTTACCTTCCCTGGTTACGAGGATGTGAAGGCGGGCATCGTCCGCTGGCCCATGTCGGTGGTGCGTCTTACCTGCGGCGATCCCCAGCGCCTGATCGACCTGGCGGACAAGATTCTGCTGTCCTGGCGGGGCTACACCGATGAAAGCGCTGTGATTTACGCCGAGACAGATGGAGAGCCCCACAACACCATCACTCCAATCGCCCGCCGCCGGGGAGAGGAGTACGAGCTGGATCTGGTGCTGCGGAATAACCTGACCACGGAGGAGTACCCTCTGGGCCTGTATCATCCCCACCAGGAGCTGCATCACATCAAGAAAGAGAACATCGGCCTGATTGAAGTGATGGGTCTGGCGGTACTGCCCGCCCGCCTGAAAGAGGAGCTGGCCGCCGTGGCGGAGGCTCTGGCGGAGGGGAAGGATCTGGATGCCGATCCCCGCACCCAGTCCCATGCCAAGTGGGCCCGGGACTTTGCCGGAAAGTATACCATCACCAAAGACAACGCGCTGGACGTGGTCTACCAGGAGACCGGCGCCGTCTTTGCCCAGGTGCTGGAGCATGCCGGTGTGTATAAACGTACCCCGGAGGGGAAGGAAGCCTTCTTGCGTTTCCTCAATCAAGTGTAATTCCTTTACAGCAAAAAAACCGGCTGTCCCAACTGGGACAGCCGGTTTTTACGGTCCGGATGGCCCGGTGGGATGGATTTGCTTTTTCAGGGAAAGTTCGGTATAATATAAAATGTTGAATTTTGGACAGAAGGATGGGAGGGCGTCTATGACAGAGCGAATCACCCTGCCCCGTCTGATGGTGGCCGCCCCGGCCAGCGGCAGCGGGAAAACCACCTTGACCTGCGCTCTGCTCCGGGAGGCCCAGCGCCGGGGGCTGGATCCCTGCGCCTTCAAGTGCGGGCCGGAATATATCGACCCCATGTTTCACCGACCGGTGCTGGGCCTGCCCAGCCGGAACCTGGATTTGTTCTTTTCCTCGCCGGAGCAGGTCCGTTCCCAGATGGCTGTGGGCGGGAGAGGTCACAGCCTGGGAGTGATCGAGGGGGTCATGGGCTTGTACGACGGTGTGGGGGCCACCCACCGGGCCAGCAGCTGGCACCTGGCCCAGGTCACCGATACTCCCGTGGTGCTGGTCGTGGAGCCTAAGGGCGCCGCTCTTACCCTGGCCGCACAGCTCAAAGGGCTGATAGATTTCCACAGTCCAGGCATGATCAAGGCTGTTGTGCTTAATGGCTGCTCAGCCCATACCGCTGGATTTTACACATCCATGATCCAGGAAGAGACCGGTCTGCCGGTGGTGGGCTGTCTGCCCAGGCTGGAGAACTGCACTCTGTCCAGCCGCCACCTGGGTTTGCTGCTGCCGGAGGAGATCGCTGGGCTGGAGGAAAAGATTGACCGGCTGGCCGATCAACTGGAGGAAACAGTGGACGTACCCCGTCTGTTGGCCCTGGCCAGCACCGCGCCAGACTGGACGGCGGAGCTGTCGCCCCCTGTTTCGCCTGCAGAGGACGCCCCAGTGGTGGCGGTGGCCCAGGACGAGGCCTTCTGCTTTTATTACCAAGCCAACCTGGAAGCCCTGGAGCAACAGGGAATGCGGTTGACTGCGTTCAGCCCCCTGCGGGATTCGTGCCTGCCCCCGGAGGCCTGCGGCCTGTACCTGGGAGGGGGGTACCCGGAGCTTCACGCCGCCGCCTTAAGCGGAAACCAGCCTATGCTGGACAGCCTGCGCCAGGCCATTCAGGGCGGACTGCCCACTCTGGCGGAGTGCGGCGGCTTCCTCTATCTCCAGCAGAGTTTGGAGGATGCTCAGGGGCGATCCTGGCCCATGGCAGGCGTACTGGATGGGGAGGGCATCCAAACCTCCGGCTTGAGACGCTTCGGCTACATTACGCTGACTATGGGGGAGGACACCCCCTACCTGAAGGCAGGGGAGCAGGCTGCTGCCCACGAATTTCATCGTTGGGACTCCACCTGCTGCGGATCCGCCGCCTGTGCGGTGCGCCCCGGAAACGGGAAGGCCTGGAATTGCATGACCTGGAAAGGAAATTTACTTGCCGGATTCCCGCATTTGTATTATCCCTCTCAACCCAATCTGGTCCGGCGGTTTGCCAGGGCCTGTACCCAGTATAAGGAGAATCGCCGACAATGAAGCCAATGAACATATCTCAACTGATCACATCCATTACCCCCGCAGATGAAAATGCCATGGAGCAGGCCCGCCGTCACTGGGACAGCATCGCCAAGCCACTCGGCGGTTTGGGCCGTCTGGAGGAGTTGCTGGTGACTGCCGCGGGCGCCCAGGGCACCCCGATGGTGCGGCTGGAGCGCAAGGCGGTAGCCGTCTTCTGTGCCGATAACGGCGTGGTAGAGGAGGGTGTGACCCAAACAGGGCAGGAGGTGACTCTGGCAGTAGCCCGGGCCATGGGGGCAGGGGAGTCCTCCGTCTGTCAGATGGCTAAGGTAGCCGGAGCCACGGCGACCCCGATAGACGTGGGTATGGCCGTTCATCCGCCGGTACCCGGTCTGCTGGAGCGCAGTGTCTGCCCTGGCGGAACGGCCAATATCGCCCGGGGCCCCGCCATGACCCGGGAGCAGTGCTTTCAGGCTTTGTTTACCGGCGTGCGGGTGGCGGAGGAACTGATTGTCAAGGGGGCCCAGCTGCTGGCGGCGGGAGAAATGGGCATCGGAAATACCACCACGGCCGCCGCTGTATCCTGTGTCCTGTTGAATCGGGCCCCGGAGGAGCTGGTGGGCCGAGGGGCCGGCTTGTCCAATGAGGGCCTGAAAAGAAAGCGTGAGACGGTGGCTCGGGCCCTGGCGGTGAATCAGCCGGATGCCGCAGATCCCATTGATGTGCTGTGTAAGATAGGCGGCTTTGATATCGCCGCTATGACTGGCTTCTACATGGGAGCCGCCCGGAATAACGTCCCGGTGATTCTGGATGGGGCCATTTCCTGTGCCTCCGCCCTGCTGGCGGTGGGCCTGGCTCCCAACGCAAAAAAAGCCATGCTGCCCAGCCACCTGCCTTCGGAGCCCTGCGGACCGCTGCTGCTGGAGGCTTTGGGGTTGGTGCCCGTTCTTCACGGCCAGTTCCATCTGGGAGAGGGCACCGGAGCGGTGGCTTTGATGCCGCTGCTGGACATGGCCTCCGCCATTTATCACTCCATGACCTCCTTTGACGGCCTGGGAATCGAGGCCTACCGTCCTGACGGCAGTCCCGTGGGGGGCGTAAACCATTGACCGCCCTGGTATTTGGCGGCTCCGGGTCAGGGAAAAGCGCTTATGGAGAGGCACTTGCCCAGTCCCTTGCGGGTTCCGGCCCACTGATCTACCTGGCCACCATGGAACCGGCCGGGAGGGAAGCGGATGGCCGTATCGCCCGGCACCGGGCCCAGCGGGCTGGGAAAGGCTTTCTCACGGTGGAACGCAGCCGTGATCTGGGTGCGTGCCTCATCCCGGAGGGAGCCACGGTACTGCTGGAGGATTTGGGAAACTGGGCGGCCAACGAGCTGTTTTCCCCCGGACAGCCCACATGGGAACAGACCTATGAGCATATGAGAAAAGTCTTGAAAACACTGATGCGTAAGGCAAGAAACCTTGTCGTAATCAGCGTGGATATTCACCGGGACGGCGGAACCTATCCGCTGGAGACGGAGTACTATCTGTCTCTGCTGGCAGCACTCCACAAGGATTTAGGGGCCTGGTGCGGCCAGGTAACCGAGGTGGTGTGCGGTATCCCGGTGATCTGGAAGGGGGAGCCGATATGAAGCTGGTTCGGGCTGCAATTATGGCCTTTGCCCTCTACTCCCGTATCCCCATGCCCAGAGTGGACTGGGAGAGCGACAGCCGCCGGCTGACCCTATATGCCTTCCCTCTGGTGGGGCTGGCGGTGGGTGGAGCCATGGTCCTGTGGTGGCATATCTGTTATGTATTTTCCCTTCACAGTATCTTGTGGGCTGTGGGTTTGACGGCCTTGCCCCTAATCGTTACCGGCGGGATTCACATGGATGGCTACTGCGATGTGTGGGATGCCCGTTCTTCTCACGGAAGCCGGGAAAAGAAGCTGGATATTTTAAAAGATCCCCATATTGGGGCATTCGGGGTGCTGCACTGTGTGCTGTATCTCCTGGTTACAGCGGCCCTGTGGGAGCAGACAGCAGCGGGGCCCGTCCCGGCCCTTCCTCTGCTGGCCATCCCCGTGGCTTCCAGGGCCTTGTCCGCCTGCGGGGCGCTGTTTCTGCCCAACGCCAGGGGCTCGGGCCTACTGGCTCAGGTCACGGGGTGGAGAGGGGGCCGGTTTGGTTTGCTGGCACTGGCTCTTGTCTGCCTGCTGGGCTTGGGGTGTCTGGACCCGGCCTACCTGTGTGTGGCCGCTGGGGCTGCTCTGGCCTGTGGAGATACCCTGCGGGTGTGTCTTCGGGAATTTGGGGGCACAACGGGTGATCTGAACGGATGGTTTCTGCAGCGGTGCGAGCTGGCCTGTCTGGCCGGGCTGGTATTGGCCCGATGGTTGGAGGGATTGGGATGATTTTGGTGATTGGCGGAGCAGGAAGCGGAAAGCGGGACTTTGTGACCCGTGTGCTGGGCTATCCGCCGGAGGCCATGACCAAAGGAAAGCTGGGGGAGACCCCGGTGGTATACGGACTGGAGGAAATGAATCCTCTGCCGTCGCCGGAAGACTGCGCCCAGGCAGCTGTGGTGATCTGCCGGGAGGTGGGCTGCGGCGTCATCCCCATGGATAGGGAGGAGCGCCAGCACCGGGAGGCGGTGGGCCGCCTGTGCTGTGAGCTGGCCCGTCAGGCGGAGGCGGTGTATCGAATCACCTGCGGATTGAGTATGCGATTGAAGTGATAGGAGAGAGACGGATGGAACTGTTGTTGATTCGCCACGGCACCACGCCGGGCAACGAGTGTAAGCGGTATGTGGGGACGGAGGATCAGCCCCTGTCCCAGGCCGGTGCCCAGCTGGCCCAGAGCCGCCGGGAGGCCATGCCTGCGGTGGAGGCCCTTTGGGTGTCTCCCATGCTCCGCTGCCGTCAGACTGCCCAGCTGCTGTTCCCCGGTATGGAGCAGCGGCAGGTGCCCCAGCTCCGGGAATGTAACTTTGGGGAATTTGAAGGAAAGACCTGGGAGGAGCTGAAAGTGAATCCACTTTACAGAGCCTGGATTGGTGGGGACCGAACCATTACCATTCCCGGCGGTGAGGCGATGCCCGCCTTTGGTGCCCGGTGTTTGCAGGGTCTGGAGCAGGTGATAGCAGAGGGAAAGGCGATGGGAATCAGCCGGGGGGCTGTGGTGGCCCACGGCGGGGTGTGGATGTCGGTGCTGGAACGCCTGGGCCATCCCCAGCGGGATTTTTATCAGTGGCTGCTGCCCAACTGCGGGGCCTACCGGGTGCGTGTGGAGGAGGATCCTCTGACCCTCACTCTGTTGGAGACCATCTGAGAAGATGGAGCGTTGTTTGTTCGTGCTGCTGCCTGCTGTGGTGCTGGACTGGCTGATCGGGGATCCCCATTGGATGCCCCACCCCGTGCGGTGGATGGGCCGGTTCATCACCTGGCTGGAACCTGTGCTCCGTGGGCTTTTTCCCAAAACACCCGGGGGTGAGCGTGTTGCCGGGTGTTTGCTGGTTCTGGCTGTGGGACTGCTGTTCCCTTTGGCGGGATGGGTCCTGCTGGTCCTGTGCAGAATGGTCTCTCCCTGGCTTGCCTGGGGGGTGGAGGTGTGGTTCACCGGCCAGCTGCTGGCCGCCCGCTCCCTGGCGAAGGAGAGCATGGCGGTCTGCTCCCCGCTGCGGAGTGGGGATCTGGCCGGAGCTCGGTACGCTGTGTCAAGGATTGTGGGCCGGGACACCGACGTCCTGGATGAGGCGGGGGTGACCCGTGCCGCAGTGGAGACGGTGGCGGAAAACACCTCCGACGGGGTGATTGCACCCATGCTTTATCTGGCCCTGGGTGGACTGCCCCTGGGATTACTGTATAA
>CALXDY010000149.1 GCA_944387225.1 uncultured Oscillospiraceae bacterium | reverse complement strand
GCCGACGGTCTGAGCCGGGTGTTTGACCCCCAGCAGATGACCGTGTCCGGCCGCTGGTTTCTCCACTATGCCTCCAGCCTGAACCTGTTCACCCAGATGCCCGCCCTCATCGGGCTGGTGTCTCTGGTGCTGCTCAGTCTGGCCGCCGCCCTGACGGTGGGTCTGCTGGGCCTGAACAGCCGGGTGCTGGCGGGGCTGACCGGGGTGTTTATGGCCGCCATCCCCAGCCTGGGCTATGTGTACCTGTACCTGTTCACCGCGTCGGCCTACTGCCTGGCCATCCTGCTGGCGGTGCTGTCCGTGTGGCTGGCCCGCCGGGGGAACTGGTGGATTGTGCCGGGAGCCCTGGCTCTGGCCCTGTCCATGGGTACCTATCAGGCCTATGCCTCTGTGGCCGTGACTCTGTCGGTGCTGGTGGTGCTGGCCGCCTGCCTGGATGAGAAGGCCACTCTGGCGGGCACCTGGCGGCTGGGCCTGTCTCTGGCTGGCTGCCTGATTCTGGGGGCCGGGCTGTACTACGGCATTTTGCAGATTTTCCTGGCGGTGAAGGATCTTGAGCTGCTGGACTATCTGGGCATGAGCCAGGCGGGAGGGGCCTTCCCCTTGACGCAGCTGCCCCGGCTGGTGCTGTCGGCCTACAAGCAGGTGATCGCCTACTTCCTCGTTCCCGGCTCCTCCAACCCCTACACCAATCTGGTGATGGTGGGGCTGAACGGGCTGCTGGCCCTGGCGGCTCTGGTGTGTCTGGCCGCCCGGTTTGGGAAGGGCAGCCCCTTGCGCCAGACCTGGCGGATGGCCGGCGGGCTGGTGATGCTGGCTCTGCTGCCTCTGGCCATGGCCTTCGCCCAGGTGATTTCCCCCTACTCCGACGCCACTCCCATTATGAAATACGCCTTTGTCCTGGGCTATGCGGCCCTGTTCCTGTTCATCGACAGAGGGTTCCCCGCGGTGAAGAAGCCCCTGGCCTTCCGGGGTGCTTGTCTGTGCCTGGGGGTGGGGGCGCTGGGCCTGATCCTGTACCAGGCCAACATCAACAACCTGCTGTATACCGCCTCCAACCAGGCCCATCAGGCTACCCTCAGCTACGCTACCCGGCTGCTCAGCCGGATCGAGAGCTGCCCGGGCTACACCGGGGAGGAGGAGGTCGTGGTCATCGGGGCGGTGCCTGTGGATCAGATCTATGCCCAGGTGGACAGCTACGCCCTGGTGGATCACTACAGCCTGCCCAGAAATACCCTCATCTCCCTGAACAAGCACATTTACTACTATTTCAACAACTGGCTCAACGTACCGCTGGCCGAGCCGGAGGAGGAGGTCATGATAGCGGTGGCCGATTCCCAGGCCTTTGCCGATATGCCCCTCTATCCCGCCGACGGCAGCGTGGCTATGGTGGACGGACGGGTGGTGGTGAAGCTCCAGGAGGAGTACACCCCCAAAAGCGACTATGAGCTGGCCTATGAAAACAGGAGATAACTGACTATGGATGAAACCAATCCCATCCGCACCGGGCGGCTGAGTGTGGTGCTGCCCGCCTACAACGAAGAGGAATCCGTCCCCCTGGCGGCGAAAACCATCGCCGGACTGCTGGAGGAGGCGGGACTGGACTATGAGCTGATTTTCGTCAACGACGGCTCCCGGGACCGCACCTGGCAGGCCGTTCAGGCCGCCGCAACGGAAAATTCCAGGGTGCGGGGCATCAGCTTCTCCCGGAACTTCGGCAAGGAGTCGGCGGTGTTTGCCGGTCTGGCCTGGGCCGGAGGGGATTGCTGTGTGGTGATGGACTGCGATTTGCAGCATCCCCCGGAGAAGCTGGTGGAGATGTACCGCCTGTGGCAGCAGGGCTATCAGGTGGTGGAGGGGGTGAAGGTCAGCCGGGGGAAGGAGAGCTTCTTCCACACCCTGGCGGCCAAGACCTTCTACCGCTTCCTCAGCAACGCCACCCAGATCGACATGTCCCGGGCCTCCGACTTCAAGCTGCTGGATCGCCGGGCGGTGGATGTGCTGGTGGCCATGCGGGAGAAAAACGCTTTCTTCCGGGCCCTGTCCTCCTGGATCGGGTTTTCCACCGCCCAGGTGGAGTTTGAGGTGCAGCCCCGGCAGGCGGGGCAGTCCAAATGGTCCATCCGCAGCCTGTTCCGCTATGCCCTGACCAATCTGGCCGCCTTCTCCACCGCGCCGCTGAAGATGATTACCATGCTGGGCGTGGTAGTGTTTCTCCTGTCCCTGGTGATGGGCGGTATCTCCCTGTGGCAGAAGCTCAACGGCCAGGCCCTGGAGGGCTTTACCACCGTGATCCTGCTGCTGCTGCTTATGGGCAGCATCCTGATGATCTGCCTGGGCATCATCGGCTACTACATCGCCAAGATCTACGAGGAGGTCAAGGACCGGCCCCGGTACATCGTGGCGGAGGACTGCGGAGGGCGGAAGGATGAGACTTGACCCCAAAAAGATCCTGGATCCCACCCTGTTCCGGTTCCTGCTGGTGGGGATCATCAACACCCTGGTGGGCACGGCGGTGATGTTCGGCCTGTATAACCTGGCGGGACTGCATACCTGGGGGGATGTGGGCTACTGGCTGTCCTCCGCGGCCAACTATGTGGTGGGCAGCGTGGTCAGCTTCTTCCTCAACAAGCACTTTACCTTCCGCAGCCGGGAGAAGGGCGCGGGGGTGGTGGTGCGCTTTGTCATCAACATCACCGTGTGCTGGGTGATCGCCTACGGCGTGGCGCAGCCCGCCACCAGCCTGGCCCTGGGGGGCCTGGGCCTGAGCGAGCAGCTGGAGGGTAACCTGTCTATGCTGGTGGGCATGTGCCTGTTCGTGGGTTTGAACTACTTCGGACAGCGGTTTTTTGCCTTCCGTACCCGGTAATTCCCCAGACTTCCCTTGCATTTTTTCCCATTCCGCGATACACTAAAAAGAAATCTCCATGCTTCAGGCATACCTTTGGGAGGAGAGACCTGTATGAAGCCTGACATCCATTCCTATATTCGCCCCGGCGTCCACGCCCACCTGGTGGGCATCGGCGGGGTGTCCATGTCTCCGCTGGCGGAGGTGCTGCTGGGGGCCGGTATGATCATCACCGGCTCCGACATGCAGGAGGGGGCCGCCGTGACTCATCTCCGTGGCTTGGGCATCCCCGTGGCCATCGGGCACCGGGGTGAGAATGTGGCCGGCGCCCAGTGCGTCATCCGCACCGCCGCCGTCCACGACGACAACCCGGAGATTGCCGCCGCCCACGCCCAGGGTATCCCTGTTTTTGAACGGGCGGAGGCCTGGGGCTCTTTGATGACCCAGTACCCCAACGCCCTGTGCGTCTCCGGCACCCACGGCAAGACCACCACTACCTCTATGTGCACCCATATCTTCCTGGCCGCCCGGCGGGATCCCACCGTGATGATCGGCGGCGTGCTGCCCATCCTGGGGGGCGGGCACCGGGTAGGGAAGGGGGACACGGTGATTCTGGAGTCCTGCGAATACTGCAATTCCTTCCTGTCCTTCTTCCCCACGGTGGCGGTCATCCTGAATGTGGACGCCGACCATCTGGATTTCTTCAAGGATCTGGACGACGTGAAGGCCTCCTTCCGCCGCTTTGCCGCCCTGGTGCCGCAGGACACCGGCGTGGTGGTGGCCAACCGGGACGACGGCAACACCCGGGACGTGGTGGCCGGTCTGGACCGGAAGGTGGTCACCTTCGGCCTGGAGGAGGGGGACGTACACGCCGCCAACCTCACCTGGAACAAGGGCCTGCCCACCTTCCAGGTGGTCTATCAGGGTCAGGTGGCCGCCACGGTGTCTCTCAGCGTGCCCGGCCTGCACAACGTCAGCAACGCCCTGGCCGCCGCCGCTGCCGCCCTGGTGCTGGGTGTGGAACCCAAAGCCATTGAGGAGGGCCTGGCGGAGTTCCACGGCGCCGGACGCCGCTTTGAGCACAAGGGCTCCTACCACGGGGCGGAGATTTATGACGATTACGCCCACCATCCCCAGGAGCTGCGGGCCTTGCTGACCACCGTCAAGGGCCTGGGCTACCGCCGGGTGATCTGCGCCTTCCAGCCCCACACCTACACCCGTACCAAGGAGCTGTTTGACCAGTTTGTGGAGGTGCTGAAGCTGGCCGACCTGGCGGTGTTGGCGGAGATCTACCCCGCCCGGGAGACCGACACCCTGGGCATGTCCTCCCGCCTGCTGGCCGACCGGATCTCCGGGGCCATCTATTGCCCGGATCTGGACGCCGTCACCAGGACCCTGGCGGAGCTGGCTCAGCCGGGTGACCTGATTCTTACTGTGGGCGCCGGCGACATCGTCCGCGCCTCCGCCCCCCTACTTTCTTGAAAGAAAGTAGGCAAAGAACTTTGTGCGAAACTCCGTTTCGCCTCGCTCCGCCTGGGGATAAGAGTTGTTCCTCATCTCTGCACGAAAGAGAGTATACCTTCTGGGCCCCGCTTTCTTGAAAGAAGGTAGGCAAAGAACTTTGTGCGAAACTCCGTTTCGCCTCACTCCGCCTGGGGATAAGAGTTGGTTCCTCATCTCTGGACGAAAGAGAATGCCCCCTGTGGGCCGCTTTCTTGAGAGAAAGTAGGCAAAGAACTTCCTGCGAAACTCCGTTTCGCCTCGCTCCGCCTGGGGATAAGAGTTGGTTCCTCATCTCTGCACGAAAGAGAATGCACCTTGTGGGCCGCTTTCTTGAGAGAAAGTAGGCAAAGAACTTTCGCGAAAAGCTGCGCTTTTCTCCGGCTCCGCCTGAAGTTTGTCTGATAACGAAAAAGATCCCACGCAAGAGAGTGAATGATTTTCTCTTGCGTGGGAATTTTTTGCCCTGTTGGCACCTGTTCCGTTTCGTAGGGACGCACGCTGTGCACCCGCATTGGACAATTCTCTTTCGTGCTGGGGCATGGAATCCAATCTAAACTGTAGGCGGCGAGGGCGAAACGGAGTTTCGCACAAAATTCTTTGCCTGCTTTCTTTTAAGAAAGTAGTGCCGCCTGCGGGCGGGTTTCTTTTCTCGGCGGGAGAAAAGAAACCAAAAGACCGCCGGGGGTCCGCGGGGAGCAGATGGACTGGGCCGTTGGCCCAGGTCCATATCCCCGCTTTACCCCCGGGCCCCCATGGGAGGTGGAATGACCTTTTATGGAGGACAGTAGATTCCGCTCAAAAGACAAGGGGCTTTGTGCGGGGGTTTTGGCCGCACGACTTCGGTCTATTCGTAGGGGCGCACATTGTGCGCCCGGATGGGAAAATTGTCTTTCGTGCGGGGCAGCAGCGGCGAGGAAATCTCCACTCTTCACTCTCAACTCTTCACTCTTTCCTAATGCGGCGAGGGCGAAGCGGAGCTTCGCAGAAAGTTCTTTGCCAAGCTTTCTTACAAGAAAGCGGAGGAGGCGAGGAAGGTTTGCAGCAGGGGGCTGAGCTCCTCGTCGGGGTGGATCAGGCCGCAGCGCAGGGGCGCGGCGCCCTGGAGTGGGACGAACACCACACCGGGAATGGGAGCGGCCATCCGGGGCAGAATAGCGCAGCCGTAGCCGCTGCCCACCAGGGACAGCACCCCCAGGGGGCTGTCACACACATGGATCCGCTCCGGACCCAGCCGGCCGGTAATGGGCCCCCAGTGCTGGGTGACCTGGGATGGCAGGGCGTGTCCGTCGCATAGGATAAAGGGGTAGGCCAGCAGCTCCTGCACCCCCACAGCCGTCTGCCGGGCCAGAGGATGCCCCTCCGGCGCCGCGCAGCACAGGGGTACCTCTCCCAGCGGGGTGAAGGTCAGCCCCTTCCCCAGAGGGGCGGGCTCCTCCACCCCGAACACCACATCCAGCTCCCCCTGCACCAGCCGGGTGAGGGAGGAGCGATAGGGGATGGACTTGAGCATGGGGTGGAAGGAGGGAATGGCCGTCCGGCACCGCTCCAGCGTCAGGGTCAGCCGCTCCATACCCACCTCTCCCCGGCACCCGATGGTCAGCACCTGGGGCTGGCCCTCACTTTGCCGATGGAGCTTGGCCGCCGCCAGCCGCAGCTGCCCCAGAATGGCCCGGGCATGCTCCAGAAACAGCACCCCCTCCGGGGTAAGCAGCACCGTACGGGTGGTGCGCCGGAACAGCTTTACATCCAGCTCCTCCTCCAGCGCCCGGACCTGGCGGGACACCGCCGACTGGGTGATGTTCAGCGCCTGGGCCGCCTGAGCAAAGCTCAGCGTGTCCGCTACCTGGAGAAAACTTTCCAATTGCTGCGTGTTCATAATCAATTGCTCCAAACTGATGAAATATCATCATCAATAATACCATTTCTTCACGTACAATTCAACAGGATTCGTGCTTTAATACAAGGGAACGAAAAAAAGCGACCTGTCCTCCCGGGGAGGACAACGGCAGATTCTTTATGGAAAGGCAGAAGAAGAGCACAATGACACCGAGGGCAGAGATGGAAAACCGCATTCTGGCGGCAGGGATTGACGTAGGCTCCACCACCACCAAGGTGGTGGTCATGGATCCGGAGGGGGGAGAGATCCTCTGCTCCAGCTACCGCAGGCACCACGCCGATCAGGAGAAGAGCGTGAAGGCCGTGCTGGAGGAGCTGGCGGAGCGCTTCCCCGGCCGGGAGCTGCGTCTGTGTCTCACCGGTTCGGGGGCAAAGCCCATCGCCGAGGGGCTGGGGCTGCCCTTCGTCCAGGAGGTGGCGGCCAACGCCGCCGCTCTGAAGGGGATGTACCCAAACGTAGGCTGCGCCATTGAGCTGGGCGGCCAGGACGCCAAGATGATCTTCTTCCAAAAGGAAGGGGACACCGGGGCGCTCCAGGTGGCGGACATGCGGATGAATGGCAGCTGTGCCGGGGGAACGGGAGCCTTTATTGACGAGATCGCCTCCATCCTGAAGGTGCCGGTGCAGGACTTCAACGCCCTGGCGGAGAAGGGGAGCTGCGTCTACGACATCTCCGGCCGGTGCGGCGTGTACGCCAAGACGGACATCCAGCCCCTGCTGAATCAGGGGGTGGCCAAGTCCGACCTGGCCCTGTCCGCCTTCCACGCCATCGCCAAGCAGACCATCGGTGGTCTGGCCCAGGGGCTGGAAATCACCCGGCCGGTGGTGTTTGAGGGCGGTCCGCTGACCTTCAACCCCGTGCTGATCCGGGTCTTTGCCCAGCGGCTGGGCCTGGAGGAGAGGGACGTGCTCATCCCGCCCCATCCGGAGCTGATGGTGGCTCTGGGGGCGGCGGTGTCCATCCAGGCGGTGTATGGCGGCAAGGTCACGCCGGTGAAGGCGGAGGACCTTCTGCAGCGGCTGGCCCAGGGCCTGCCCCAGCGGGAAGAGAGCCAGCGGGCCAAGCCCTTCTTCCAGACGGAGGAGGAGCTGCGGGCCTTCCGGCAGCGGACAAGAAAGCCGGAACCCGACTGGTACCAGCCCCAGGCGGGGGAGGAGGTGCGGGCCTATCTGGGCATCGACTCCGGCAGCACCACCACCAAGTTTGTCCTCATCGGGGAGGATGAGGAGCTGCTGTACGCCTTCTACGCCCCCAACGAGGGGGAGCCCCTCCAGGTGGCGAAAAAGGCCCTGCTGGAGCTGCGGGACCGGTACCGTGCAGCGGGGGCCAGCCTGACCATTCTGGCGGCGGGCTCCACCGGCTACGGGGAGCTGCTCATGTCCAAGGCCTTCCAGCTGGAGTACCACACCGTGGAGACGGTGGCCCACGCCCGGGCGGCCCGGAAGTACGTGGAGGGCGCCACCTTCATCCTGGATATCGGCGGTCAGGACATGAAGGCCATGTGGCTGGACAAGGGGATCATCACCAACATCCTGGTCAACGAGGCCTGTTCCTCCGGCTGCGGCTCCTTCTTGGAGAATTTCGCCGCCTCTCTGGGCATTCCCACCCGGGAGATCCAGACGGCGGCCTTCGCCTCCCGCACCCCGGCGGTGCTGGGCAGCCGGTGCACCGTGTTCATGAACAGCAGCATCATCACCGAGCAGCGCAACGGCCGCAGTCCCGAGGACATTATGGCCGGGCTGTGCCGCTCCATCATTGAAAATGTGTTTACCAAGGTCATCCGCCTGTCCAACCTGGATTCCCTGGGAGACCGGATCGTGGTGCAGGGGGGTACCTTTGAAAATGACGCCGTCCTCCGGGCCATGGAGGAGTACACCGGCCGGGAGGTGGTGCGGGCCCCCTATCCCGGCCTGATGGGCGCCATCGGCATGGCCCTCATCACCCGGGAGCGGCACCGGAGCAACCCCGGCTACCGCACGTTCCAGGGCCTGGACGCCCTGGAGGACTTCTCCTACCAGCGGGTGGGCAACGACCCCTGTCCCTTCTGCGCCAACCACTGCAAGCGCACGGTGCTGCGCTTCTCCAACGGCGGGGCCTGGATCACCAACAACCGCTGTGAGCGGGGAGAGATTTTGGGGGATCCCAAGGACGAGACCGTCCGCCGTCAGCTGCAGCAGACCGCCCAAAAGGCCGGCGCGGTGCCCAACCTGTTCCGGGAGCGGCAGAAGCTGCTCTTCCAGACCTGGCCCTGCCCCCAGCCCGCTGTGGATCGGGGGGTGAACATCGGCATCCCCCGGGTGCTGGCCATCTGGGAGACCATGCCCTTCTGGAGCACCTTTCTCACCGCCCTGGGCTTCCGGGTCACCCTGTCCGATTTCAGCACCCGGGCCATCTATGAGCAGGGCATCTCCGCCGTCACCTCCGACACCGTGTGTTTCCCCGCCAAGCTGGTCCACGGGCACCTGCGGAACCTGGCGGAGAAGAAGGTGGACCGGATCTTCATGCCGGTGGTTACCACCGTGCCTTCGGAAAACAGCGAGCCCAGCAGCCAGTCCATGTGCGCCGTGGTGAAGGGCTATCCCCTGGTGATTGAGAACTCCGACAATCCGGAGAAGCAGTGGGGCATCCCCTACGACGCCCCCATGTTCCACTGGTACACCTGGGAGGACATGGAGCGGCAGCTGAAGCAGTACATGAAGGAGCGGTTCCAGGTGCCGGAGAAGGAGACCGCCGCCGCCCTCCGGGCGGGCAGCAAGGCCCAGGAGGCCTTCCGTGCCGCGTTGAAGGAGCGGGGCGCTCAGGTACTGGAGCAGGTGGAGAAGGAGGGCCGCTTCGCCGTGGTGCTGGCCGCCCGCCCCTACCAGAACGACGCCCTGGTTCACCACGAGCTGCCGGCGATGTTCACCGCCATGGGCATCCCCGTCCTCACCGCCGATTCCCTTCCCGGCACGGAGGAGGAGGATCTGTCCGTCAGCCGCCTGGACATTGTGAATAACTTCCACGCCCGGATGCTGGCCTCCGCCATCCGTGCCGCCAAGACCGACTGCCTGGAGTACGTCCAGCTGGTCAGCTTCGGCTGCGGCCACGACGCCTACCTCTCCGACGAGATCGTCCGCCTGATGAAGGAAATCTCCGGTAAAATCCCCCTGGTACTCAAGGTGGATGAAAGCGACGTCCAGGGCCCCCTCCGCATCCGTGTCCGCTCCTTCCTGGAGACGGTGGAGATGCGCCGGGAGGTGGAGGGTGCCCTCCAGCCCAAGGAGCTGGGGGATCCCTACCCGGTGAAGTTCCAGCGGGCCGACCGGCGGCGGACGGTGCTCATTCCCAACACCTCCCACGCCTTCTGCCGCCTGATGTCCGCCGTGTTCCGGGGCCAGGGTCTCCGGGCCGTCCCCCTGGAGATTGGCCGGGAGGAGGCCATCGAGATGGGCAAGCGCTATGTCCACAACGACATCTGCTTCCCCGCCCAGATCGTCATTGGCGAGATCCTTTCCGCCCTTAGCAGCGGCAAGTACGACGTGGAGAACACCGCCGTGGCTATGGGCAAGTACATCGGCGACTGCCGTCTGACTCACTACAGCGCCTTGCTCCGAAAGGCCATGGACGACGCCGGATTCGCCTCCGTCCCCATCCTCACCAACGACGACCGGGACGACCGCAACCTCCATCCCGGCTTCCGCCTGAATATCCTGTCCGCCGCCCGCATCGCCTACGGCCTGCCCATGATTGACGCTCTGGAGGAGCTGCTGCGGAAGATCCGGCCCTATGAGCTGGAGCCGGGCAGCACCGACCGGGCCTTCCAGAAGGGGCTGGATCTGGTGATGCACGGCATGGAGCACGGCGGCATCCACGGGGCGGAGTATTGCTTCCGCCGGGCCATCCAGATTATGAAGGAAGTGAAGTACGACCGCTCCAACCCCCGGCCCAGAGTGCTGATCGTGGGGGAGTATCTGCTCAACTTCCATCCCGGCGCCAACCACGACATTGAGGCCTATCTGGAAAGCAACGGCTTTGAGATCATTGAGGCCAGGATGACCGACGTGATTCAGAAGACCTACTTCTATCAGGACTGCCAGATCAAGGAGCAGCATGTCAAGCGACCCGCCGACCGGAAGCTGCTGTGCGGCGCCGCCGACCACTTCTTCGACATGGCCCACGATCTGACCGACCGCATCGCCTCCGCCCATCCTCTCTACGGCAAGACCGCCCGGATTCAGGAGCTGGCGAAGAAGAGCGACCCCATCATTCCCCACACCTTCGACGCCGGGGAGGGCATCCTCATTCCCGGGGAAATCCTCCACCACGCGGAAAACGGCTGCCGGGCCTTCGTCATTCTCCAGCCCTTCGGCTGCCTGCCCAACCACGTGGTGGGCCGGGGCATCACCAAGAAGATCAAGGAGCGCTTCCCGGACGCCCAGATCCTGCCCCTGGACTATGACCCCGACGCTTCCTTCGCCAACATCGAAAACCGCCTCCAGATGCTGGTCATGAATGTGAAGAAGCACGCTTGACTTCCTTTCTTGTAAGAAAGGAAGCAAAGAACTTTCTGCGAAACTCCGTTTCGCTTCGCTCCGCCTGAGGAAAGAGTGGAGAGTGAAGAGTGGAGAGTGGAGAGATAACTTCCGCATCATCACCCCAGCACGAAAGACAAGCCCCCGTATTTTCCTCCCTCCTTGCACAATCCGGCGCTGCTTGCGCTCCTTCCTTTTGATGGCAGAAATATTCATCCAGGAAGCAGCCCGGCGGATTCTTGCGGTAGAAGCATAATCCCAAGGTGACATGAAAAAGAGCGCCTGGGAGGCGCGGGCGGGAGAAGGGCCGGACAACACAGCTGAGCTGCCCCGCCGGGGGGATTTGCTCAAGGGTTCTTGGATAAGCCCCGGTACAGGCTTGTTCGACTGCCCATGGGGGACCGGGGGGAGAGCGGGGATATGGACCTTGGACGGGCTGGTACAGCACGGACAAGTCCATCTGCTCCCCGCGGACCCCCGGCGGTCTTTTGGTTTCTTTTCTCCCGCCGAGAAAAGAAACCCGCCCGCAGGCGGAACCCCGCTTTCTTGTAAGAAAGCTTGGCAAAGAACGTCCT
>CALXDY010000148.1 GCA_944387225.1 uncultured Oscillospiraceae bacterium | reverse complement strand
CCGAAAAGGAGGATGCCGACGCCTATTTCGACTTCATGAAGGCGCAGCTCACCGAACTGCTCACGCAGTACGGCGAGGTCGGGGCCATCTGGTTCGACGGCGTGTGGGATCAGGACGAGAATCCCTCGTTCGACTGGCGGCTGGGTGAGCTATACGGGCTGATCCACCGGTTGCAACCCGCCTGTCTGATCATCAACAACCACCACCTCGCGCCCTTCGAGGGCGAGGACGCCCAGACCTTCGAGCGCGACCTCCCGGGTGAGAACACCGCCGGACTCTCGGGACAGGAGGTGAGCCGCCTGCCGCTCGAAACCTGCCAGACGATGAACCGTTCGTGGGGGTACCGCGTCACCGACCGCGACTACAAGTCCACCGACGACCTCATCCGCTACCTCGCGGGTGCGGCGGGGCGCGGCGGCAACCTGCTCCTCAACATAGGCCCCCAGCCCGACGGGCAGCTGCCCGAGGCGGCGCTCGAACGTCTGACGGGCATCGGCGCATGGCTGCGCACGCACGGCGAGACAATCTACGGAACCGAGGCCGGACCGGTCACGCCGCGGGCCTGGGGCTGCAGATGCTGCCCCATCTGCTCACCGCCTCTCTCCGCAAGCAGGAGGAGGAGAAAACGGTGTGCATCCTGGTGGCCACCTCCGGCGACACGGGGAACGGCGCCCTGGAGGGCTTCCGGGACGTGGAAAAGACCAAGATCCTGGTGTTCTACCCCAAGGACGGCGTTTCCGACGTGCAGCAGCTCCAGATGGTCACCCAGGAGGGGGCCAACGTAGGGGTCTGCTCCGTGGTGGGCAACTTTGACGACGCCCAGACCGGCGTCAAGCGCCTGTTCTCCGACGAGGCCCTCCGCCAGGAGCTGGCCAAGCGGGGCTATTTCTTCTCTTCCGCCAATTCCATCAACTGGGGCCGTGTGCTGCCTCAGATCGTCTATTATGTCTCCGCTTACTGCGACCTGCTGCGGGACGGCGCCGTGGAGCTGGGCCAGACCATCAACGTCTGCGTCCCCACGGGCAACTTCGGCAACATCCTGGCCGCCTACTACGCCAGGGAGATGGGCGTGCCCATTGACAAGCTCATCTGTGCCTCCAATGCCAACGATGTGCTCACCGAGTTTTTGAACACCGGCGTGTACGACCGCAACCGTCCCTTCCATAACACCATGTCCCCCTCCATGGACATCCTGATCTCCAGCAACCTGGAGCGGCTGCTGCTGGCCATGACCCAGGATCAGGATGAGGTGGCCGGCTATATGAGCCAGCTGAACCAGGGGGGCACCTACCGGGTGAGCGACCGGGTGCAGGAGAAGATCCAGCGGGTGTTCAAGGGCTACCGCTGCGACGACCAGGGTACCCAGGCCATGATCCGGGAGATGTACGATGGACGGGATTACCTCATCGACACCCACACCGCCGTGGCCTTCTCCGCTCTGAAGCAGTACCGGGAGGAGACGGGGGACAATACTCCCGCCCTGGTGGTGTCCACCGCCAGTCCCTTCAAGTTCTGCGACAGCGTGCTCACCGCTCTGGGAGTGACCGAGCAGAAGGAGGGCCTGGATCTGCTGGATCAGCTCAGCCAGGTCACCGGCCAGCCTGTACCCGCCCCTCTGGCGGGACTTCGTGGCAAGGAGATCCGCTTTACCCAGGTGGTGGAGAAGGACCGCATGGTGGATGCGGTGCTGGACATGCTGAAATAAAGGAGGACTTGTATGGCCCTCTATGCCATAGGAGACACCCATCTCTCCTTTGGAGTCAACAAGCCCATGGATGTATTCGGCGGCGGCTGGACGGGATACGTGGACAAGCTGCGGGAGGGGTTCTCCCTCCTGGAGCCGGAGGACACGGTGGTGCTGTGCGGCGACCTGTCCTGGGGCATGAGCCTGGAACAGGCCAGGGAGGACTTCGCCTTTCTGGACGCTCTGCCCGGACGGAAGATCATTCTCAAGGGCAACCACGACTACTGGTGGACCACGGCAGCCAAAATGGAGCGGTTTTTTCAGGAAAACGGCTTTTCCACCCTGGAGCTGCTGCACAACAACTGCCGCCTTTACGGAGAGGTGGCCCTGTGCGGCACAAGGGGCTGGTTCTACGAAGAGGATCAGGGCGGACACAACGCCAAGATCTTCAACCGGGAGCTGATGCGCCTGGAGACCTCTCTGAAGGCAGCGGGGGAGCGGGAGAAGTTGTGCTTTCTCCATTATCCGCCCCTTTACCAGGGCTACCGCTGCCAGGAGATCCTGGATCTGCTGTCGGCCTACGGAGTGCGCCGCTGCTGCTACGGCCATCTCCATGGAGGCAGCCACCGTCTGGCGGTGTCCGGGGCCCAGAACGGGGTGGAATATACCCTAGTTGCCGCCGACTACATTGGCTTTACCCCCAAAAAAATCCTGGACTAGGGAAAAATTTACGGATTTTTCAAAAAAGACTCTGGTCAAACCGCAACATATCTGGTACAATACCGTGTTGAAAGTATACAGGCGCGGCCTGGGACGGCCCGTGGGCCGAGGAGCGCCGCACCAACAGGAGGAATCATGACATGAAGGTCACCAACGTTGAGAAGAAAGAAAAAAGCACCGTCGAACTGACGATTCATGTGGAGGCCGCCGAGTTCGAGGCTGCCGTCCAGAAGGCATATCTGAAAAACCGTTCCCGCATCGCCGTGCCCGGCTTCCGTAAGGGCAAGGCTCCCCGCAAGATCATTGAGAGCATGTACGGCACCGGCGTGTTCTATGAGGATGCCGTCAACGAGGTCTATCCCGGCGCCTACGAGGCCGCTGTGAAGGAGCAGGGCCTGGAGGATATGGGCCACCCCGTGATGGACATCGTGGAGGTGGGCAAGGACGGTCTGATGTTCACCGCTCTGGTGTCCGTCCGTCCTGAGGTGAAGCTGGGCCAGTACAAGGGCCTGACCGCTCCCATGACCATCAACTCCGTCACCGATGAGGACATCGACAACGAGCTGCAGCCCTACATCCGCCGGGCCACCCGTCTGGCCGCTGTGGACCGTGAGATCCACATGGGCGACACCGCTGTCATCGACTTCGAGGGCTTCGACAACGGCGTGGCCTTCGAGGGCGGCAAGGGCGAGAACTACAGCCTGGAGATCGGCTCCGGTTCCTTCGTCCCCGGCTTCGAGGATCAGCTCATCGGCATGAAGGCCGGTGAGGAGAAGGAGCTGAACATCACCTTCCCCGAGGACTACGTGAAGGATCTGGCGGGCAAGGCTGTGGTCTTCAAGGTAAAGGTCAACGAGGTCAAGGAGTCCCAGGCCCCCGTAGTGGACGACGAGTTCGCCAAGGACGTGTCTGAGTTCGAGACCCTGGTTGACTTCAAGAAGGATCTGGGCGAGAAGCTGACTCAGCGCCGCCAGGCCCAGGCCAAGGAGGCCTTCGAGGGCGCCGTGCTGGATCAGCTGACCGACAATCTGGAGGCTGAGATTCCCGACGGCATGATCGAGACCCAGCTGGACCGGATCATGGACGAGTACTCCATGCGGATGGCCAGCCAGGGCATGTCCATGAACGACTATCTGAAGATGATGGGCATGACCGTGGAGATGATGCGTGCCTCCGCCAAGCCTTCCGCTGAGCGCCAGGTGAAGCTGGAGCTGGCCCTGAACGCTGTGGCCGACGCCGAGAACATCCAGATCTCCGACGAGGACTGCGAGGCCGAGGTGGCCAAGCTGGCCGAGCAGTACAAGCTCACCCCCGAGCAGGTGAAGGCCACTGTCTCCACTGACGCCCTCAAGCGCGACCTGCGCCTGCAGAAGGCTTCCGAGCTGGTGGTGTCCGAGGCCAAGGAGGGCGAGGCCCCCGCTGCTGAGGAGAAGCCCAAGAAGGCCGCTTCCAAGAAGAAGAAGGCTGAGGAGCCCGCCGAGGGCGAGGCTGAGAAGCCCAAGCGCACCCGCAAGAAGAAGACCGAGGAGACCGCCGAGGAGACCCAGGGCGAGTAATCAGAACAACGCAGTGATCCGGGGTGGCCTGTGCCGCCCCGGCCTGTCCCTATACCCCCGCGCCTTTTTCTGGCAGGTGGGGAATGGATTTCCAGGCAGGCGGGTATACTGAGGTATCACGGTCTGAATAAAGGAGTATGAACATGAGCTTAGTCCCTTATGTAGTGGAACAAACCAACCGCGGCGAGCGGTCCTACGACATCTTCTCCCGGCTGCTGAACGACCGGATCATCTTCCTGTCCGAGGAGGTCAACGACACCACCGCCTCTCTGGTGGTGGCCCAGCTGCTGTACCTGGAGAGCCAGGATCCGGACAAGGACATCCAGTTCTATATCAACAGCCCCGGCGGCTCTGTAACCGCCGGCATGGCCATCTATGACACCATGCAGTATATCAAGTGCGACGTGTCCACCATCTGCATCGGCCTGGCTGCCAGCATGGGAGCCTTCCTGCTGTCCTCCGGCACCAAGGGCAAGCGCCTGGCGCTGCCCAATGCGGAGATTATGATCCACCAGCCCTCCGCCGGCACCCAGGGCCAGATCACCGATATGGCCCTGCACCTGAAACGGCTGGAAGTGGTCAAGAAGCGGATGAACCAGATTCTGGCCGCCAACACCGGCAAGCCTGTGGAGGTGGTCACCGCCGACTGCGAGCGGGACAACTTCATGACTGCCCAGGAGGCCCTGGAGTACGGGCTGATCGACCGGGTAATCGAGCGGCGGTAAGAGCCGCCGGGGGAGGGGCAGTCTGCCCATCTCCCACCCATAGAACTGTTTAGAGGTATGATCAATGGCAAAAAATGACGACATGCGCCCCATCCGCTGTTCCTTCTGCGGAAAGAATCAGGATCAGGTGCGCCGCCTGATTGCGGGGCCGGGGGCGTACATCTGCAACGAGTGCGTGGAGCTGTGCATGGAGATCCTGGACGATGAGCATGTCCTGGAGCCGGAGGATCGGGTGGAGGAGCATCTGGATCAGATCCCCACGCCCCGTGAGATCCACCAGGTGCTGGACCAGTATATCATCGGCCAGGAGCAGGCCAAGGTGGCCCTGTCCGTGGCGGTTTACAACCACTATAAGCGGATCTACTTCGGTGGGGACGAGGATGTGGAGCTGCAGAAGAGCAACATCCTGCTGATGGGGCCCACCGGCTGCGGCAAGACTCTGTTTGCCCAGACTCTGGCCCGGATGCTGAAAGTGCCCTTCGCCATCGCCGACGCCACCACTCTAACCGAGGCCGGCTACGTGGGCGACGACGTGGAGAATATCCTGCTCCGGCTGGTGCAGGCCGCCGACTACGACGTGGAGCTGGCTGAGCGGGGCATCATCTACATCGATGAGATGGATAAGATCGCCCGCAAGAGCGAGAACACCTCCATCACCCGGGATGTGTCCGGCGAGGGCGTGCAGCAGGCGCTGCTGAAAATTCTGGAGGGAACGGTGGCCAATGTGCCTCCCCAGGGCGGACGGAAGCACCCCCATCAGGAGTTCATCCAGATCAACACCAAGAATATTCTCTTCATCTGCGGCGGTGCATTTGAAGGGATCGACAAGATCATCGAGAACCGGCTGGACAAGCGGAGCATGGGCTTTGGCGCCGAGATCCAGAGCAAGAAGGATCGGGACGTGGGCCAGCTCTTCCGGGAGGTACAGCCCCACGACCTGCTGAAGTTCGGCATTATCCCCGAGCTGGTGGGCCGTTTGCCGGTGATCACCACCCTGGACTCCCTGAACCGGGAGGATATGGTGCGGATTCTCACCGAGCCGAAAAACTCCCTGGTGCGCCAGTACCGCAAGCTGATGGAGTACGACCAGGTGGAGCTGGACTTCACCCAGGACGCTCTGGAGGCGGTGGCTGATCGTGCGGTGGAGCGGAAGATCGGCGCCCGTGGCCTGCGGGCCATTCTGGAGGAGGTTATGTCCAAGGTGATGTATACCGTGCCCTCCGATCCCACCATTGTAAAGGTGACCATTACCGCCCCCTGCATTCTGGAGGGGGCTGAGCCGGAGATTCAGCGGGATCCGCAGCGGACCCAGCGGCCCCGGCTGGGGGAGCCCGCCCCCCATCGTGCCGCCCAGCGGCCCAAGAGCAAAACCGCGGGCTGATGAACAGATGACACCTGCCGCCGCCCCGTGGCCGCCTTTGCGCGGATCACGGGGCTGCGTGGCATTCCCAGAGAGGAAGTGAGTACCATGAAAAAAGAATGGACGCCGGGAGAGGTAGACACCATCCCTGTGATTGCGCTGCGTGGGATGACGGTCTTTCCCAACGTACTGATCCACTTTGACGTGTCCCGCACCATCTCCGTCCGTGCCCTGGAGGAGGCCATGACCGCCGGCAACCCCATCTTCCTGGTGGGGCAGAAGGACATCTCCGTGGAACGGCCGGACAAGCGGGATCTGTATACCATGGGCACGATCTCCGCCGTGCGCCAGATTCTCCGCACCCCGGGGGACAACGTCCGGGTGATGGTGGAGGGCCTGTACCGGGGCGAGCTGGTTGAGCTGCTGCGGACCACCCCTTATCTGGAGGCGGAGGTGCGCCAGATCCCCAAGGAGGAGCCCACCCCCAACTCCGCAAAGACGGAGGCGGTGATCCGCTCCACCTATGAGCTGTTCCAGCGGTATCTGGAGCTGAGCCCCAAGGCCTCTCCCGACCTGCTGATCAACGTGCTGGCCAGCGAGGATCCCGGCTACATCGCCGACTTTATCGCCCAGAACATCGCCATGCGCAACGGGGACAAGCAGTCCATTCTGGAGGAACTGCGCCCTGCCCGCCGTCTGGAGCGGCTGCACCGTCTGCTCAGCCGAGAGGTGGAGATCCTGTCTTTGGACATGGAGATCCAGAACCGGGCCCGGGAGCAGATGTCGGATAACCAGCGGGACTACTACCTTCGGGAGCAGATGAAGGCCATCCAGGCCGAGCTGGGCGAAGGGGAGGGAGGCAACTCCGAGCTGAGCGAGTACAAGCAGAAGATCGCCCAGCTGAAAGCCCCCCAGCCGGTGAAGGAGAAGCTGGAGAAGGAGCTGGGCCGCCTGGCCAAGCAGCCCTACAGCTCCTCTGAGGCCAGTGTGCTTCGGGGCTATCTGGACGTGTGCCTGGAACTGCCCTGGGGCAAGTATACCAAGGAACGGGTGAGCGTGGATGCGGTGCGGAAAGCTCTGGATCACGACCACTTCGGCCTGGAAAAGGTGAAGCAGCGTATTTTGGAGTTCGTGGCCGTCAAGCAGCTGGCCCCTGATCTGAAGGGACAGATCATCTGCCTGGTTGGCCCTCCCGGCGTGGGCAAAACCTCCATCGCCATGTCGGTGGCCCGGGCCATGAACCGGAAGCTGGCCCGCATCTCCCTGGGCGGCGTCAGCGACGAGGCGGAGATCCGGGGTCATCGGAAGACCTACGTGGGCTCCATGCCCGGCCGGATTATCGCCGCCATCAACCAGGCGGGCAGCAGCAATCCTCTGATGCTGCTGGACGAGATCGACAAGCTGGGCAGCGACCACCGGGGCGACCCCTCCGCCGCTCTGCTGGAAGTGCTGGACGGGGAGCAGAACAACGCCTTCCGGGATCACTTCCTGGAGGTGCCTTTTGACCTGTCCCAGGTGATGTTCATCACCACCGCCAACACCACCGAGACCATTCCCCGGCCCCTGCTGGATCGAATGGAGATCATCGAGCTGCCCAGCTACACCGATGAGGAGAAGCTGCAGATCGCCAAGCGCCACCTGCTGCCCAAGGAGATGAAGCGCCATGGGCTGAGCCGGGGCAAGCTGAAGGTGTCGGACAACGCCATCCGGGAGATCATCGCCGGCTATACCCGGGAGTCCGGCGTCCGCGTACTGGAGCGGAAGCTGGCCGGGGTGTGC
The DNA here is from genome assembly GCA_944387225.1 of uncultured Oscillospiraceae bacterium. Classification (GTDB taxonomy): domain Bacteria; phylum Bacillota; class Clostridia; order Oscillospirales; family Oscillospiraceae; genus Lawsonibacter. The sequence goes on along the minus strand of CALXDY010000148.1, from coordinate 1,381 downwards.
CGGAAGGCCGCTATGCAGGTGGTGGAGGACCCTGACAAGGTAATTCGCCTGACAGAGAAGGATCTCCATGACTACCTGGGGCCTGTGCGCTACCATCCCGAGCGCCAGGCTCTGGAGGAGCGTGTGGGCGTGGTCAACGGCCTGGCCTGGACCTCTGTAGGCGGCGAGCTGCTGGAGGTGGAGGTCAACGTGGTGCCCGGCTCCGGCAAGCTGGAGCTGACGGGCAACCTGGGGGATGTGATGAAGGAGTCGGCCCACGCCGCCCTCAGCTACATCCGCAGCCAGGCCGACCGTCTGGGCATTGAAGAGGACTTTTACAAGACCAAGGACATTCACGTCCATTTCCCGGAGGGAGCCGTGCCCAAGGACGGACCTTCCGCCGGTATCGCCATCACCACCGCCATGACTTCCGCCCTTACCGGGGCTCCCGTCCGCCGCGGCCTGGCCATGACGGGTGAGGTGACTCTACGGGGCCGTGTGCTGCCCATCGGCGGCCTGCGGGAAAAGACCATGGCCGCCATGCGAAACGGCATCAAGACGGTGATTATCCCTGCCGACAATGAGAAGGACCTGGAGGAGATTGACCAGACGGTGCGGGCCGCTTTGCAGTTTGTCACCGTAGAGCGGGCCGACCAGGTGCTGGCCCAGGCCCTGGTGCCTCTGGGCGCCGCCGGAGAGCCGGATCACACCCTGGACAGCCCTGTGGCCGTTGGGAACCATCCCAAGGGTACCCGGCTGGGTCAGTGAAAGGGGGAGGGGCATGGCTATCAACCTGCAAAAGGCGGAGTTTGTTCTCTCTGCCGCCTCACCCAAGGACTTCCTGCGGGACCCCATCCCTCAGGTGGCCTTTGCCGGCCGCTCCAACGTGGGCAAGTCTTCGGTGATCAACCGCCTGCTGGGCCGGAAGAATTTCGCCCGTGTGGGCGCGGCCCCCGGCAAGACCATCCACATCAACTACTTCCGCATCGACGGCGCCTTTTACCTGGTGGATCTGCCCGGCTACGGCTACGCCCGGGTGTCCAAGGGGGAGCGGGACCGGTGGGGGAAGCTGATGGAGCGGTACTTTGCCGATCCGGAGCTGATGACCCTGGGCGTAATGATCGTGGACGCCCGGCATAAGCCCACCGCCGACGACTGCACCATGGCCCAGTGGTACCGGGACGCGGGACGGCCCTTCCTGGTGGTGGCCAATAAGCTGGATAAGCTGAAAAAAAGCGAGATCGAGCCCAACCTCCAGCGCATCCGGGAGACCCTGGAGCTGGGGGAAGAAAATCTCGTCATTCCCTTCTCTGCGGAGAAGGGCACCGGCCGTGAGGAGCTGCTCCAGGCCATTCTGGCCAGCGTGGAGCCTGCCGAAGCGGCGACAGAGGAATAAACAAAA
>CALXDY010000147.1 GCA_944387225.1 uncultured Oscillospiraceae bacterium | reverse complement strand
TCTCAAAAAACTGGCCAGATGGCTGTGGCAGGACAGCCTTGCCTCTCTCTGTATACTCCTCCTTTGGTCGCTACATGACGGAAACCCGCCTATGCTTGACGCATAACCGGGTTTCTCGACACGCTGAAATCCCCCAAACACAGTTTGGGGGATTTTTCTATTGCCCGGCTTCGTCCTCCAGACGCCGGCGGACGTCCAGCCTGAGCAGCGTGTAGGCGACGGATGCGGCGGGCACACTGAGCAGCAAACCGGCCAGGCCAAACAGGCCGCCCCCCACCGTCACCGCTGCCAGCACCCAGATGCCGGGCAGTCCGATGGAGGCGCCTACTACCCGGGGATAGATCACGCTGCCCTCGATCTGTTGAAGGACAGCCAGAAAAATCAGAAAAATCACAGCCCGGACGGGAGACACCATCAGCAGGAGAAAGGCGGAGAGCAGGGCGCCGATATAGGCTCCGGCTACAGGGATCAGGGCGGACAGGCCGATGATGGTTCCGATGAGCAGAGCAAAATCCGCCTGAATAAACGCCGTACCCAGGGCGCACAGAACGCCCAAAATACAAGCCTCCGCCAGCTGTCCGGCCACAAAACCGGAGCAGATTTCACTGCTGATGTGGGTCACCCGGATCAGACGGCAGGCAATGGGATGGGGAAGATAGGCCTCCACCAGACGCCGCCCCTGGGAGAGCAGGCTTTCCTTCCCGGCCAGCAGGTAAATGGAAAAGACCAGAGCGATCACCGTGGTGACCAGCAGGGAAAACAGTCCCTCGGTCAGAACCATGACCTGTCCCGCAGTGTCGGTCAACCGCCCCAGCAGGCTGCCCAGCAGCCCCTCCAGTCCGCTGCTCAGGCCGGAGAGATCCAATATGGCGGGTGCCCAGTCCAGCCGCTGGGCCAGACGATCCATCAAGGCCTGGAGATTGGCCATGTAGCCGCTCAGCCCCTCCAGGAGAGCCTGGAGGCTCATGGCCAGCTGGGGGAGAAGAAGGGAGAAGAGCACCACCACGGCGGACAGAAGCACCAGGTAGGCGGTGAGCACCGCCAGGGGACGGGCCAGCCCTTGGAACCGGACCCCCAGATTGCGGCGGTAACGGCGGCAGAAAAAGGAACAGGGGCGATCCAGCACAAAGGCGATGATAAGCCCGATGAGAAGGGGACGGCTGCTGCGGACGGCCAGGGACACGGCGGACCACAGGACGTCTGCCTTTACAATGGCCAGCGTGAGAATGGCCGCATAGGTAATCAGCATCATCAGATCTTTTTTTCGGGGCATAGGGCATCCTTCCTCCGCAGAGCGTATCCTCTGCTGTTACCTTGCCCCGTCCGCGGCCTGCTCATACAGAAAAAGAATCCGCCGCCGGGTACTGAAGCGGCGGTTGCGGGGCAACAGGAGCAATTGTCCGATTTTGAAAAAATGTTCTTTTTCATTTAGTATTTGCCGCTAAAACCGTAGTGTATAGGTGAGGTCGGAAGGGAGGTGGCCCGATGGTAGACGATGAAAAAATTATCTCGATGTTTTTCGAGCGTAACCAGCAAGCCATACAGGAATTGGACATGAAATACGGAAGGATATGCCGCAGTCTTTCGTATCACATTGTTGGCAGCCGACAGGATGCGGAGGAGTGTGTCAACGACGCTTACATAGGCGCATGGAACGCCATTCCACCGGCACACCCGAACCCGCTGCAACCCTACATTGTAAAGATCGTTCGGAACATTTCGCTCAAGATGTATTGGAAAAAAGAAGCGGCTAAACGAAGCGGATACTACACGGTTGCCCTGGAGGAAATTGCGTGCTGCCTTGCAGATCCGAAAACCGTGGAAAAGGAGATTGAAGCCAGAGAGTTAGCCCACATCATCGAGGAATTTTTGGAGACGCTGACCGTAAAGGAACGTGTGATCTTTATGCGCCGATATGCGTATGCGGATAGTTACGCAGACATAGCAAAGCGCGCGGGAATATCGGAAAAGAACGTATCCGTCCGGCTTGCTCTTACTCGCCGGAAGATGAAGCGTTATTTGGTCAAGAGAGGGGTGTTTGTATGAATCCGGAATTGTTTTCCGAAGCCATGAGCGAAGTGAATGATAAGTACTATGAGGAAGCTGCAGCCTACCACTGTCAAACACGCAGGGGGATCAAGTTTGCCTCTTTCGCTGCTTGTGCCGCCATCGTGTTGGCGGTATCACTTGCCACAGTGTGGAAACAGTTTCCGGGACAACTTGTGCCGCAGCCAGATAATAACCCTCCAATTACCACAGACCCAAATGAACAGTCGAACAGTACCGAGCAGGTCATAAGTCTTTGCATCAATGAAATTGCCGCTCCTGATGCCGTAATGAACAACATCAATCTCTCCGGAGACGATTTTATCGAAATGTCTTATGAAGAGCTGCTTACTTATTTCAATGCATCTCTCCCCATTACGGAAACGCTTCCCTATCTTACACTCCAAAGGGAAGACTTTGGCGTTTTTCGATCAAAAGATCGCGATATTTATTACGATGGGAATTCGATTGTGTTCCAAAATTCCGATGGGTCCCAGAGCATCCACATCGTCCTTTCAAAAGTATTTAAGCACACTTATGATGTTTTTGATTTAAGGGAGAACGAACTCAGATTTACGAATATAAATGGCAGAGAATTGGCGATTTTCCACTACAAAGATGAAAGCGGAGCAGAGTGTTATTATGCCGAGTTCGCGCAAGGTGATGTTGCCCTTACAATCCGTTCGGAAAATGTATCTGCGGGGGATTATGGGAAATGTCTGAAGGCATTGGTCGGTAAGACCCAGCAAAGCGGCGGCTCTGTCCATAGCATCACAGGTGAAATCGTTGCGATCGATCCATATGCAAATCACATAGGCATTCGTTTGGATGAAGAGCAAGCCCTGGAATATAGCCGCGGCTATGGGATTGACCTGCCGGACGGACAATCCGCTGATGAATATTCCCTTGGTGACCGCATAGAGGTGGCATATACGGGAGAACCGGCAACGATCTTAACAATATGGGCGCAGCAACTTGTGGAAATTACATTACTTCCGTAAAGGCAAAGAATAGGAAAAAGGGCAGCCGAGTAATCGACTGCCCTTTTTCCGTGTCGGTTAGGAAGGGGTGCCGCCATGACAGAAGCAGGGAAGAAAACGTGCAGGGTCCGGCGGCGGATGTTTTTAAGATTGCCAGGCAGGGAAATAGAGGTTCATATCCACGTTTCCCTGTATGCCGGGGACGGTGCCCTGGCTGCTGTACTGCCACATGGAGAAATTGTAGTAGAAGCTGGGGGCAGGCTGGTAATCGGCCAGCCAAAAAGAGACATCCGCCAGCTCGCCAAGGTCGTAAAACAGGTAACCCATCTCCAGATTCAGGTACAGCGCCGGGGTGTAGCCGGCGACCTTTACCAGATCACAGAAAGCCCGGGCACACTGGGTGACGGTGTCGCCGTCCACATGATCGGTGCGGGCGCCATCCTCTGTGTGGATGAACTCCCAGTCAAAGACCACAGGGTAACGGATGGGATAGCCGCGGATGGCCTCCAGCACATAGTCGGCTTCCTCCTCCGCCTCCAGCACAGAGGTAGCTTGGGAGAAGAAATAAACGCCTACATCCAGCCCGGCCTGAAGCGCGCCCTCCAAATTCTGCTGGAAGGTGGAGTCTGTCTGCAGGGCGCCGGTGGCATAGCCACGGTAGCCCAGACGAATGATGGCAAATTCCACGCCGCTTTCCGCCACTGCCTGCCAGTCGATCTCCCCCTGGTAAAAGGAAACGTCAATTCCGGTTACAGCGGTCCGACTGTCGTCTTGATAGGTGATCCATCCCTGTTCGTTGGGAACAAAGTGGGTGGGATCGTAACGATTGACCTCCAGCTCCTTTACCACAGGGATCTCCTGGCCCCGGTAAGAAATGGTTTCCGGTGCGGTGAGCGTGATCCAAAGAGCGATGGCCCCCAGGGCAAGAAGCGCCCCGCATGGAATGCCCAGGGCCCATTTGAGCATCCTCCGGCGCTTCCGGGGCGGACTGCTGTCGGGAGTGGCGGTCTCTCGGTTGGGGAGATGATGCACGGCTGTAAGCCTCCTTTGGGTCGTGGAATCGAAGGTGGAAGGGGATCAGCACAAAAGGGACTTGGCGATATCTACGCTTTCTTTGGCGTCACGGGCGTAGTAATCCGCACCCATCTGGGCGGCGTATTCCGGGGTGAGTACCGCGCCCCCCACCATCACCCGGCAGGGCAGCACCTGTTCGCGGAGGAGCCGGATGGTGTCGGCCATGCTGCCCAGGGTGGTGGTCATCAATGCGGACAGGCCCACCAGCGGAGCATGGTGGACGCGGACGGCCTCTGCAACGGCGGCGGGATCCACGTCGCGGCCAAGGTCGATCACAGCAAAACCGTAGTTTTCCAGCAGGACGCGGACGATGTTCTTACCGATGTCGTGGATGTCTCCTTTTACGGTGGCCAGGACGATGGGGCCCCGGCTGTCCTGGTTGGAGCCGCTGTCGGCCAGGGCGTCCCGGATCACCTCAAAGGCAGCCTGGGCAGCGCCGGCGGACTGAATCAGCTGGGGGAGAAAGACCCGGCCAGCCTCAAACTCCGCACCCACCTGATCCAGGGCGGGGATAAGCACCCCGTCCACGATGTCCATGGGAGCGGTGGTTTCCAACAGGGCACGGGTGGCGGCTGCGGCGTCTCCTTTCAGACCGGCGGCCACGATCTCCGACAGGGAGCGGGGCGCGCCTGAGACGGCGGGGGAGGCCGCTGCGGGCGACCCGGTAATGGTGGTGGAGACGGAGGCGTTGCCGTAAGCGGCGATAAATTCCCGGGCATTTTCGTCCAGGTTCATCAGAAGGTGGTAGCACCGCACCGCCGCCATCATGGCCTCCGTGTTGGGGTTGAGGATGGGCAGATCCAGCCCGGCCGACACGGCCATGGTAAGGAAGTTCTGATTTACCAAAGGTCGGGCGGGAAGGCCGAAGGAAATGTTGGATACTCCCAGCACCGTTTTCAGCCCCAGCTCTCCCTTGACCCGGCGCAGGGCTTCCAGCGTCTGGGCAGCCCCTTCCGGCTGGGCGGAGACGGTGAGGGTGAGGCAGTCAATATACACGTCCTCTTTCCGCAACCCTGCTTCCAGAGCCCGGTGAAGAATGGTTTGGGCGATGTCCATGCGGGCCTGGACCGAGTCGGGAATGCCCCTTTCGTCCAGGGTCAGGCCAACCACGGCGGCGCCGTACTTCTTTGCCAGAGGAAGGATGGCCTGACAGGAGGCTTCCTCCCCGTTGACGGAATTGATAATGGCCTTGCCGCAGTATACCCGCAGAGCGGCGGCCAGCACATTGGGATCGGTGGAGTCCAGCTGGAGGGGGGCATCGGTGATGCCTTGGATGGCTTTTACCGCCGCCGTCATCATGGCTGTCTCGTCCACCTCCGGAAGGCCCACATTCACATCCAGAATGTCCGCCCCGGCTCCGGTCTGTTCCAGCGCCTGGTTGAGGATGAAATTCATGTCTCCCCGGCGGAGGGCCTCCTTCATGGCCTTCTTTCCGGTGGGGTTGATTCGCTCGCCGATGACCCGCACCCGGTCGATGGGCACCACCTGGGTGCCGCTGCACACGGCGGCTGGGACGCTGCGGGGGACGGGGTTGACCTCGCGGCCCTCCAGAGCCTGGGCCAGCAGGGCGATATACTCCGGCGTGGTGCCGCAGCATCCACCGAAGATCTGCACGCCTATCTCAGCCAGAGCAGCCAGGCTTTGGGCGAATTCCTGGGGCGTGATGTCATAGCCGGAGCCGTCGGGATGGGGCAGACCGGCGTTGGGCTTCAGGACGATGGGCAGGGTGCTCCAGCGGACCAGCTCCTCCACCAGAGGGGGCATTTCCCGGGGACCCAGGGAGCAATTGACGCCGATGGCATCGGCCCCCATTCCCTCCAGGGTGAGTGCGGCGCAGGCAGGGGAGCAGCCAAGGAAGGTACGGCCGGAGGCCTCGTAGGTCATGGTGACCAGGACGGGAAGATCAGCGTTTTCCTTGGCGGCCAGCAGAGCGGCGCGGGCCGCCTGCAGGTCGGTCATGGTCTCGATGGCGATGAGGTCGGCTCCCGCCTGGACACCCGCCCGTACCACCTGGGCGAAGATATCCACCGCCTGCTCAAAATCCAGGGTGCCCGTGGGCTCCAGCAGCTGGCCGATGGGACCGATGTCCAGAGCCACCAGAGCCTTATCACAGGCGGCTTTTTTTGCGATGGAAACGGCGGCGGGGACAATCTCTTCCACCGTGGCGCCGCAGTGAGCCAGCTTTTCCCGGTTGGCGCCGAAGGTACAGGCATAAATGATCTGGGCGCCGGCCTGGACGTAGGCGGCGTGAATCTCCTCCAGCCAACCGGGATGCTCCAGAGCTGTCAGCTCCGGGATTCCGCCCACGGGCAGGCCTTTGGCCTGGAGCATGGTGCCCATGCCGCCATCCAACAGGATGGGACGGCCGCTATTGAGAAGAGTTTGAAATTCCACAGTGACCACCTGACTTTCTGTATTGACAGCTGTGCGCTCCGGGGCAGTTTACGCAGCTGCGGGCAGCCGGAGCGACGGGGGCTTGGGACACCCCCATCAAGGCGGTGACCGATTTTCTTGGGGTAAGCAGATGACTGGCCGTGGCGCACAGGCCGATTTTCCTGGGCGCGTCCAGCAGCTGAAGCAAATCTCCCTGCAGGGTGAGGGGAAGATCCCCATAACCCGGGCTGAACCGGTAGGGGAAGAAGCAGCCGGGGAACTGGGACTGGAGGATGGCCTCCGCCTGGTCGCACAGCTGCTCCACCGCCTGGCTGGCACAGCAGTCCAGAGCCAGGGCGCGGAGCATGTCCCGGCTTTCCGCACGGCGGATGCAGGCGTCGGCCTGGGCGGACAGGGTCAGGGCAAACAACGCCGCCTGGGTGCAGCCGGCCAGATGATGCTTCAAATCCTGGCCGGGGAGGAGAAGCCCGTTGTCCAGCCGGACGCCGTCTGCCTCAAAGGACAGAGAGAATACCCGGCTGACCCACCGGGGACGGATTGCGGCCAGCAGTTCCCCGGCACACTCCTCTGCCGTTTTTCGCAGGGAGGGCTCTGCCTGGCCGGGGGGACAGCCCATGTACCGCAATACCTGGTCAATCTCCAGAGAGGAGAGGCTGAGCGGATCCACCGCGGGCCGGTTACAGGCCACGGAGGGCGGCCACATTGTCGCTGATGTGGCGGGCCACGGCGGGATTGTTCATGGTATAGAGGTGGATGCCGTCCACGCCGGCGGCCAGAAGATCGGTGATCTGGTTGACCGCATAGGCCAGGCCGGCCTGACGGAGGGCTTCCGGGTGGTCTCCGTACCGGGCCAGCAGGCGGGTGAGCTTCCGGGGCATGGAGGCGCCGCACAGAGACACCATCCGCTCGATGGAGGAGCGGTTGAGCACGGGCATGATACCCGCCTCAATGGGGACGTTGATCCCGGCGATACGGCACCGCTCCAGGAAGCGGTAAAAGTCGTCGTTATCAAAGAAAAGCTGGCTGACCAGATGCTGGGCTCCCGCGTCTACCTTCTCTTTCAGATAGCGGATGTCGGAAACCGGGTCGGGGCTTTCCGGATGACTTTCCGGATAGCAGGCGGCGGACACGCCGAAGTCGCCCCGGCGGCGGATGAAGGCCACCAGGTCGCTGGCGTGATGAAAATCATTCTTGGGGGGGAAGTTGGGGTTACGGTCTCCGCGGAGGGCCAGCACATTCTCCACGCCGCTGTCCCGCAGGGCGGACAGGATCTCCGTGGCCTCCCCCTTGGTGCAGGCCAGGCAGGTGAGATGGGCCATAGCGGGGATGTGCAGCCGGTTCTGGATCAGGGCGGCAATCTCCTGGGTGGAGCGGTTGCCGTTGCTGGTTCCACCCGCGCCGTAGGTCACGCTGATAAAGTCGGGGTGGATATCCTTCAGTCCGTCCAGCGTCTGATAAATGGAGTCAATGGGCGTTTCCTTCTTCGGGGGAAACACTTCGCAGGAAAAGACAGGACGGCCTTTTCCGAACAGCTCCGCAATCTTCATATGGAATGCCTCTCTTTCTAAAAAATCCGGGGAAACCCTGTCACCAGGCGGCGATGGTGCCGTCGCACCGGGGCTCGGTGCCCCCGGCCAGCAGGCCGTTTTCCGTGCGCCAGATGATCTGTCCCCGGCCCATGTCTACGTTGGAATTGGCCACCGTCACCCGGTGACCTCTGGCTTCCAGCTGGGCGGCCACATGGGCGGGTACCTCCCGCTCCAGCTGAATGTCCAGGCCGCCGGTCCACTGCATCCGGGGGGCGTCCAGACAGGCCTGTGGATTCATATGGTAATCCACCGTGTTTACCACCACCAGAACATGGCCCTGGGGCTGCATGAAGGCGCCCATAACGCCGAAGGGGCCCACCGCATCCCCGTCTTTCATGAGAAAACCGGGGATAATGGTGTGGTAGGAATGTTTGCCTCCGGCCAGTACGTTGTCGCTGCTGTCATCCAGGGAGAAGTTGGCGCCCCGGTTCTGCAGGGAGATCCCTGTACCGGGGATGGCTACGCCGGAGCCGAAGGTGGTATAATTGCTTTGAATGAAGGAGATCATGTTCCCCTCCGGGTCGGCGGTACAAAGATAGACGGTTCCGCCGCAGGAGGGGTCTCCCGCCTCCGGCATCCGCGCCCTGTCACCGATCAGCGCCCGGCGGCGGGCGGTGTACGCCGGAGACAGCAGCTGGGAAACCTGGGTTTTCATGTATCGGGGGTCGGCTACATAGGTCTTTGCGTCGGCAAAGGCCAGCTTGATGCACTCCAGAATCTTGTGGTAGGTCTCGCCGCATTCCCGCTGCTGGGGCAGCTCCAGGCCGCTGAGCAGATTCAGGGCCATGAGCACGGTAATGCCATGACCGTTGGGCGGGATTTCGCAAACGGTATAGCCCTTATAGTCAGTGGATATGGGTTCCACCCACTCCGGTCGGTACCCCCGGAAATCCTCCTCCTGGAAATAGCCGCCGGTCTCCCGGCTGAACGCCACGATCTTCTCCATCAAGGGACCCCGGTAGTAGCTTTCGCAGCCGGTGGCGGCCAGCTCCTCCAGGGTCTGGGCATATTCCTCCCACCGGAACAGATCTCCGGCCCGGTAGGGGCTGCCATCCGCTTTGAGGAAAATCTGCCTCCAGTATTGGTGGAGGGCGGGGCAGGCGGAGGAATCCTCCGCAATCCGCTGGGCGTCCTTCTGCCACTGAGACTGCAGATTGACCGCCACCGGCACGCCCTCCCGGGCGGAGCGGATGGCGGGGGAGAACAGCTCATCCAGGCTCTTGGTACCGAACCGGCGGTTCAGCTCCGCCCATCCGGCGGGAGCTCCCGGCACCATGGTGGGCAGCCAGCCGGTGAAGGGCATTTGGGTATACCCCATCTCCCGAACGGCGGAGGCGGACAGGGCGGCGGGAGCCACGCCGCTGGCGTTGAGGCCGTACAGCCGCTTGTCCCGCTGGATCCATACCAGGGCAAAACAGTCGGAGCCCAGGCCGTTTCCGGTGGGCTCCAGAAGGGGCATGGCGGCGGCCATAGCCACCGCCGCGTCTACGGCGTTGCCTCCCGCCTTCATGATGTCCAGACCGATCTGGGCTCCCTGAGGAACAGAGGTACAGGCCATGGCCTTTCGGGCAAAGACCATATTCCGGTGGGAGGAATAGGGATAGCAGGCTGCGTCGAACTCAGGCATTGACCTCACCTCCGGGCAAATCCAGCTCCAGCAGGACGGGGCAGTGGTCGCTGCCCTCCACGCCGGTCAGAATCTCCGCCCGAAGGATGTTGGGGGCCAGGCGGTTGGATACGATGAAGTAGTCGGTACGCCACCCCGCGTTGTTCTTTCTGGCGTTGAAGCGGTAGGACCACCAGGAATAGATCCCCTCCGCGTCGGGGTGAAGGTGACGGAAGGAATCGGTAAAACCGCTGTCCAGCAGGACGGTGAGCTTGTCCCGCTCCTGGTCGGTAAATCCGGCGTTGTTCCGGTTGGTTTTGGGATTTTTCAGGTCGATCTCCCGGTGGGCAACGTTCAGGTCGCCGCAGTAGATCACCGGCTTGCGTTCGTCCAGGGCCATGAGATACCGGCGCAGGTCGTCCTCCCCGGTCATGCGGTAATCCAGGCGCTTCAATTCGTTTTGGGAGTTGGGAGTGTAGCAGCAGACCAGGTAAAACTGAGGGTACTCCAGGGTGATGAGCCGTCCCTCGTGGTCATGCTCCTCCACGCCCATGCCATAGGCGGCGGACAGAGGTGCGTGGGGGGTAAAAACGGCAGTGCCGGAGTACCCTTTCTTTTCCGCGGAGTTCCAGAATTCCAGGACGCCGTCTCCCAACGGGACGTCCGCCTGGCCCATCTCCATCTTGGTTTCCTGCAGGCAGCAGAAGTCAGGCTGCTCCTGGCTGTAAAAATCCAAAAAACCTTTTTTCATACAGGCGCGCAGCCCGTTTACATTCCAGGAAATCAGCTTCACCGGAACACTTCCTTTCTGTCAGGACTGGGTTTCCATATCTCCCTGGAGAAGGTCGGCCAGGGTCACGCCGTCTAGATAGTCCGCCACCAGCTTGTTCAGCCGCTGCCACACCGGCAGGGTGGGGCACTGGCCGCTGCGGGGGCAGGGCAGGGAACCGGCCTCCAGACAGGAAACCGGAGCCAGCGAGCCCTCCGCCAGGCGCAGGATGTGGCCGACGGTATACTCCTGGGGGCTGCGGGTCAGACGATAGCCGCCGCCCTTGCCCCGCAGACCGTGGAGGTCTCCGTTTTGGGCCAGGAGCTTGACAATGCTCTCCAGATACTTTTCCGAAATGCCCTGACGGGCAGCGATGTCACGAAGGGGGATATAGCCCCCGGGGCTGTGCTGAGCCAAGTCGATCATCACGCGCAGGGCGTAGCGCCCTCGAGTGGAAACCAGCATGGTTGCTCCCTCCTTTGGTATGCCCTAGTATGCCATAGAACAGGAAGAAATTCAAGGGGAAATCCCAGCAAAATCATGGGTAGTTACCGCAAATAGGGGATAAAAGGAGTGGAAATTGTTCAATATGCCCGGATCCCGGATGGGAAAGAGAGTGGAAATCTCTGGTTTGAATGGTTGGAAAACCGTTGTCAAATGGGGAAATATATGATACCATAGTGCTGTTTAAAATGAAAGATTTCCTGCATGTGTGAATGAAATGAGGAGGAATCTCTAGATGCGTGGCGTTCATACCTTTATTGATGATATCCGCCGCCAGGTCTTTACCGAGGTGGCCCGAATGGCCTTTGAGGGGGGCGACTATGCCGAGACGATGCGGCGCATGCCCTTCAAAATCATCCCCGGCGATATGGCGAAGCATCGCCAGAACATCATGGTGGAGCGTGCCGTGGTCAGCGAACGCATTCGTCTGGCCATGGGTCTGCCTCTTCGGGATGTGACGGAGTACTGTCCGTCTGACTCCCAGCTAGAGGAGAGCGTGATCCCCGACAAGTATTACGAGCCCCCTCTGATCAACATTATCTCCTTCGCCTGTAACGCCTGCCCCACCAAGCAGGTAAAGGTGACCAATATGTGCCAGGGCTGTCTGGCCCATCCCTGTAAGGAGATCTGCCCCAAGGACGCCATCAGCCTGGTGCAGGGGAAGAGTGTCATCGACCAGGAAAAGTGCATCAAGTGCGGCAAGTGTGCCGACCAGTGCCCCTACGGCGCCATTCTGAAGATCGAGCGCCCCTGCGCCGAGGCCTGCGGCATGGACGCCATTGGCTCCGACCATCTGGGCCGGGCCAAGATCGATTATGATAAGTGCGTGTCCTGCGGCATGTGCCTGGCCAACTGCCCCTTCGGCGCCATTTCCGACAAGAGCCAGATCTTCCAGCTGATCCAGGCCATCAAGCAGGGGGACAAGGTGGTGGCTGCTGTGGCTCCCGCTTTCGTCAGCCAGTTTGGTGAAAATGTCACTTCCTCCCAGATCCGTGAGGCTATGCGCCGCGTGGGCTTCCAGAAGGTGATCGAGGTGGCCGTGGGCGCCGACATGTGTACCGCGGAAGAGGCGGAGGACTTCCTGAAGAAGGTGCCCAACGAGCAGCCCTTCATGGCTACCTCCTGCTGCCCCTCCTGGAGCGTGATGGCCAAGAAGCTCTTCCCCCAGTTTAAGGACTATATTTCCATGGCCATGACTCCCATGGTGCTGGCTGCCCGCCTGTATAAGAAGGATCATCCCGATGTGCGGATCGTGTTCATCGGTCCATGCACCGCCAAGAAGCTGGAGGCTTCCCGGCGCACCGTCCGCAGCGATGTGGACTTCGTGCTTACCTTTGAGGAGATGCAGGGCATCTTTGACGCCAAGGGCGTGGTGCCTGCGGAGATGCCGGTCAATCCCGACGAGGAGTTCAAGACCGGTACTTCTCAGGGACGTGGATTTGCCGTGACCGGCGGCGTGGCCGCCGCAGTGAAAGCTGCCATCGCCGAGATCGCCCCGGATCGTGAGGTCAAGGTGGAGCGGGCCGATGGCCTGCGGGAGTGCCGGAAGATGCTGCTGATGGCCAAGACCGGCCGGTACAACGGTTATCTGCTGGAGGGCATGGGCTGCCCCGGCGGCTGCGTGGCCGGCGCCGGTACCATCACCCCGGTGAACAAGAGTACTGCCGCTGTCAGCCGCTATACCGCCGCCGCTCCTGTCAAGAGCGTCCAGGATTCCGCCGCGGTCAAGCGTCTGAGAGAGGTTCAGGACTGATACGCAGTTTGTCATTATGGAAAGCGGGCCGCCGGATATTCCGGCGGCCCGTCTTTGTTTGGCAAGAAAAATCCTGCCCCCACTTGCTTTTTTTCCCTGGATCACTATAATGGTGTCAGTTTATCCTTTCCCCCGCTTATCCAGATGATGGGAGCAGAGGGGGGAATCATCGAGGTTTGGCCATGAAACAACTTCTATTGATTTATAATCCGACCTCCGGCAAGGGGGGCAGCGCCAACAATTTGTCGCTGATTGTGGATACCATGACCAAGGCCGGGTGGCTGGTCACTGCCTATCCCACCCAGGAAAAGGAGGACGCGGTGCGGGCCGCCGCCCAGCTGGGCCCCAGGTTTGACCGGGTGGTTTGCTGTGGGGGCGACGGAACACTGAGTGAAACGGCGTCGGGGCTGCTGGGGATCCAGGATCCTCCCATGCTGGGCTACATCCCCGCCGGATCCACCAACGACTGCGCCGCGACCCTGAAAATCCCGACGGCCTACGGAAAGGCGGCCAGACTGGCGGCGGGGGATGGGCATCCCATGCGCTGGGACATCGGTACTCTGAACAGCCGCCCCTTTGTCTATGTGGCGGCTTTCGGCGCATTCACCGGCGTGGCCTACGACACGCCTCAGGATCTGAAAAACACCTTCGGACACCTGGCTTATGTGATGGCCGGCATCGCCTCCATCCCCACTATCGCCCCATACCATATCCGTCTGGAATATGACGGCCAGATTCTGGAGGACGATTTCTTTTACGGCATGGTGTGCAACACCCACTCGATCGGCGGCATGAAAAACATTCCCACCGACTGGGTGAAGCTGGATGATGGGCTGTTCGAAGTGATTTTGGTGAAAAAGCCCATGAGTATTGGGGAGATCGGAGCGGGTATTCAGGCCCTGCTTCACCCCACCACCGTGCAGGGGGGCAGCGCTCTGCTCTCCTTCCACGCCTCCTCCCTGACCATCTCCTCGGAGACGCCCATTCCTTGGACGGTGGACGGCGAGTATGGCGGCAGCTATACCCAGTGCAAACTGGAAAACCACTGCCAGGCGCTGACCATTATGGCCGGACCTCTTGAGGAACCCAATTGAACCAAACGGAGCGGATACGCCTCCACAGGAAAATGTTCCTGTGGGGGCGTATTTTTTTGCCCGGATGGGATGGAGCGCCTAATTTGCCTGGGCAGGGAAAAGAAGAGAAGCCCCTTGCCTTCCCCTGAATTCGACGCAGGAAATGGAATATAATGGCAAAGAAAATGGAACGCAACAGGAAGGGAGGGGAAGAGATGGCGCTGATTTGTACGGAAGAAAACCGGCGTATGACCGCCGCGGTGGAAGGAGAGCTGGATCATCACCGGGCCAAGGAGCTGATGGAAGAGCTGGACCGAAGACTGGACGAGGGACTGCCAAGAGAATTGACCGTTGATCTGAGTGGGTTGACCTTCACGGACAGCTCCGGTATCGCGGTGCTGCTGCGAACCTACCGCCGGATGGCGGAGCTGGAGGGGACCATGGAGGTGGTTGGCGCGTCGAAGCAGGCCATGCGGGTGTTTCAGACCGCGGGTCTGGATCGGCTGATCCGCTTTCACAATAAGGACAAAGGATAGGAGGAGTACATAAGGATGAACGGGGAGAATTACACCACATTGGAGTTTCCTAGCCGGTCGGCCAATGAGAGCTTTGCCCGGACGGCGGCGGCCTGCTTTGCCGCCCAGCTGGATCCCACGTTGGAGGAGATCAACGACATCAAAACCGCCGTCAGCGAAGCGGTGACCAACGCCATTGTCCACGGCTACCCGGATCGGGTTGGGAAGATCAAAATGCGTCTGAAGATCAAGGAAAACCAGGTACTGGAGATTGTGGTCCGGGACTGGGGAGTGGGAATTGCTGATGTGGAACAGGCGCGCACTCCCATGTTTACCACTGGGGGCGAGGAGCGCTCCGGCATGGGCTTTACCATTATGGAGAGCTTCATGGACACCCTGCGGGTGCGGTCTGTGCCGGGGAAGGGCACCACTGTGACCATGCGGCGGCGGATTTCCTGCCGCATAGGTCGGTGACGGGCACGTCCTCTCCTCCGGAGGTGCTGGCCGCCGCACGGGCGGGGGATCAGGAGGCGTGCAGCCGGGTGCTGGAGGAGAACAACGGCTTGATCTGGTCCATTGTCCGGCGTTACTATGGCCGGGGGGTGGAGCCGGACGACCTGTACCAGCTGGGCTGCATGGGTTTTCTGAAGGCGGTGCGGGGGTACGATCCCTCCTACGGCACCCAGTTTTCCACCTACGCCGTGCCTAAGATTGCCGGGGAGATCCGGCGCTTCCTCCGGGACGACGGGGCGGTGAAGGTGAGCCGTGGGCTGAAGGAGCGGGGCATCCAGATCCGGGGAGCCAGGGCGCGCCTGTCCGCCGATCTGGGAAGGGAGCCCACCTTGTCCCAGCTGGCGGAGGAGACCGGTCTGACCCCGGAGGAGATCGCCGTGGCGGAGACTGCGGCCGAGCCGGTGATCTCCCTGCAGTCGGAGACTGGGGACGGGGGGCTGACCCTGGAGGGGATGCTGTCTGCCGGCGGAATGGAGGACGGGCTGGTGGAACGGATCGCCCTGCGCTCCGCTTTGGAGCAGCTGCCCCAGCGGGAGCGGCAGGTGCTGCTGCTGCGCTATTACCGGGGCATGACCCAGACCCAGGCGGCCAGAATACTGGGGGTGTCCCAGGTGCAGGTGTCCCGGCTGGAACGCCGGGGTGTGGAGGGGCTGCGCCGCAGTTTGATGGAAGATGGCTGAGAGGGTTCGGATGGTCCGAACCTTCTTTTGTAGGTTTGTCAAACATATTGGACAGTAAACTCTGAGGGAGAAAGCCAACCTAAAGGCCTCATAGGGAAGTTGTTGGAGCGGCGGTTGTGGACGGCGAGCTGCTTTGCGAAGTCATCCAGGGAAT
>CALXDY010000146.1 GCA_944387225.1 uncultured Oscillospiraceae bacterium | reverse complement strand
CATGGCTTCTACTACTAGTTGCTTAAATTCTGGTGTATATCTCTTGTTTGGTATTCCTTTTGGCATAATAAAACACCCCACTTGCTATTCAGTATATCATACTGTCTAACAAATGGGGTGCAGTTCAATGTGGGGAGAGCAGGGGACGTTTTTTCATCATGGAAGCGGAATTTGCCGGTGGAGGAAGCAGCCTTCCTCGTGGGAGTGGATGACCCCCGTTGCCTGGAGGTAGGAGTAGACGATCACCGTGCCCGCAAACCCCATCCCTCGCCGCTTCAGATCCTGGGAGACGGCATCGGACAGGGGGGAGCTGACCCGTCCGGTCTCGTAAACAGGTTGGCCCTCCGTCCAGTGCCATAGGTAGCGGTCAAAGCTGCCCCACTCCCTCTGAATGTCCATAAAGACCCGGGCGTTGTTCACCGCGGCCCGGATTTTCCGCCGGTTGCGGACGATGGAGGCGTCCTCCGCCAGGGCGGCCAGCTTTTCCGGGCCGTAAGCGGCCACTTGCTGGGGATGGAAGCCGTCAAAGGCCCGGCGGAAGGCCTCCCGCTTGTTGAGGATGCATTCCCAGGATAGCCCCGCCTGGAACTGCTCCAGGATCAGCAGCTCAAACAGGGCACGGTCATCATGGAGGGGGACGCCCCACTCGTGGTCGTGGTAGCGGACGTAGAGTGGGTTGTCCAGATTGACCCAGGCGCATCGTTTGGGTTGATTCATATACGTTCTCCTTCCTGACAGGTGTCTGGTGGTGGGGCCTGGCTGAGCAGCCTGGAATAGGACAGGTCAATGGCGAAGGCGCCCAGGGGGGCGGTGATGAGGATGGCCAGCACAGCCACCGTCAATACCGCAGATCCGCAGGCCAGACCCATGGACAGGGGGATGGAGCCGATGGCTGCCTGGACGGTGGCCTTGGGGGTGTAGGCCATCATGGTGAACAGCCGCTGTTTGCCGGTGAGGGAGGTACCCATGAGACAGACAAACACCCCCGCCATGCGGAAGATCAGGGCCCCCAGGATGGCCAGCACGGCGCCGGCGCCGGAGGCCAGGGCGTAGTCTACGTCCACAGTGGCCCCCACCAGCACAAAGAGCAGCACCTCCGCCGCCACCCACAGCTTGGCGTACTTCTGGGACAGCCGGGACGCCACCACCGCCCCCAGAATGGCGCTGTCCAGCAGGGAGAGACCCAGCAGCCGGGGGGCCAGCACCACCATCCCCGCCATCTCAAAGCAGGCGGGGACGAAGCACAGGAGGATGGCGGGACGGCCCACCCGCTTCAGATCCTCCAGATTCAGGGACAACCCCGCCCGGGTGAGGATGATGATGAGGGCCAGCTGCCGCAGGTCGGCGGAGATCCCCAGCAGGGAATCGTCCAGCACATTCAGCACGGAGGGGCCCAGGAGGATGCCGGTGAGCAGCATCCCCAGCAGGCTGGGCAGGCGGAGCCGGGCGGCGGCCCAGCCCAGGGCCATGCCTACCAGAAAGATAAAGGCCAGACTGGTCAGCATAGGGCGGCCGCCCCCTCTCCGGTGGGGACGGGCAGCGGCCCGCCGGGGGAAAACAGATGGTGTGTCATACAAATTTACTCCTTCCGGTGTGATGAAATCGACCCGGAGCCGGGGCAGAAAAAAAGCCGATGCCCCTACAGACGTCCGGTGCCTGCAGAAGTCATCAGCTGAAACAGCGGTTTCGGCTTTCGCCGCGGGAGAACCTCATTCCCGCAGGCATTATAGCACGCCGCCCCTCCTGGCGCAAGCCCTCCCTTCCTAAATCCAGCCCCGGTCCCATCTTTTCCCTCCGGCGGAAAATTCCTCTTGACAAGCGGGAAAATCCGGGGTATTATGTGGATGGTTAGTGGGAGCTAACTTGTTTTTTGGAGGTGAGTTATGCTATGCTAACTGCAAGAATGACACGACAGGTGATTGATATGACGCTGCTTGAGGCACAGGAAGGAACGGAATATATCGTGTCGGCAATCGACACCGAGGACGAGGAGCTGGACGCATTCCTCTTTTCCCTGGGGTGCTACAGCGGCCAGCCCATCACCCTGGTAGCCCGCCGGGCGGGGGGCTATGTGGTGTCCATCAAGGACGGCCGGTACAACATTGACCGGCAGCTGGCGGCGGCCATCCGCATCTGACGCCCCGCCGGGGCGGCAGGAATTGGAATGATTGCCGCCGCCCATTGGTTAGCGTTTGCTAACTGATGGGCGGCGGATCAGAAATGTGTGTTTGAAACAGGAGGAATCGTTATGCGTATTGCCCTGACAGGCAACCCAAACTCCGGCAAGACCACCATGTATAACGCCCTTACCGGGCGCAATGAAAAGGTGGGCAACTGGGCCGGCGTCACCGTGGAGCGGAAGGAGCACGCCATCAAGAAGGCTTACTGGAGCGGCGTGGAGGAGCTGATTGCCGTGGATCTCCCCGGCGCCTACTCCATGTCACCCTTCACCTCGGAGGAGAGCATCACCAGCTCCTATGTGCGCCACGAGCGCCCCGACGTGATTGTCAACATCGTGGACGCCACCAACCTCAGCCGCAGCCTGTTTTTCACCACCCAGCTGCTGGAGCTTGGCATCCCGGTGGTGGTGGCGCTGAATAAGAGCGACTTGCTGGACAAAAAAGGCGCCCGGATCGGCACCGCCCTGCTGGCGAAGGAGCTGGGCTGCCCGGTGGTGGAGACGGTGTCCACCGCCTCCGCCGACAACGGCCTGGCCGCTGTGGTGCAGGCCGCCGCGGGCCTGGCCGGGAAGGGGCAGACCGCCCCCTACCTCCAGGGCGACATCGACCTGGCCGACAAACAGCAGGTGGAGCAGGCCGACCGCCGCCGCGTCGCCTTTGTGAACGA
>CALXDY010000145.1 GCA_944387225.1 uncultured Oscillospiraceae bacterium | reverse complement strand
GCCATGGGCAACAAGGCGGCCGCCCGGGCTCTGATGATGGAGCACGGCGTGCCGGTGGTGCCCGGCTCCGACGGGCCGGTGGAAACGGCCCAGGACGCTGTGGCGGTGGCGGAGTCCATCGGCTACCCCGTGCTGGTCAAGGCCAGCGCCGGCGGCGGCGGCCGGGGCATGCGCCGGGTGGACAAGGCGGAGGAGCTAGTCGCCAAATTTGAGGAGGCCAGGGCGGAAGCCCTGGCCTGCTTCGGAGATGGACAGCTCTATCTGGAGAAGCTGATCCTCAACCCCAAGCACATCGAGTTTCAGATTCTGGCCGACCGCCACGGAAACGTGATCCATCTGGGGGAGCGGGACTGCTCCATCCAGCGGAAGAACCAGAAGCTGGTGGAGGAATCCCCCTCCAAGGTTCTGTCTCCCCAGCTGCGGGAGGCGATGGGCTCCGCCGCCGTGGCCGCGGCCAAGGCCGCCGGCTATGAGAATGCGGGTACCATCGAGTTCGTGGTGGATCAGGAAGGCCATTTCTATTTCATTGAGATGAATACCCGGATTCAGGTGGAGCATCCCGTCACCGAGATGGTCACCGGCCTGGATCTGGTGCGGGAGCAGCTGCGCATCGCCGCCGGTCTGCCCCTGTCCGTCACTCAGGAGGAGGTGTCCCTCCGGGGCCACGCCATTGAGTGCCGGATCAACGCCGAGGACGCGGAGGCGGGCTTCCGGCCCTGCCCCGGCACCACCCGGTTTGTCCACTTCCCCGGCGGCCCCGGGGTGCGTGTGGACTCCCTGCTGTATAACGGCTACGCCGTCTCCCCCTACTATGACTCTCTGGTGGCCAAGGTCATCGTCCACGCCCCCACCCGGCTGGAGGCCATCCGCCGGATGCGCCGGTGCCTGGAGGAGATGGTCATTGAGGGCTATCCCACCACGGCGGATTTTTGCCACCTGATCCTGCACCATCCTGATTTTGTGAAGGGTCAGTACGACACGGGCTTTTTGGGCAAGTATCAGGAGGAATTGCTCAAGTGGGAAAAGGAGGACTAAATGCAGCCACTGTTTCGTTCCCGCCGGGATCGGCTGGATCGTCTCCGCCGCCAGCGGGAGGAGGCCGTTGAGGCCGCCGCCCGGAGGGAGGCTGCCGCCCACGGGGGCAGTCAGACCTGCCCCGGCTGCGGGGCGGAGTGCTCCAACCAGGAGCTGGTCAAGACGGAGTATGTCTGCCCCCACTGCGGGTATCACCTGCCCATTGGGGCCTATCTCCGCCTGTCCCTGCTGCTGGACCCCTTCTCCTTCCGGGAGCTGTGGCCGGAGCTGACCGCTCCCAACGCCCTGGACTTTCCGGGGTACGAGGGCAAGCTGGCCGCCCAGCGGGAGAAAACCGCCCTGTCCGACGCGGCGGTGGCCGCGGTGGGTAAGCTGGACGGACACCAGGGGGTGTTCGCCGTGCTGGACAGCCGGTTCTTTATGGGCAGCATGGGCGTGGCCGTGGGTGAGAAGATCACCCGGGCGGCGGAGTACGCCCGGAAGCACCGCCTGCCCCTGATTATCTTTTCCGCCAGCGGCGGCGCCCGGATGCAGGAGGGAATCCTTTCCCTGATGCAGATGGCCAAGACCAGCGCTGCCATTGAGCGGTTTTCCAAGGCGGGGGGACTGTATATCTCCGTCTTTACCCACCCCACCACCGGCGGGGTGACCGCCAGCTTCGCCTCCCTGGGGGACATCACTCTGGCCGAGCCCGGCGCCCTGATCGGCTTTGCCGGGCCCCGGGTGATTCAGCAGACCATCGGTCAGGAGCTGCCCCAGGGCTTCCAGCGGGCGGAGTATCTGGAGGATCACGGCTTTGTGGATCAGATCGTCCCCCGGGGCGAGATGCGTAAAACTCTATCCCAGCTGCTGGCCCTCCACCGGAAGGGGGTTTTCCACCGATGAGCAAGCTCACTGCCGCCCAGCGTGTGAAGCTGGCCCGCACCCCGGGCCGGCCGGGCACCCTGGATTTTGTGCAGCACCTGTTTACCGACGTGTTCGTCTGCAAGGGCGACCGTCTGGGCCGGGAGGACCCCAGCATCTTCGGGGCCGTGGCCCGATTCCACGGCAGGCCCGTCACCGTGCTGGGCCACCGGAAGGGCCGCACCTTTGAGGAGAACATGAAGTGCAACTTCGGTATGCCCTCCCCCGACGGCTACCGGAAGGCCCAGCGTCTGATGCGCCAGGCGGAGAAATTCGGCCGGCCCATCATCACCTTTATTGATACCCCCGGTGCTTACCCCGGCCTGGAGGCTGAGGCGGGGGGACAGGGAGAGGCCATCGCCTCCTGCCTGGCTCTGATGAGCGGGCTGACCGTACCGGTGATCGCCGTGGTCATCGGCGAGGGGGGCAGCGGCGGCGCTCTGGCCCTGGCCGTGGGCAACCGGGTCATCATGCTGGAAAACGCCGTCTACTCCGTCCTGTCTCCGGAGGGCTTTGCCTCCATCCTGTGGAAGGATGCCGGTCGGGCGGAGGAGGCCGCGGGTGTGATGAAGCTCACCGCCGCCGACCTGCTGAAGCTGGGGGTGGCCGACCAGGTGATCCCGGAGCCGGAGGAAGGCGCCCACACCGACCCTGAGGTGGTGTACGCCGCCGTGGATCGGGCCATCGTCCGGCATCTGAGCCAGCTGGAGAAGGAGCGGGATCTGGCCGCTCAGCGCTATCAAAAATTCCGCGCCATGGGCGCGGTTCGGGAGGAAACCGAAGCATGAACGGATTGCAGATTCTGGGGACCGGACGGGCCCTGCCTGCACACAGAGTAACCAACGACGACCTGGCCCAGCGGGTGGACACCAACCACGAGTGGATCGTGGCCCGCACCGGCATTCACGAGCGGCGGTTTGCCCAGGGGGAGACCCTCACCCAGCTCACCGTCCAGGCGGCCCGCCAGGCCCTGGAGCGGGCGGGACTGACTGTGGCCGACATCGGCCTGTGCATCACCGCCACCGTCACCCCCGATTATCTCACCCCCTCCCAGGCCTGCCTGATCCATCAGGAGCTGGGCCTGCCGGAGGACTGCCCCGCCTTTGACCTCAGCGCCGGCTGCACCGGCTTTCTGTACGCCATGGAGACTGCCGCGGCCATGCTGCCCCGGATGAGCCGTCCCTACGCCCTGCTGGTGGGGGGAGAGCTGCTCAGCCGCATTGTGGACATGGACGACCGCTCCACCTGCATCCTCTTTGGAGACGGGGCGGGTGCCGCCGTGGTAAAGACCGACCCGGAGGCCCCCTGGTTCTGCCATCTGGGCACCCGGGGCCGCCAGGAGGTGCTGTGGGCCCTGGGGCCGGGCAACCACCCTGCCTACCTCCACATGGACGGGCAGGAGGTATTCCAGTTCGCCCTGGAGACCGTCCCCGCTCTGGCCCGGCAACTGCTGGACAAAGCGGGTCTGGACAAGGATCAGGTGGACTGGTACGTGCCCCATCAGGCCAACCACCGCATTGTGGCCTCGGTAGCCAAGCGGCTGAAGGTGCCCCTGGAGAAGTTTTATGAGAATATCGCCAGCTACGGTAACACCTCCGCCGGGACGATTCCCATCGCCCTGGACGAGATGGTGGAGCAGGGGCTGTTGAAGGACGGCCAGTGGGTCATGTGCCTGGGCTTCGGCGCGGGTCTGACCTGGGGGGGAGCCCTCTTCCGCTGGAAGTCCATGGAGGAGAGATAAGAGATGAAACTCAACGAAATGCTGGGAATTGAATTCCCCTTTATCCAGGGCGGCATGGCCAATATCGCCACCGGCGAGTTTGCCGCCGCCGTGTCCAATGCCGGGGCTCTGGGCCTGATCGGCGCCGGCGGTATGTCCCCTGAAATGTTCCGGGAGAACATCCACCGCTGCCGGGAACTGACGGACAAACCCTTCGGCGTGAACATCATGCTCATGCATCCCCAGGTGGAGGAGCTGGCTGCCATCGCCGCCGAGGAGAAGGTGGCCGTTATCACCACCGGCGCGGGGGATCCCTCCCGCTTCATCCCCGCCTGGAAGGCGGCGGGGGCCAAGGTGTTCCCCGTGGTGCCCGCCGTGGCGCTGGCCAAGATGGTGGCCCGGGCGGGGGCTGACGCCGTCATCGCCGAGGGCACCGAAAGCGGCGGCCACGTGGGCGAGCTGACCACCATGGCCCTGGTGCCTCAGGTGGCCGACGCGGTGAACATCCCTGTTATCGCCGCCGGCGGCATCGCCGACGGCCGCCAGCTGCTGGCCGCCTACGCCCTGGGGGCCATCGGCGTCCAGGTGGGCACCTGCCTGCTGGTCAGCCAGGAGTGCCCCATCCATGAAAACTACAAGCAGGCCGTCATCAAGGCCACCGACCGATCCACTGTGGTCACCGGCCGTTCCGTGGACGCTCCCGTGCGGATCCTCCGCAACCAGATGTCCAAGGAGTACATCGCCCGGGAGAAGGCGGGCGCCGACCGGATGGAGCTGGAGAAGTACACCCTGGGCTCCCTCCGCCGGGCTGTGTTCGACGGCGACACCAAGACCGGCAGCCTGATGGCCGGACAGGTGGCGGGTATGCTCCATGAGATCAAGCCCCTGCGGCAGATCTTTGAGGAGCTGAACGCCGGCTGCACCCGCCGTCTGGCGGAACTGGAGCTGTAACCATGGTTATCCGCGGACGTGAGCTGCGCCTCCCCATTCTGCAGGGGGGCATGGGCGTGGGGGTCTCCCTGGGGAGACTGGCCGGCGCCGTGGCCGCCTGCGGCGGCATGGGCACCATCAGCACCGCCGATGTGGGCTATCAGGAGTCCGACTTCTTCCAAAACCCTATGGAGGCCAACCTCCGCGCTTTGGTGAAGGAGATTGAAAAGGCCAAGACCCTGGCCAAGGGAGCGGGGCTGGTGGCCATCAACGCCATGGTGGCCACCCGGCAGTTTGCCGACGCGGTGAAAACCGCCGTGGCCGCCGGAGTGGACGCGGTGGTGTCCGGGGCGGGCCTGCCCCTGGATCTGCCCGCCCTGACCAAGGGCAGCCAGACCGCCATCGCCCCCATTGTCTCCAGCTCCCGGGCAGCCAGACTGATCCTGAAAACCTGGGACCGGAAGTACGGCGCCACCGCCGATTTTGTGGTGGTGGAGGGCTGTCAGGCCGGGGGACACCTGGGCTTTGACCATGCCGCAGTGGAGGCGGGCACCTGCCCCACCCTGGAGGAGATCCTCCCCGGGGTGCTGGAGGAGGTGCGGCCCTACGAGGAGAAGTACGGTCACCCCATCCCCGTCTTTGTGGCAGGGGGCGTTTACACCGGGGCGGACATGGCCCGGTACACCGCCATGGGAGCCGCCGGGGCCCAGCTGGCCACCCGGTTTATCGCCACCTATGAGTGCGACGCTTCCCAGGAGTACAAGGATGTGCTTCTTCAGGCGAAGGAGTCCGACCTGGCTATTCTCCACAGCCCGGTTGGAATGCCCGGCCGGGCGGTTCGCACCCCCCTGATCGAACAGCTGGAGCGGGGGGAGCGGGTGCCGCCCGCCTACTGCTCCCAGTGCATCGTCGGCTGCAAGCCGGCGGAGATTCCCTTCTGCATCACCCACGCCCTGATCCAGGCGGTGAAGGGCAACCGGGAGGAGGGCCTGTTCTTCTCCGGGGCCAATGTGGGAAGGATGAACAAGATGCTTCACGTCCGGGAACTGATGGACGAATTGATGATGGAATGGAGGGCTTGCACATGAAGCTTGCCTTTTTGTACGCCGGCCAGGGCGCCCAGCATGTGGGCATGGGCCGGGATCTGTATGAGACCTACCCCGCCTTCCGGGCGGTGCTGGACAGCGCCCCTGTGGACTTTGACCTGAAGGGCCTGTGCTTTGACGGCCCGGAGGAGCAGCTCAGCGACACCCGCTATACCCAGCCCTGCATGGTGGCCTTCGCCGCCGGTGTCACCGCCGTGCTGAAGGAGGCGGGCATCGTCCCGGCCTACACCGCCGGACTGAGCCTGGGCGAGTATTCCGCCCTCCACTGTGCCGGGGTGTTTGACGCCCAGACCGCCATCTCTCTGGTGGCCTTCCGGGGCCAGGCCATGGCCCAGGCCGTCCAGGGCCGCCCCAGCGGCATGGCCGCCGTGCTGGGCATGGACCGGGAGGCCCTGGCTCAGGTGTGCCGTCAGGCCTCCGACGCCGGTGTGGTGGAGTGCACCAACTTCAACTGCCCCGGCCAGATCGTCATCTCCGGCGACGCCGCCGCCGTGGAAAAGGCCAGTGAGCTGGCCAAGGCGGCGGGTGCCAAGCGGGTGCTGCCCCTGAAGGTCAGCGGCCCCTTCCACACCTCCCTCATGGCCCCTGCCGGGGACGCCCTGAGAGAGCGGTTCCAGACCGTCTCCTTCGGGGAGATGGAGGTGCCCGTGCTGTTCAACTGCCTGGGTGATCGGATGGGGGAGGGGGACACCATCCCCGCCCTGCTGGAGCGCCAGGTGCAGTCCAGCGTCTATCTGGAGGACACCATCCGCCGGCTGAAGGAGCTGGGTGTGGACACGGTGGTGGAGATCGGCCCCGGCCGGGCCCTGTCCGGCTTTGTCCGCAAGACGGAAAAGGAAATCAAGTGCTATCCCGTGGAGACGGCCCAGGAGCTGGAGGCGGCTCTGGCCGCCCTGAAAGGAGCGTAAGCCATGAGTCTGCAAGGAAGAAACGCGCTGGTGACCGGCGGCAGCCGGGGCATCGGCCGGGCTATCTGCTTGGAGCTGGCCCGTCAGGGGGCCAACGTGGCCGTCAACTACGCCGGCAACCAGGCCGCCGCCCAGGAGACGGTGGCCGCCTGTCAGGCCCTGGGGGTGCAGGCCATCGCCATCCAGGCCGATGTGGCTGACGCCGCCGCCTGTGAGGCCATGGTGAAGGAGGTCATCGCCACCTTCGGCAGCATCCACATCCTGGTGAACAACGCCGGCATCACCCGGGACAATCTGGCCCTGGGCATCAGCGAGGCGGATTTTGACGCCGTCATGGATACCAACCTGAAGGGGGCCTTCTCCTGCTGCAAGGCGGTGTACCGGCCCATGATGCGCCAGCGCTTCGGCCGGATCATCAACCTCAGCAGCGTGGTGGGCCTGCGGGGCAACGCCGGCCAGGCCAACTACGCCGCCAGCAAGGCGGGCCTCATCGGCCTGACCAAGTCCCTGGCCAAGGAGCTGGCCGGGCGGAAGGTCACCGTCAATGCGGTGGCCCCCGGATTCATTGATACGGATATGACCGCTGTTTTGTCTGAGCAGGCCAAGGCCGCCCTTCTCCAGACCATCCCCATGGGCTGTCTGGGCCAGGGGGAGGACGTGGCCCGGGCGGTGGCCTTCTTCGCCTCGGAGGAGGCGGGCTACATCACCGGCCAGGTGCTTTGCGTGGACGGCGGTATGGCGGTGTAAGGAGGTACATGATATGGATAAAAGACGTGTAGTCATCACCGGCATGGGCGCTGTGACCCCTCTGGGCCACACCGTGGCCCAGACCTGGGAAGCGGCCAAGGCCGGGGTGTGCGGCATCGCCCCCATCACCCTGTACGACTGCTCCCAGCAGAAGGTCTCCCTGGCCGCCGAGGTGAAGGACTTTGATCCCACCGCCGCTCTGGACAAGAAGGAAGCCCGGCGGATGGACCGCTTCACCCAGTTTGCCGTGACCGCTGCTGTGGAGGCCATGGCCTCCAGCGGCCTGGATCTGGAGAAGGAGGATACCGCCCGGATGGGTGTGTCCGTCTCCAGCGGCATCGGCGGCGTCGCCACCATCCAGAGCAGCTGTGAGTCCGGCAACAGCCGGGGCTTTGACAAGGTCTCTCCCTTCTTCATCCCCATGGCCATCACTAATCTGGCCGCCGGTCAGATCGCCATCCGCTTCGGCCTCCACGGCCTGTGCATCTGCCCCGTGGCCGCCTGCGCCGGCGGCAGCAACGCCATCGGCGACGCCTTCCGCCACATCCGGGACGGCTATGCCGAGGTAATGGTGGCCGGCGGCGCCGAAGCCTCCATCACCCCCCTGGCCATGGGCGGCTTTACCTCTATGAGCGCCCTGACCACCGCCGCCGACCCCAGCCGGGCCTCCATCCCCTTTGATGCAGAGCGCAGCGGCTTTGTTATGGGCGAGGGCGCGGCCATCCTGGTGCTGGAGGAGCTGGAGCACGCCAAGGCCCGGGGCGCTGAGATTCTGGGCGAGATCACCGGCTACGGCGCCACCTGCGACGCCTACCACATCACCGCCCCCGATCCCCACGGGGTCTGGAGCGCCGCCTGCATGGAGCAGGCCCTGGCTGACGCCGGTGTGGCCCGGGAGGACGTGGACTACATCAACGCCCACGGCACCTCCACCCCCCTCAACGACAGCGGCGAGACCGCTGCCATCCGCAAGGTGTTCGGCGACGGCGCCGACAAGCTGATGGTCAGCTCCACCAAGTCCATGACCGGCCACCTGCTGGGGGCCAGCGGTGCGGTGGAGGCTATGTTCTGCGTGCTGGCCCTGAAGGACGGCTTCGTCCCGGCCACCATCAACTACCAGGTGCCCGACCCGGCCTGTGACCTGGACGTGGTGCCCAATGAGGGCCGGAAGGCCGACATCAAGACCGCTCTGTCCAACTCCCTGGGCTTCGGCGGACACAACACCTGTCTGGTGTTCCGGAAGTGGGAGGGCTGAGCGATGGAACTGAATACGCAGCAGATCATGGAGATTCTGCCCCACCGTCCCCCCTTCCTGCTGGTGGATAAGATCACGGAGTGTGAGCCGGGGGTGAAGGCCAGCGGCATCAAGTGCGTGACCATGAACGAGCCCTTCTTTGTGGGGCATTTCCCCGGCCATCCCATTATGCCCGGCGTGCTGATTGTGGAGGCGTTGGCCCAGACCGGAGCGGTGGCCGCCCTCTCCCTGCCGGAGAACCGGGGCAAGCTGGCCATCTTCGGGGGCGTGAAGAACGCCCGCTTCAAGCAGCAGGTGGTGCCCGGAGATGTGCTGGAGCTGTCCTGCGAGCTGGTGGAGCAGCACGGCCCCATCGGCTACGGCAAGGCGGTGGCCAAGGTGGACGGAAAAATTGCCGCCCGCTGCGAGATCACCTTCGTCATCCAGTAAGGCCCGGCCGTTCCCGGTTCTGGCCGAGCACAGTCAGGAGGAAAAGCCATGCTGGACGAGTCCTTTAACCGCGTGTATACGAAATTCAAGCTCCACTTTTACCGCTCCGTATTCTCCCGGTTTCAGCAGCGGGAGGCCAGCCTCACCACTGTGGAAACCTTCTGCATGGAGATCATCAACGCCCTGGGCAACCCCACCATCAACGAGTTTTCCAGCTTCGTCAACATCTCGCCTCCCAACGCCGCCTATAAGATCAACAATCTGATCCAGAAGGGCTACGTGACCAAGGAGCAGTCCCCAGACGACAAGCGGGAGTACCACCTGGCGGTGACCCAGAAGTATATCGACTACTACAACATCAGCTACCGGTATCTGTCCACGGTGATGGACCGCATCAAGGAGCGCTTCCCCGCCGAGGACGTGGCTAAGCTGGAGAAAATGCTGGATGTGATTTCCGAGGAGCTGATGCCTGAGCTGCAGCTGCCGGAAGGAGAACACAAGCCGGCCACGTAGGCTAAAATCCCTCTCCCAGAGCCTGGGGAGAGGGATTTTTGTTTCATTCTGCCATTGTTCCCGGGCAGGGAATATAGTATGCTAGTGGGAAGAGAAACGAGGGGAGGGATTTACCCTGACGGAGGTATGGAATCAAATTCAGCAGGGGCTGCTGCTTCTGCGGCAGACGGCCCAGGACAACCAGCAGATCATGGCCTGGTACACCCTGGGGGTGCGGATGCTGTTCCCCATTCTGGCGGCGCTGCTGCTGATCCGTCTGCTCCGGGGACTGATGAAGGCCGCCCCCAAGGGGGAGGTGTGGGCCTATCTGTCCCTGCCCAACGGCTCGGCTCAGCCCCTGACCCACTGGGAGAACATTGTGGGACGACTGGAGATTGCGGACGTCACCCTGAATTATCCCGTGGTCTCCCGGCAGCACGCCGCCCTCATCCGGGAGGAGGGGGACAGCTGGCGGGCTTACGACCTGGGCTCCAAGGGCGGGACGGCGGTCAACGGCGCTGCGGTGGGAGCGGGTGGCCAGGCCATCCAGTTCGGGGATGTGCTCAGCCTGTCCGGTGTGGAGACGGTGCTGCTCCCCGTGTCCGATCAGGAGACCCGCCGCCGTCAGAAGCGGGATGAGAAGCCCGTTTCCCCCTGGCTGTCCCTGCTGCTGCTCACCCTGTTCCAGCTGCTGGCCCTGTTCGAGCTGCTCCGGGTGGTGGAGGAGGCCTATCTGGTGCCTCTGCTGGGCTGCTTCCTGCTGCTGATGCTGGCCATGTGGGCCTATGTCCTGGCCATGACAGGGATGGGCCGCACCGGCTTTGAGCCGGAGACCATCGCCTTCTTCCTTACCACCCTGTCCCTGTCGGTGACCGCCTCCTCCGCCCCCCAGGGGCTGGTGAAGCAGACGGCGGCCATGGGCATGGGGCTGGTTCTGTTTCTGGTGCTGGGCTTCTTCCTCCGGGATCTGGGCCGGGTGCGGAAGGTGCGGTGGGTGATGGCCGCCGGGGCGGTGGGGCTGCTCAGCCTCTCCCTGGCGGTGGGCAGCGTGAAGTACGGCGCGGCCAACTGGATCAGCCTGTTCGGCCTGTCCTTCCAGCCCTCGGAGGTGGCCAAGATCTGCTATATCTTTGCCGGTGCCGCCACCCTGGAGCGGCTGTTCCACCGGCGGAACCTGGGGCTTTTCATGGTGCTAACCGGCCTGTGCCTGGGCTGCCTGGCTTTGATGAGCGACTTCGGCACCGCCGCCATCTTCTTTGCCACCTTCCTGGTGATCGCCTATCTCCGCTCCGGAGACTTCGCCACCCTGGCCCTGGTGTGCGGCGGCGCGGTGTTCGCCCTGATGATTCTGGTGAGCATCAAGCCCTACGTCCTGCGGCGCTTCGCCGCCTGGGGCCACGCCTGGGAGCAGGCCTCCGACGGGGGCTTCCAGCAGGCCCGCACCAT
This sequence comes from uncultured Oscillospiraceae bacterium, assembly GCA_944387225.1. Taxonomy (GTDB): domain Bacteria; phylum Bacillota; class Clostridia; order Oscillospirales; family Oscillospiraceae; genus Lawsonibacter. The sequence goes on along the minus strand of CALXDY010000145.1, from coordinate 16,289 downwards.
GTCTGCCGCCGCATCCGGGGGGCTGATCGGCGTGGGTCCGGGTCAGGGCTGGCTCCACCAGGTGCCCGCCGGAGACACGGACCTGGTGTTCGGCATGCTGTGTGAGGAGTGGGGGCTGCTCATCGGTCTGCTGGCGGTGGCCTGCGTGGTGGCCCTGGCGGTGTTTGCCGTCCGGTGCGGCCGGGCCAGCCGATCCAGCTTCTATACCATCGCCGCCTGTGCCGCCACCGGCCTGCTGGTGGTGCAGACCGCCCTGAACGTGCTGGGAGCGGTGGATATCCTCCCCCTCACCGGCGTTACCTTCCCCTTTGTGTCCAACGGGGGATCGTCCATGCTGGCATCCTGGGGCCTGCTGGCCTTCGTCAAGGCCGCGGACACCCGCAGCGGCGCCAGCTTCGCCATCCGGGCCCAGAAGGCCCATGGGGCAAACTGGCTGGGCAACGTGATGCAGCGGAAGGGAGGCAGCCATGAAGCGAATTGAAAAGCGGACGGTGATCTGCCTGATCCTGGCCGCCCTGCTGGCCTTGGGCACGGGGCTGTTTACCCTGCGTCTGGTTCTGAACGGGGGCCGCTGGGCCTCCTTCGCCGCCAACCGCCACCTGTACTCCAGCCAGGGCACCCTGATGGTGGGCCGGGTGCTGGACCGGGACGGGGAGGTGCTGTCCTGGGTGGACGAAAGCGGCAGCCGCCAGTATTATCCGGACCAGACGGTGCGGAAGGCCACCCTCCACGCCGTGGGCGACCGGTCGGGAGCCATCGGCACCGGGGCGCTGGTGGCCTTTGCCCAGGAGCTGTCCGGCTATAACCTGATCACCGGGGCCAACAACCCCCTGGGCCAGGGCAACGATGTCTATCTCACCATCGACGCCGGGCTCAACGCCGTGGCCTACCAGGCCCTGAACGGTCGGAAGGGGGCGGTGGGCGTTTACAACTACCAGACGGGGGAGATCCTGTGCATGGTCTCCACCCCCACCTTTGACCCCGCCAATCCCCCGGAGATCCAGGACGGGGATGAGCGGTACGAGGGCGTTTACCTCAACCGCTTCCTCTCCAGCACCTTTACCCCCGGCTCGGTGATGAAAACCGTCACCGTCACCGCTGCCCTGGAGGAGCTGCCCGGCATTGAGGAGCGCACCTTCACCTGTACCGGCTCCACCGTGGTGGGGGGCGAGACCGTTACCTGTCCCTACGCCCACGGGGAGATGGACTTGGGAGGAACGCTGGTCAATTCCTGCAACGGCGCCTACGCCCAGCTGGCGGTGGAGCTGGGGCCGGAGAAGCTGACCGAGTATGTGAAAAAGGCGGGGCTGCTGAGCAGCTATTCCGTGGACGGCATCGCCACGGCCAAGGGCAGCTTTGACCTGACCGGAGCAGGGGAAGCCCAGATCGGATGGGCGGGCGTGGGCCAGTACAACGACCTGGTCAACCCCTGTGCCATGATGGTGTGGATGGGAGCCATCGCCAACGGAGGCAAGGCCGCCCAGCCTCAGCTGATCCAGGAGGTGGACGGAGGGCTGTCCCTGCCGGAGCTGCCCTTCGGGAAGATGACGGGACGGCTTATCGCCGCCGATACCGCCCAAAAGGTGGCCGACTACATGGCCCAGGCGGTGGTGGTCAGCTACGGGGCGGGCCGGTTCCCGGAGGGACTGTGCGCCAAGTCCGGTACCGCCCAGATGGACGGGGGCAAACGCTCCACCGCCTGGTTCACCGGATTTCTGCGGGATCCCTCCACCCCCTACGCCTTCGCCGTGGTGGTGGAGGAGGGGGGCGCGGGCTCCAACGCGGCGGGAGGCGTGGCCGCCCAGGTGCTGGCCGCCCTGTTGGATGCCTGAACCTGCCGGAAGCGGGCGCTCGTCCATGTCCCGTAATATGAGAACAGGGCCGGAAATCCGATGGATTTCCGGCCCTGTTCTCTTTGGAAGATAGGGAGAGAAATGAATTACGAATGCTATGTAAACCACCCTGCGGGCGGGAACCCTTGGTCTGCCAGCCGGAGCAAGCCGCTGCCCGGTCAGGCTGGCAGTGAGGCGCGAATGCGCGATGCCGCCATTCTGGCGGCCAGCCGACGGCACGGGAGTGCGGAACCCGTGCCTGTAAGAAAGGGAAACCGTACCGGCCGGAGGAATCCGACCTGTGAATAGGATACCATATTTTTCAGGGAAATCATCACAAAAGTGGGAATATAGCATGAATAAACTATGAATGGGTGGGATAAATAACCAGACTTTGGTAAAAGTCCAGGGTGGAGAAGCCCCGCTCCAGCTGGGTGAGGAGGTAGGCCTGACACACCTGGCCCAGCAGCGCCAGCCCCTCCTGATCCAGATGGAAGGAGAACAGCCGCTTGGGATCCCCGTAGACGATGTGGCGCATGGCGGCCAGGACGCCGGGGGTGAGAGGAAGGCTTTCTCCCTCGCCCATGGGGCAGGAGGCGCAGTGGAGTGCGCCGTCCTGCAAGTGGAAGCGGGGCTGCTCCGGCTGCTGGGTGCCGCACTGGGGGCAGTCCTCCAGCCAGGGCTGGTAGCCGGACAGGCAGAGGACCCGCAGTTCAAAGGCCGCCTTTACCTGCTGGGGGGGATAGGGGAGGCGATCCAGGGCATGGAGGCTGTTGAGCAGCAGGGCCAGCAGCTCCCGGCTGGGCAGACCCTCCACCGCCAGAGTCTCGGTGACCTGGGCCAGGTAGCATCCCAGGGCGAACTTGACCAGATCTTCCCGCATGCCCCGGAATTCCCGGTCCACCGCCAGCTCCTTTACCGTCCAGCGGCCCCGGTGCTGGGACAGTACCATGTCCGACCACACCAGCAGCTGGCAGCCGGCGGCCAGGGGGCTGCCCTGGCGGCGGCATCCCCGGGCGGAGCAGTCCAGCCGCCCCGCCTCCTGGGTCAGCAGGGTGAGTATTTTATCCGATTCCTTGTAGGTGGTCTCCCGGAGGACCAGGGCTTTGGTATGTAAGTACATGGCGGACGTCCTTTCCAAAGGGCGGCCCGCTCAAAATGCAAGCGGGCCGCCGTCTGCGGCAGGCTCTCCCCATGGGAGAGCGGAATGATCTGCCTCTCCGCGGGACGGAGGGGCGGTGCGGCGCTCCAGCTCCCGGGCCATCAGATAGGCCTGGGGGAGGCCGGTGGAAAAAAACAGCGTCCAGGCGTCTTTCTCGTCCATAGTGTCTCCTCCCGGTACCTAGCATGGACAGGAGGAAGCGGAGCTATGTCTGGAAAAATCCCGGAGGAGGCGTTCCGGGTGTATTGTATCACAGATCCCCCGGCGGCGCCACGGATTTTTCCCGTGCGGGACGGCCCCGCCTATCGGTTGATATTTCCGGAAAGAAAGGAGAAAACGGTGACAAAGAGCAGAAAATTGTAACTGTTTTTTCATCCCGGTGTCACCGATTTGACAAGAGATTGACAGGGGAAGGTGATATACTGATACCATCCAGAAAAGAAGGGAGGGGTCTGCTGTGAAAAAGCTGATCCTGTCTGTCGCCGTCCTGGCAATGCTCTCCGCCGCCCTGGGTCCCGCGGCTGCGGCTCAGTCCCAGCAGGAGGCGCCCTCCGCCTATTCCATGCCCTTCATCCACGGCAGCGTCCCCGCCCAGGCGGCTCCTGCCCAGGCCATGCGCCCGGCTCTCCACGCCCTCACCCTCGCCATGCTGGAGAACGACCTTGCCTTTGATCCCCAGGATGAGGACTTTTTGTGGACCAGCCTGTACTACATGCTGGGCATGTACGGCCAGCAGGACCAGCGGGCCGTCCTCACCGACGACACCCTGATCCTGCCCCCGGAGGTGATCTCCGACTACGCCGCCGCCCTCTATCCCCAGGTGACTGAGCTGCCTGAGATCCCCCAGTCCATCGCCGACCGGATGACCTACTCCGCCCAGGATAACACCTACCACCTGGCCCGGGGAGACGCCGGACTGGCCGAGGTGGCCGTCCGCAGCGCCGAGACCCAGGCCGACGGCACCCTGGCCCTCAGCGGCAGCCTGGTCTACCCGGTGGACGGCTCCGCCCTGGCGTCCTTCCAGGCGGTGCTCCAGCCCACGGACACCATGTTCGGCTACGTCATCACGGAGATGACGCTGACACAGTGACCAACACGCTCGGAAACAGGCCAAAAAAATTATTGGAAATTCACAAAAAACAGTTGACAGATTCCGGAGGCGATGGTATATTATAACCAGAAAGGGTGATACCGATGTGGTAAATACACCAGTTCATCAGATGCCCTCCCGGTGGAACCAAGGTTGACATAGATCGCAATCTTGGCGAAGGCGAGACCGATCTCAGGTGAAGGACGGATGAAGGAAGCGAAGTGATAATAACGGTTCCTCCGTACACGAGGGTGTCACACCACAGAATCCACAGTAAAGCAAGGAACTCCATCCCGTTACAGCACAGAACCTCATAAGCGAGGAGCAGACCGCAGAAGCGGTGGCAAAAGAAAGGTAAACGAGGCAGATGGAAGCCAACCCGGCAGATCGTGTGGTGACTGTGAGACTGTAGAAAGTGAGGTAAACAATTGATGCTAGATAATAAGGAGCAAGAGAAGTGACCCTTAATTTCCAAGGATTTGTTCATCCGAGGGAATTAAGGGTCACTTCTTTTTTATGTACGGATCAGGAAATATGGAACACAGTTTGGCTCGGCTCCCGTGTGGGGAGGCCGGGCATTTTCTTTTGCCCCTTACAACAGCAGGGAGATCAGGGGAATGGTGACCAGGCACAGCAGGCTGGACAGGAAGACCGACTGGGCGGCAAACTCCTTGTTGCCGCCGTAGGTCTCGGTAAGGATGGAGGCGATGGCCGGGGAGGGCATGGACAGAATGATCAAGGTGACGCCCACGATGATGGGATCGGGGATGGGCAGCAGGCACAGGGTCACGTAGGTGAGCATGGGCAGGCCCAGCAGCCGAAGGAAGGCGGAGGAGAACAGATCCTTGTCCCGGAAAACGGAGCGGATGGAGCCCAGGGTAAGGTTCATGCCGGTAATCATCATGGACAGGGGAGTGGTCACATTGGACAGGTAGTTCAGAGGCTCGGACAGGGCCAGGGGAATGGGGATCTGGCCGATGTAGAAGATCAGGCCCAGGAGGGTGGCCAGGTTGACCATGGTAAACAGCACACCCCGCCAGGACAGCTTGGCTTCCGGCCCGTCGGATACCCGATCCATGGCAGCCAGCTTAGGGCCGATGGTGTAGACCAGAATATTGAAGGGGATGCCCAAAAAGGCGGCCAGAGCCAGGCCCTCGTCTCCGAACAGGGCCAGGGCGATGGGAAAGCCCATAAAGCCGTTATTGCAGAAGGTGGTGGTCAGTACCCAGCAGCCCCTCCGGTCGTTTCCCACCCGGCACAGGAAGCTGAGGCCCCAGTTCAGAATGCAGTGGAAGAAGAACAGGAAAAAGCCCAGCCCCACGATAATCAGGCCCTCCCGGACAAAGGCGGGGTCGTAGGGGCGCACCAGGGAGACGAAGATGGTGGCGGGCATGGTAATATTCATCAACAGGCTGGTGAGGGGTTTGGAGGCGGACAGGGGAACCACACCGGTTTTGGCGCCCAGGTACCCTACCCCGATGAGGAGGAACAGCCCCAGCAGGGTAGAGAACACTTCGCGGATATCCAGCAACGGTATCATCCTTTCAAAGGAAAGTTCAAAAGCGGGGAAAGGGGATCTGACAGGGCGAATGCCCCATCAGATCCCTTGTGTGCACGGATTGAAATGGGTTTTGTAAAAACGGTGGTCAGGGGTGTCCCTCCAGCAGCTGGAGCAGCAGCGCCTCGTTCTGTCTGGCGGCCTGGGCCAGAGACTGGGACTTCTCCTTCAGCTGTTCCAGAGCCTGGGGATAGCGGGCCATAAGATCGTCGATGCTGGCGATGGCCTCCTCCCCATGGAAGTGCTCCACATCACCTGCGGAGGGCATACCCAGCTCCCTCAGGTAGCTGTCCACCTTGGGATCGTAAACCAGGCCCACACAGGGAATGGCCATCCGGGCGGAGAAAATCAGGGTGTGCAGCCGCATGGATACGCACAGCCGGGACAGGCCCAGTACGGCCATGAGATCCCGGGGGGTACAGGTGACATCCAGCAGGTAGGAGGGCTGGGTCATCAGCTGGCGCACCTGAGCGGTGGCCAGACGGTCCCGGTTGGGCTGCATCAGCAGGAAGAGAATCTCCATGCCGTGGGTGCGGCGGAGATGGTCGCATACCAGCGCCATCTGCCGGGGGAAGTCCCCGGTGCCCGGCCAATCCCGGACGGAGACCACGGCGAAGGGGACGCCGGAGGGCAGACCGGCGGTGTCCAACAGCTCCCGGCCCCGCTCCGGGGAGGAGGGATAGAGGTTGAACACCGGGTCAGCGGTGACATACAAATCCTTCCGGGTGACGCCCATGTCAATCAGTTCGTCCCGGGAGCTGCTGTCCCGCAGGGTGACCAGGGCGGCCCGCTCCACGGCCTTGCGGACCCGGCGGCGGTTGTTGGGCTTGTCCACCGGGCCGATGCCGTTGGCGTACAGCACCACCGGACGGCCGAACCACTGGGCCAGCCGGATCACCGCCAGATAGTACAGCAGGGAGCGGGTGGAGGTGCGGTCCTGAAGGAGGGAGCCGCCGCCGGAGAGCAGTACGTCGCACCGGCGCAGGGCGGACACCACGTTCCACAGCCGGAACCGGGGCACCCCGTCCAGGCCGTACAGGTTTTGGGTGAGGGAGGGGTTGTTGGACAGCACGGTGACGGAAATCTCGTCGCTGGCAGCCAGAATCCCCTCGTGGATGGACTGGAGGATGGCGTCGTCCCCGGCATTGGAGAAGCCGTAGTAGCCGCTCATGACCACGTTATACTTCCGCCGCCGCACCTGGCGGTAGACGGAAAGACAGTCGGCGGCCATACGGTGGACGGAGTAGTAGTCAAAAATCACCTGGCGGCCGTAAGCGCCCAGGCGATCCTTCTCCTCCTGGGGCAGGGCCATGGCCTGGAGTACATCGGTCAGCAGCCGCTCCGGGGTGGACATCTCCATCCCGCGGCAGCAGAAGTTGCCCGCCTGGGCCTCGGCCAGCTTGTCCGGAGTGAACAGGCCCTGATACCCCTCGTTGCCCGCCACGATCACCGGTTTTCCCGCCGCCATGGCTTCCAGGGCGGAGCGGGACACACCCACGAACAGGTCGCCGGCGGCGGCCACCCGGTTGATATCGGTGCGGGGGCCGGTCATGACGATGCACCGGCGGCCCAGAGCGTCGTTCACCTGCTCCGCCTGGGCAAGAAGCTGGTCAAATACGTTGCCGCCGCCGGTAATGATGATCTGCAATCCGGGAATGGCCCGGGCCAGGTCGGGGGCGATCTGGATCAGATGCCGGGCTACCAGGGCCCGGTCCTCGTCCATGCGGCTGACGTAGGAGATGGTGGGTTTCCCTTCCTCCAGCCCCAGCTCGGCCAGCAGAGGGGCGGGGGAGATATCTGGAGAGAATTTGTTGGTGTCGATGCCATTGACGGTGACGGTGATGTGGCTGTCCGGCACATGGTACTCCCGCATCAGGTAGGCCCGGATGTCCTGGGAGACGGCGATGGTGCGCTGGCCCCAATTGGTCAGGTAGCGGAGCATTCCCTTGGACTCAAAGACCCAGTGGGCGGTGGTCACAAAGGGGAAGCCCATGCTGCGCTGGAGGCTGCCGCAGAGAAAGGCGGGGATGCGGGCGTGGGCGTGGACGATGTCCGGCTTTTCCTTGGCCAGAATCTCCCGCAGCAGCTGCCGGGAGCGGCGCATGTCCCCCAGGCTGCGCCGGTGCATGGGCACCTGGTAGTGCCGGATGCCCACCGCCTCAATCTCCGGGACATACACGCCCCCGTTGGAGGCGATGATCACGTCGTGCCCCTGGGCCTTCAGCTCCTTGGACAGCTCCACAATGTGGGTCTCCGCCCCGCCGATATCCAGGCCCATGGTGGCCATGAACAGTTTCATATGGGCAGCTCCTTACTGGGCCGCCTGGTCGTCCAGCGCCACGTTGAGCACGCCCACGGTGAACCAGGCGTACTTGGTGTTCAGGTTCCGGCTGGAGTTGGCGCCCAGGGCGTAGATCCGGTTGAGCATATAGCCGTCCTTCTCATTATAAAGGCCTTTGCCCCGGACGGTGAGGACGATGTTGTACCGGTCCTCACAGGGGACATCGGCTATAGTGCCGTCCATCAGGCTGGTCAGCTGGGTGCCGGGCTCCACGTCGATCTGGATGATCTCCCCCAGGGAGCCGTTGGTGCTGCGCTCCTTGTCGTACAGCTGGTCGCCCACGGCCAGGGCGTCCACGACGTACTGGGGCTGGTTGGTCATCTTCACCTGATAGGTGATGTATTGCTCCGTCACATTCACGCCGGTCTCCGGCTGGTGGGTCTTGACGTACAGGGCGGCGGCCAGCACCACCACAGCCAGCACCACAATCACGTCGATGATGCTGATTTTGCCGAACAGACGGCCGTTGCGATCCATAATGGTCATGGTTTACTCCCCTCTCTCAATGGAAATCACAGGCCCGCTGCCCATATAGCCGGGGCCCCGGACGTAGGTGGTCTGGCCCACCCGCAGGTCATAGCCGCCATCTACCAGGATGGAATCGTCGGTCTGGGTGCAGGAGGCGGAGACGGTGAGGTACACGTCGTCATACCCCTCGACCACCGCGTCCACATAGGTTTTGCTCTCCTGATCCAGCACCTGGGTTACGGCGGGCTGGATGTCGATGGACAGCACGGTGCCCAGCTGGTAGTTCTTAATGGTATCCACCAGGCTGTCGCCCACCTGGATCAGCTGGCTGGTGCCCGGGGTCATCCTGCGGAACAGGACGGTGTATTCCACGGTGGAGGCGGTGGGGGTCTGCTGATCGTTCTGGCTGGAGCGGGCGCTGAACCACAGCAGACCGCCGGCCACCGCCACCGCGACGATCAGCAGAATGATGTCAAACAGGTTCAGGCGAAGACGAAAGGGGTGGGTGTTACGTTCCATGGTGATCTCCTTTCAGGATGTCGAGATAAACTTGTTCCGTATTCCGGGCGAAAATCTCCCCGGTAAACCGCTGATGAAAGATAGCTTTGGCCTGCTGCCCCATGGGGGCCAGCTGCTGAGGGTTGTCCATCAGCCGGGCGACAGCATCGGCCAGGGCCTGGGGATCCCGGGCGGGGAAGATCAGACCGTTGACCCCGTCCTCCACCAGCCAGGGGTTGCCGCCGTAATCGCTGACGATGGAGGGCAGGCCCAGGCTCATCCCCTCCAGCAGGGCGATGCTGGTGGCTTCGGTGCCGAAGGAGGCGTTGAGCTGCACATCCAGAATGGACAGCAGATCGGCCACATCGGAGCGGAAGCCCAGCAGGGACATGACGTCTTCCACGTCCAGCTCCTTCACCAGGCGCTCCAGCTCCCCGCTGTAATCGCCCACCCCTGCCGCCAGAATACGGAAGGAACGGCCCTGATCTTTCAGAATGCGGGCGGCCTGGGCGATGGTGGCATGGCCCTTGTATTCCTCCACCCGGGCCAGAATGCCCAGGGTGAAGGTTCCATCCTCCAGTCCCAGCTGGGCCCGGAGGGCCGCCTGCTTTTCCGGGGGAGCGGGGGTGAGGGGGGTGACTCCGTTCATTACCAGGGTGATTTTTTTCCGGGAGATGCCGCCGTCGGTGAGGTTGTCCGCCGTGGCCGGGCTGACGGCGATGATCCGGTCGGCCAGGGCCTCGTTGACCAGCTTGTTCACCCAACGGCCGGGGGGATAGCGGAGCTTGGCCGGCACGGGGAAGGCGGAGTGGCGGCTATATACCACCGGCACATGGCACCGCCGGGCGGCGATGCGGCCGGAGAGCGCGCCGTGGGTGTGTACCAGGTCGGGCTTGACCCGACGGATCAGAGCGGTGAGGGTTTTTACGTCGTCCTTATGATAGGAGCGGTCGGCCATGCCCTCCACCTCCAGCACCTCCGCGCCCGCCTCCTCCAGGGGGGCTTTCAGCAGGCTGCCTCGGGGGACGGCCACCATGGTGTGGAAGCGCTCCACGTCGGCGTGGCGCAGGTAGTTGAGGATCACCCGGCCCGCGCCGCCGATGTTGGTGTCGCTGATGATATTGAGGATCCGGTACATGTCAGCCCTCCTTCAGCGTATCCCGGCGGGCCACCAGGGTGCCCAGGGCCAGGAAGGTCCAGAAGAGGAACATGACCCGGTAGTTGTAGAAGGAGTAGTCCGTCATGGCCTGGGCCATGAATCCAACCACGCCGCCAAGAATGGCAGCCTGATGGGTCTTGGAGTACCAGTCCTTTTCCCGGCAGAAGGCGCCGCACAGCTCCCGGGCGAAGGCGATGAGCATCAACAGGAACACCACCAGGGCCACGATGCCCGCGTCGCAGACGATCTGCAAAAACAGGTTGTGGGAGTGGGGGGCCACAATGCCGCTGTAGCTGTACTTGGGGTAAACCATGTTGAAGGCCGCTTCGCCGGGGCCGATGCCGCACAGCCAGTAATCCTTCAGCATGTCCAGGGTGGCCAGCCAGATATAGACCCGGTAGGAGGTGGACTGATCCTCCAAATTCCCGATACTGGCAAAGCGGGTGATAATAGCGTCGGGTAGGACGAAGTACAAGGCCACCAGGGCGATGGGGGTGAGCAGCAGCAGCCGGGGCTGGAGGAACAGCACAAAGATGAAACCGGCAAACAGCAGGCCCAGCCAGGCACCTCTGGACAGGGTCATCAGCATACATACGGCCATGATGCCGCAGCACACCAGATAGAACAGCCGCCCGCCCCAGGTTTTGGCGGAGAGCAGCCCGGCTCCCCCCAGAGGGATGGCCAGAATCAGGTACTGGCCCAGCATGTTGGGGTTCTCCAGAGTGGAGGGTACCCGGAAAGCATCACCAAACATGTCGCTGTCCACCCAGGCGGCGGACTGATAACCCCAGCGCAGGAAATACTGGGAGATGCCCAGCAGGGCCACCGCGGTGCCTGCCAGCACCATGCAGAAAATGAGCACATCCAGCTGCCGCCGGGTTTCGATCAGGTTCTGCAGCACGATGGCGAACAGGATGAAGGCCACCGTCAGCACACCGCCCAGCAGACTGCCGCTCAATGTGACGGAGAAGAGGGTGCCCGCGGCGTACAGGGCGGCATAGAGCCAGATGTAGCGGTTGACCGGGGAGAAGACGAGCTGCCGGTCGGGCTGAGCCATCAGGTTGATGAGCAGGGAGAAAAAGCCCAGCAGGGCCAGACCCAGCACCGCCATGGTGGGCAGCAGAGGGGCCAGCACCGCCGCCGCACCGGCGAACAGCCAGCCCTGGCGAAGAATGCTGTCACCCAGCAGCACATTCAGGTGCAGTATCCGGTACAGGGCGCACAGAAGCCGGTGCAGCCACTGCCACAGGCGGTAGAACACGCTGCTCTCCGACTGGGCCTGTTCCAGGGAGAGAGGGGGATGGATGAACCACTGGATGATGCCGCTGCCCCACCACTGGCCGCTGAACCACAGGCACAGGGCGGCCAGAAACCGGTACAACAGACTGGCACGGAATACGGTTTTCACTTGTTCCATGGATTAACCTCGCTTCCAGATTCGACTTGCCATGGCGCGGGCCATCCGCGCCTCCTCCAGCCCCAGCAGGGTGGAAAGGATGAAGTACACGCAGGCGCCGATTCCGGCGCACAGACCAAGGGTAATCAGCTCTCCCAGCTTTCCCTGAGGCAGAGCCTGGAGCAGACCGGTACGCAGCAAAACCACCACAACGGCCATCACCGCCGCTGACAGCAGCATTTTTGCCAGATCCGCCAGGAAGGCAGGGGTGAACACACCCTGGCCCCGGCGCTGCAGGGGGATCAGGAGGAGCAGAGCGTACACGGTGGAGGACACGGCGGAGGAGATGGCCAGGCCGGACACCCCCAGGGGCTGGGTCAGCACCATGCACAGGACAATGTTGGTCAGAATGGACAGTCCGCCGGCAATCAGGGGGGCGTGACCGTCCTGCTGGGCGAAATAGGCCCGGCTGAGGATGTTTTGGATGGCGTAGCCCGCCATGCCCAGAGATACCCACACCAGGGCCTGGGTGGTGATATCCACGGAGAACTGGTCAAACTCGCCTCCGCCGTAAAGGAAGGAGACCAGCGGCCCGGCCAGGGTCATCAGACCCACCGACATGGGCAGGACGAAGAACAGGCTGCTGTGCACCGTCTGGCGGATGGTGTCCTGGAAGGCCTGCTGCTGATCCTGGGCGGTGAGCCGGGACAGCTTGGGGAAGATCACGTTGGTAATGGACAGGATAAACACCCCGGCGATCACCAGATACAGGTTGGTGGAGTATTCCATGGCGGATACCCCCGCCCCCTCGTACAGGTGGGAGCCGAACTTGGTGTTGATGGTCAGGTTGATGGGCTGCACCCAGGTGGACACCATCACCGGTCCCATGAGGGAAAAGGACTTCTTCATCCCATCGGAGAGGAAGTTAAAGTCGGGCCGCCAGCGGAAGCCCAGCCGGATGAGGGAGGGTACCTGGATCAGGGCCTGGAGCAGCCAGCCTACCAGGTAGGCCGCGGCCAGCCCGTAGACGCCGAACCGGTCGTCCAGAAACAGAAAGTAGCCGATGATGACCAGGTTGGACACGGTACTGATCAGGGCGGGGATGTTGAAGCGGTCCATTCCCTGGAGAATGCCTACGAAGGAGAAGGCCACCCCGGTGAACAGCACCGTGGGGAACATCATCCGGGTGAGGGAGGCGGCCAGGGCAGCGGTCTGGGCGTCGTAGCCGTCGGCAAACAGAGTCACCAGCGGGTCAGCCAGAAAGACGCCTGCCACGGTGAGCAGGGCGGACAGCAGCGTCATCACGGACAGGAAGTTGCCCGCGAAGCGGAAGGCCTCCGCCTTTCCCTTTTTGGCCGCATATTCCGTAAAGACGGGGATGAAGCAGGCCGCGATGGCCGAGGCAAACACCACGTCGAAAAAGACCCGGGGGATGCGGCTGGCGATATAGAAGGCTTTGGCCTCCATACCCACAGTGCCGTAGTGCACCGCCATCATCCGGTCCCGGAGCAGACCCAGGATCTTACCGATCAGGGTTATGGCCATGACCACGCTGATGGTTTTCGTGGCTTGCCGGGGATTTTGGGACAAAGGTGGCCCTCCTTTCGGTTTCTTGATGTAACCTGCTTATTTTACACCAAGTAATCGGTAGTTTCAACTGTTAAGGGTAGAATTTGTCATATTATTCAGGGGAATTCCCAACCGGGAAACATTGATTTTATGTCTACTGCCTGCTATAATGGATGATACCGTGTCCGGCGGCCGAGAGCCGCCGGCATTGTATCGGTTCAATCCCAGAGGCAAAGGAGAATTCTATGCGAAGTGTAACCATCAGGCAGCAGCTGAGACGGGCGCTGGCCCTGACCGCCGCCGCTGCCCTTGCCATCCCTGCCGCCTACGCCACGGCGGGAACGACAAAAATTCAGACCAGTCAGACTCTGACTGAGGGCTTTACCTATGTGAATACCGTCAGCGATCACAGTGCCGGCCGGATGGAGAGCCACTCCATTCAGCTGGAGCCGGACAGCCAGGTATTCCCCATCGTGCTCCAGGGCTCCGAAACGGTATACGGCACGGCCAACATCAATACTGCCGTACAGTATGCCCAGACCCTGGGCTATAACGTCCTGGGTGCGCTCAACAGCGACTTTTTCGACTGGAACGGCGTGCCCTTGGGCATCTCTCTGGAGCAGGGGGAGTACCGCAGCAGCCCCGACGGGCAAAACGCCCTGGCGGTGGTGGATGGGGAGATGGTGCTGGTTCAGCAGCCGGAAATCACCATCACCGTCACCAATGAGCGCACGGGCAAGCAGGTGGATATCGACCACTTCAATAAGTGGCGGGATTCCGGCGGCGGTATGTACCTGTACAATGAGGACTTCTCCACCGTCTCCACCCGCACCAACGCCGCCGGCGGTCGGATGGTGCGGATGGTGCTGACGGAGGAGGATCAGGACACGCTCTTCTCCGTCAACAGCGAAATCACCCTGGAGGTCACCGAGGTGTTCGAGACGGAGGACGCCGTCCCCATCGGGGAGGACAACTATATTATGACCGCCGCCTATGAGTCCGGCTTCTGGGACGTGTTCAGCAGCTATCAGGTGGGGGATGAGGTGACCATTACCACCAGCTGCGACAATGAGCTGCTGTCCCAGGCCGACTGGGCCAGCGGCTGCGGCGACATCCTGATTCAGAACGGTGCCATCACCGACAGCAGCAAGTGGACTTACCGCACCGGCCGGGATCCCCGCACCGCCATGGGGGTGCAGGCCGACGGCACCATGATCTTCTACGAGGTGGATGGCCGCCAGACCAGCCTGTCCGTTGGCCTGACCGAGATGGATCTGGCCAGGGAGCTGCTGGCTCAGGGCTGTGTCTGGGCGGTGAATCTGGACGGCGGCGGTTCCTCCGCCATGAGCGTCCGGCTCCCCGGTCAGAGCAAGGCCACGGTGGTCAATTCCCCCTCCGGCGGCTTCCTCCGGGGCTGCGCCACCTACATCCTCCTGGTCACAGAGCAGCCGGAGGAGACGGAGCAGAGCCAGGCGGCGAAGCTGTTCCTCCAGGAGGACGGCCTGGTGGTGCTGGCTGGGTCCACGGTGACCCTGGGCGATGTGGCCGCTCTGGATGAAAACGCGTATACGGTGACCAGCCGGGTGGCCGACGCCCAGTTCACCTCCCAGAAGGGCTTGGGCTCCTTCAACGGCAGCACCTACACCGCCGGCTCCACCGCCGGCACCGACCAGATCAAGATAGAGTCCCCCTCCCTGGGGATTTCCGGCACCGCCACCATCCATGTGGTGTCCCAGCTGTCCGACCTCACCGTCTCCCGCCAGGGGCAGACCAGCCAGGTCACCCAGCTGACGGTGGACGCCTGTGACCAGGCGGCCTTTACCCTCACCGGCTCCTACTGGGGACGCAGCGCGCTGCGGTCCCAGGCCCAGGTCGGCCAGTGGTCGGTGGATGGGGATGTGGGCACCATCACCAGCGACGGTGTGTTCACCCCCTCCGGCCAGTCTGTCAGCGGCACCATCCGGGTGACGGCGGGCGGCATCACCAAGTCCATCCCCGTGACGGTGAAAAACATCCACAACGACGTTACCCCCGACCACTGGGCCTACGAGGCGGTGTGCTACTGCTACAGCCAGGGCGTGGTCAGCGGCATCTCCCAGTACCAGTTTGGACGGGACAACGCCATCAGCCGGGGGGACTTTGTGCTCATGGTGTATAACGCCCTGGGCCGCCCCGCTGTGACGGAGAAGGCCGCCTTCACCGATGTGGCGGAGACGGACTACTATGCCGACGCTGTGGCCTGGGCCAGCGCCAAGGGACTGGTGTCCGGCGTGGCCGAGGGCAAGTTCGCCCCCAAGCAGGCCATCACCCGGGAGCAGGCCTTCACCATCCTTCATCAGGCTTTGGCCCTGTTTGACATCCAGGACACCGCCGCCGACCTGTCCCTGCTGGACCAGTTCCAGGATAAGGACCTGATTGCCGACTACGCCAAGCCCCATGCCGCCGCCATGGTCTCCATGGGCTTTGTCAGCGGTACCGGCGGCAATATCAATCCCAGAGGGCAGATGAGCCGTGCGGAGTTTGCCATGGTGCTCTACCGCCTGATGACCTATGATCCCGACAGCCAGCCGGAGCCCGAGCCGGAGCTGCCTCCGGAGGGGGCGACCCTGACTCTGGATGTGACCCAGGGGGAGCTGGCCTCTGCCCAGACCCTCCAGCTGACCGCCCAGCGCTCCCACGATGTGGGTACGGTGGTGTGGAGCTCCAGCGATCCCACCGTGGCGGTGGTTTCCCAGACCGGTGAGGTCACCAACGTCTACACCGGCAGCGGGTCTGCCAGCGTGGTGATTACCGCCACCTGGGGCGAGCTGACTGCCTCCGCCACCATCCAGTGCGGTCCTGCCCAGACGGTGGGCCAGGTGGTGGTGGATACCACCCTCAACGTCCGCAGTGCCCCCAGCATGGAGGGCAAGGTAATTGCCAGCCTCCGCAACGGCAACCGGGTGGTGGTGCTGGACAATGACACGGAGGGCTGGTACCACGTGCTCTTCGCCGACGCCTCCGGCAGCGTGATCAACGGCTATGTCTCCGCCGATTATTTGACGCCGCTGTCCTGAACAGATGACAAGGAAAATCCCGCCCGCTTCCTGTGAACTGCACCCCATTTGTTAGACAGTATGATATACTGAATAGCAAGTGGGGTGTTTTATTATGCCAAAAGGAATACCAAACAAGAGATATACACCAGAATTTAAGCAACTAGTAGTAGAAGCCATG
>CALXDY010000144.1 GCA_944387225.1 uncultured Oscillospiraceae bacterium | reverse complement strand
ATGGCGCCGCGGACCTGCTGGTCGGCGTGACGGGAGTCAACGCCCAGCTTTACATGCAGCTCGACGGTCTCGTCGAACTTGGCGGGAGCGGTCTCCACCACCAGGCCCATGGCCTCGTTGGTATCGTACAGGGTGTTCTTGTCGAACTTCTTTACGCTGTCCTGATATTTCTTGCCTCTAAACATTACTGTACCCTCCTTACTCGCCCACGACGACGCCCATGGAGCGGGCAGTACCGGCGATCATGCTCATAGCGGCCTCGATGCTGGCGGCGTTCAGGTCGGGCATCTTGGTCTCGGCGATCTTGCGGACATCTTCCTTGCTGATGGTGGCAACCTTGGTCTTGTTGGGCACACCGGAGCCGGACTCGATGTTGCAGGCCTTCTTGATCAGCACGGCGGCAGGGGGGGCCTTGGTGATAAAGGTGAAGGAGCGGTCGGCGTAGACGGTAATGATAACGGGGATGATCATGCCCACGTCGTTCTTGGTCCGCTCATTGAACTCCTTGGTAAAGGCGGCGATGTTCACGCCGTGCTGGCCCAGAGCGGGACCAACAGGGGGGGCGGGAGTCGCCTTACCGGCGGGAATCTGCAGTTTTACATATCCAGTTACTTTCTGTGCCACGAATGAGCACCTCCATATGAAAAAATGTGGTTGTGTTGAGCCATTGGCTCATTTGGCGGAACGGACAGCGCCGTCCCTCCCACGGTGCGGCCCCAGGCCGCAGGGATTGCTTGTCCGGCAGGTCAGCCCTCTACAGGCTCAACCTGATCCAGTTCCAGTTCTACGGGCGTCTCTCGTCCGAACATGGACACGACCACCCGAACCATGTTGTGATCCAGGTCAACTTCCTCCACGGTGCCCAGGAAGGACTCCAGAGCGCCGTCGATGATCTTCACGCTGTCGCCCACCTGATAGGAGACAACCACCTCGCGCTTTTCAACGCCCAGAGCGGCTACATCTTCTTCAGACAGGGGGATGGGGTTGTTGCCCTCACCCAGGAAACCGGTGACGCCGCGGACGTTTCGTACCACGTGCCAGGTCTCATCGTTCATGACCATCTTGACCAGCACGTATCCGGGGAACACCTTCTGAACCACTTCCTTGCGGCCCTTGTCGGTGATCTCGGTGACCGTCTCCAGAGGGATGCAGATCTCATGGATCACATCCTGCAGGCTCCGGTTTTCCACGTACTTCTCGATGGTGGCTTTCACCGTGTTCTCATAACCAGAGTAGGTGTGAACCACATACCATTGTGCATTGCCTGCCATTCCGATCACCTTACCCCTGTACCAGGTGAATCAGCGCCTGAATCAGGCCGCCTGCGATGGCGTCGAAGATCCAGATGAAGACTCCCACCACAAATACGCTGGCGATAACCACCAGAGTGTTGTTCACGGTCTGCTGTCTGGTGGGCCAGACAACCTTTTTCAGCTCGATCCTCAGTTCATGGAACCAGCGGCCGATGCGGGCAAACATGCCGGGCTTGCCGCTTTTCTTGTCCTTTTTGGCCTTGGCAGCCTTGGCAGAGGCAGCAGAGGTGTTCTGCTCCATCTTCTCGTTTTCAGCCATTCTGATTACCCTTCTTTCCTTTCATCCTGCACGAAATCACTTCGTCTCGTTGTGGACGGTGTGCTTTCTGCAGAAGGGGCAGTACTTGTTGAGCTCCAGACGGTCGGGGGTATTCTTCTTGTTCTTTTTGGTGTTGTAGTTTCTCTGCTTGCACTCAGAGCACCGCAGGGTGATCTTAATGCGCGCGCCGGCTTTGCTTGCCATACGTTCGGCACCTCCTTATTGTTTTGCGGCGGCGGGGCCGTCGCTGTGAACGCCGCGAAAAAGCGAAAATCGCTGGACGCGGCCGATTGCCGAATCCAGCGACGCTTGGGCACGGATCATACCCGCACCGGGGCGTTACGGTGGGACTCGGCGATTGCCTCCCTGTGTTCCGGCTGGATGAGGGGGTCGGAGGTCACACACCGTAAAAATGCCCACGACAAAAGCCCCTTTTCACAGGTAATAGGTACTATACCATAGTCCCAGGGGAATGTCAACACCCTTTTCGCTCTGTTTTTTAGAAATCGCAGCAGCGGCGGTCACAGAAATACTCCCGGACCAGGGGGAGCACCGCCTGGTGGGCGGGGTGGTTCTGATAAGCGGGCAGATCTTCCGCGTTGTCCACCTCGGAGTAAAGCACCAGGTCGCAGTTGCTGCTGTCCAGGGGCGGGCAGCAGGCCAGAATATAGCGCAGGCAGGGGATCTGACCCTGAAGGGCATTGAGCTGCTCCACCGCCTGGGCGCCCGCCGTCTGCCGCTGCTGGGGGGTCAGGCCGGGCTTGAAATTCCAGGAAACAATATGACGAACCATAAAAATCCTTCCTCTCACCAGTATCGTTACCTTTATTATACCGATCCGCTGCCCACCCGTCAACGGAGAATCCGGGTCTGCGCCCGTCCGCTTTCCGCCGGGCGGAGGGGAAACAGGGAGACAGCGTCGGACAGCTCCTCCCAGGCCCCCACCACTGTGTGGATTCCCAGGGACTGGGCCAGGGATACCTTTCGGGCCAGTGTATCCGGATCGTCAAAGAGAACAAAGTGAGCTCCCGAGTCCCGGCTCATGTAAGTAAAGTACCGGGCGCACAGCTCCCGGGAAAAGAAGACGGAGGGCTGGAGCCGCTCCATGCGGGCGTGAAGCTCCTCCTGGGTCAGGGCCACCCCGCCGCCGGTGGGGGAGGGGAGGAAAAAGTCCTCCGCCGTCCGTTCCAGACCCAGGGCAACCCGGTCCGGTCCAAAGCGTTCCAGCCCCTCCCGAAGCCGCTGGAGCAGGGAACCGCCGGACAGGGCGGAGGAGAGCAGAACCTTTCCGTAGGGCGTGCAGCTGCCGTAAGGCTCCGGGATCAGCAGCTCCCAGCCCCTGTGCTGACACTGGTCTCCCAGGGTACGGACAATCTGTTCTAACGGAGGCAGCCGTCCCCCTTCAAAGTCACAGATGATGCCGGTAAATCCCCTGGCGGAGCACTCCCGCACCACCTCCTGACAGAAGGGGTCAGTCCTGCCCATGCCGTCAAACCCGAGGCAGTCCACCACCAGATATCCGCCCCGGAGCGAGACGGAGCTCCCGGTGCGGAACAAGTGGGGGCCCCGGCCCATTCGATAGGCCAGGTGCGCGGGTGTGACGGGCAGACGCTGAACCTGAGACAGGCGGTCAGGCGTGACCAGAACGATGAGCTTCAGATTTGACATAGTTTGCTCCCCCTTGTCCAAATGGGCTGCTCATGGTACAATAGCCAAAGAGCGCCTGTGATTCGTTTTTTCAGTCCGTTTCCCGCCCCCGGCGGGACACGCTCTTGCTTTATGACTATGTATCGCCTGCCGCTATCATTCCAATAAGGAGGACGGTTCCGTGTCCTTTTCACCCATTCCACGGGGGGTCTATTCCTCCGTTACGCAACTGGATCCCAAGGCCCTTCGTGCCAAGGGAATCACCCTGGTCCTTGCGGACCTGGACAACACCCTGGTACCTTACCGGGTGACCCAGCCTACCCCGGAGGTTGTGGCCTGGAAGCAGGCCCTGGAGGCGGAGGGGATCCAGCTGTTTATCCTCTCCAACAGCCGTAAACCGGGCCGGGCCCAGCAATTTGCCCAGGCGCTGGGGGTGCCCTTCCAGGGCCATTCCGGCAAGCCAAAGCGGGGCGGCTATCTCCGGGCCATGGAGCGCATGGGCCGGAAACCGGAGGAGACAGTGATGGTGGGGGATCAGATCTTTACCGACACCTTGGGGGCCAACCGGGCAGGGGTGACCCCGCTGCTGGTACGGCCCATCCGCCTGGCGGGCAATCCCGGCCGGTATATTCGGTACGCGGCGGAGACACCCTTCCGTCTGCTGGGGGGCAGGAGGGCGTTCCTGTGAGGGCGTTATTCGGCCCGGCGGGCAATTCAGAATCCTTCTCCAAGGTTCATAAATCCTCCCTGGCCGCTCCGGCGTGGATCGCCGGTCTGGGGCTGGAGTGCTATGAATACCAATGTGGGAAGGGCGTCCATGTGGGGGAGGAGACGGCACGGAAGCTGGGGGAGAAGGCTCGCCAGGCGGGTGTGATCCTGTCTCTCCACGCGCCGTATTTCATCAACTTGGCAAATCCGGAGCGGGAGTCCGTGAAAAAGACCATTGGCTACATCACCGCCGCTTGTCAGGCGGCGGACTGGATGGGGGCCGGGCGGGTGGTGATCCACTCCGGGGCCCTGATGAAGCGCAGCAGGCGGGAAGCTTTGGACATCGCAAAGCGGGTTTTGCCCCAGGTGCTGTCCGCCTGTGAAGATGGTGGATATGGGCATATCGCCCTGTGCCCCGAGACCATGGGAAAGATCAATCAGCTGGGGGATCTGGACGAGGTTCTGGAGCTGTGTACGCTGGATGAAAGGCTGGTTCCCTGCATCGACTTCGGCCACCTGTACGCCCGCTCCCTTGGGGAGCTGGAGGGGACGGAGGCCTGCGTCCGAATGCTGGATCGGGTGGAGCAGATGCTGGGACGGGAGCGGGCTGCCCGGTTCCACAGCCACTTCTCCCGGATTGAATTTACCCCGGGAGGGGGAGAAAAACGGCACCGCACCTTTGCCGACCACGGCGGCTTCGGCCCGGACTGGGAGCCCCTGGCCCGGGAGGTGGCCCGGCGTGGCTGGGGCCCCACCTTTATCTGTGAGAGTGCGGGGACCCAGGGGGAGGACGCGGTGGCCATGCAGCAGTGTTACCGGCAGGCCCTGGGGAGCATGCCGCCGGAACATCAGTAGGAAAGGAAGGGTTCGGGATGAATCATCTGAAGGAGATTGGGAACAAGCTGGCCCAGTACCAGCTGGATGCCATGGTATTGACCAGCCGGCCCGGAGAGTTCTACGCCGTGGGCTTTTACGGCGAGGGCACGGTGGTGGTAACGGCGGACAGCTGCCGCTATTTTACCGATGCCCGTTATATTGAGGCGGCGGAAAAGCAGGTGTCCGGGGCGGAAATCACCATGACCACCCGGGAAAAAAGCCACATGGCCCTCCTGCGTCAGGCGGTGGATGAGCTGGGCATCCGGCGGCTGGGCTTTGAGGACGGATATACCACGGTGGCGGCCTATGAACGCCTGACCCAGCTGCCCTGTCAGCTGACGCCGGCCCAGGCGCTGGTGGATGAACTGCGGGCCAGCAAGGATCAGGAGGAGCTGGCCGCCATGGTTCAGGCGCAGCGGATTACCGATGAGGCCTTCTCCGCCATTTTGACGTTTATCCGACCGGGCATGACGGAGCGGGAGGTGGCCGCGCGCCTGCAATATGAGATGCTGCGCCGGGGAGCGGAGCGGATGTCCTTCGACCCCATTGTGGCGGCGGGAGCCAATGGCTCCATGCCTCATGCCGTTCCCGGAGATACGGTGATTGGCCCGGGTATGTTCGTAACGATGGACTTCGGGTGCGTCTGGGGCGGATATTGCTCCGACATGACCCGCACCGTGGCTGTGGGACACCCGGATGAGGAGATGCGCCGGGTCTACCAGGCGGTGCTGTCAGCCCAAAAGGCCGGGATCCGGGCCGCACGGGCGGGCATCACGGGCCAGGAGCTGGATCAGTCGGCCCGTCAGGTGCTGGATGAAGCTGGCTATGGACAGTGGTTCTCCCACAGTCTGGGTCACTCCCTGGGGCTGGAGATCCACGAGGCCCCCAACGCCGCCTACAGCAACGTTTCTCCGCTGCCTGTGGGGGCGGTGCTGTCGGTGGAGCCTGGCGTATACCTGCCGGGCCGCTTCGGTGTCCGCATTGAGGATGTGGTGGCCCTGAGGGAGGACGGGTGTCAGGTACTGACCCAGTCACCCAAAGAGCTGATTGTCCTTTGAAATTTGGAAAACCCCCTTGTCAAAACCGGGAAAACGGGTTAAAATGAATCAGTTACTAAACATATACAATGGAGGATGATTCCTATGGCAATGATTTCCGCCAGTGATTTCCGCAACGGCGTGACCTTCGAGATGGACGGCAAGGTTATGCAGGTCGTTGAGTTCCAGCACGTGAAGCCCGGCAAGGGCGCTGCCTTTGTCCGCACCAAGATGAAGAACATCATCACCGGCGGCGTGACCGAGACCTCCTTCAACCCCACTGCTAAGTTTGAGCAGGCCTTCGTGGAGCGTAAGGAGATGGAGTACAGCTACAACGACGGCGACCTGTACTACTTCATGGACATGGAGACCTTCGACATGCTGCCCATCGGCAAGGATCTGCTGGGCGATGCTTTCCGCTTTGTGAAGGAGAACATGCCTTGCAAGGTGATGTCCTACAAGGGCAGCGTCTTCGGCGTGGAGCCCCCCACCTTTGTGGAGCTGGAGGTCACTGAGACCGATCCCGGCTTCAAGGGCGATACCGCTACCAACGTGACCAAGCCCGCCACTCTGGAGACCGGCGCTGAGATCAAGGTTCCCCTGTTCATCAACCCCGGCGACAAGATCAAGATCGACACCCGTACCGGCGAGTACCTGGAGCGCTGCAAGGGCTAAGCGTCTGAGCCCCGGAGCAGGCGTACAGTGAGACCCGGAGGCAAAAAAGCAGTTGCGCCAACGGCGCAAGGTGTTTTTTGCGGAGGGGCGAGCAGTGCGCCGCAGCGGAGGGAGCGAGGCGTGATAAAGCTAAGCGTCCGAGCCCCGGAGCAGGAGCACACTAGTTTCAAGCAATTACCCAACTGAGGCATAGCCAAAAGGAGGAGCATACTATGACCATTTCTGAGAAAGTCGCGTATCTGAAGGGACTGGCCGAGGGCCTGAATCTGGACGTTGAGAAGTCCAAGGAGGGCAAGCTGATCTCTGTGATGATCGGCATTCTGGAGGAAGTCGCCATGTCCATCGAGGATCTGGAGGAGAACGCGCTGGCCCTTGGTGAGGAGATCGACGTGCTGTCCGACGATCTGGCCGATGTGGAAGAGGTCGTGTTTGAGGACGAGGATGACGACGACGAGGACGACGATTTCTTCGAGGTGGAGTGCCCCAACTGTGAGGAGCCTCTGGTGATCGACGATGAGGCGCTGGCTGCTGGTGAGATCCAGTGCCCCAACTGTGAGACCCGCTTCGCCCTGGACCTGTCCGACGATGTTGTGGACGGCGAGGAAGAGGACGAGGAGTAACTCCTAAAAACGGCTGAAGGCCGGCGGCGCAGATGCGCCGTCGGCCTTTTCTTGTTTCAAAATCTTCCGCTTTGACAAAAACTGACGGCCATGATTTCTGTCCGGCAGCGCACACTAGACCATGGATGAAGCATCCTGCGCTGTGAGCTGCGCCCTGCCCATTCCTTCGATCCTCCTGTGGGGATCGCGGCAGGGCATGACTGACAGCAGTGAAATGGGGAGGAGGATGAGACCATGGGAAAGGAATGGATGGCGCTTGGCCTTGCAGGCGCCCTTGCCCTGACGCTGACGGCGTGCGGCCAAACGGATAAAACCACCCGCACCACCACGGACGCGGGTATGAACAGCCGGACTGTGGCCGGGGCCAATGACATGATGTCCGACATGAAGGCGGACGGACGGTATACTGCCGATGCCAGGGGCCGTGTCACCGACCGTGATACGGGGATGACCCAGTGGGAGGAGATCGGACGATCCATCCAGGACAGCTGGGATGACCTGATGCAGGACAGAAAGCAGGCTATGGACGACGTAGCCGACGGCGCCAGAGATATGACAGGCACGACAAAATAATCGGATGCATTTGCATGGACGGTGCCCCGGGTGGGAAAAACAAAGTCCCGCCCGGGGCCTGTCCGTTTTGGCGGATGCTTTATTCCACCACCTCGATACGGTAAACCTCTGACAGCTGTCCGGGGTAGGATTCCAGGATGGCGCCGCTGTAGGTAATCATAATGAGATCACCTACCTCCGGTGCAAGGACGGGATCCATGGGTTCACTGGGAACCAGAATTTGATCCGCGGATTGTTTTTCCGGGCTGCCCTCCTGGGGCTCCACCAGGAAATAGCCGTCGCCGATTTCAAGAATCGACGCCTGGAACGTGGACTCCTGGTGGGTGGGTTCTTCCTACTGGGCGCAGCCCACCGCCGACAGAACCAGGACCAGTATCAGAAACAATTTCCAATTTCCCATGCGGACAGCCTCCTCGTTGGGGGATGATATCATACTTAGACGAAAAAAGGAAATCTTTGTTCCAAATTAAAAACATGCCCCGCAGGTTCCTCAAGTTAATCCTGAAATAGTGTGCCACAGGGAAGGAAATCACTCATAAATGTATATTGCAATCTGTGTGGGATGGTCTGGTACTTAGGTATTTGTTTTGATATACTCCGGGGACAAGTCAATTTCTCCGATAAAATTATAATGCACATCAATCTGTTTGGCTGCCTGCGCCTTTTCAGCGGGTGGTCGTATTCGGTTAGGTGGAGGTTTTGCCTCCGGTAAGGCAAAAGGGGCGACTTAACATTGTGTTATCACCCAACCTGCTACGGTAACATTACGCCAGTTCTCTCCACAGGAAGGTGACAGCCTGGGCGCGGGTCACGGTCACCTCGGGACTGAATTTGTTGC
>CALXDY010000143.1 GCA_944387225.1 uncultured Oscillospiraceae bacterium | reverse complement strand
TTGGGGGGCACTTCCTTAAAGATAAAATTCCACGCGTTGTCCACATAGTACAGGTTGCCGATCAGGGTGGTGAAGGCAAACAGCACCATCGCCACCGTGATAAACACCGGGCCGATGGCTCCGAAGGTGTGGGACAGGGCGGCCTGCACATATGGGGAACCCTCCAGCGCCTTGTCCGGCTCCACGCCGGAGCACAGGAGCATGAAGGCGGTGGCGGTGCAGATCAGCAGGGTGTCGATGAACACGGACAGCATCTGCACCAGGCCCTGCTTGGCCGGGTGGCTGACGTTGGCGGAGGCGGCGGCATTGGGGGCGGAGCCCACGCCGGCCTCGTTGGAGAACAGGCCCCGCTTGATGCCCTGCATCATGCAGGAACCGGCAAAAGCGCCGAAAATGGCCTTAAAATCAAAGGCCTCGGTGAAAATCCGGCCCAGCACCTCAGGCAGCAGTCCGATGTTCAGCACCACCACAATGATGGCCACCAGCACGTACATTCCGCCCATAAAGGGCACCAGGGTGGAGGTAATGGACAGAATCCGCTTTCCGCCGCCCATGATGCAGTAGCCCACCAGCAGGGCCAGCACCGTGCCCACGACGAAGGGGGTGGTCTTGGGATCGTAGAAGGCGTAGCCGGAGAAGGTGGACTGGAGATTGTAGGAGGCCACCATGTTGAAGCCCACCGCGTAGGTGAGGATCAGTGCCAGGGCAAACACCACGGCCAGGGGACGGCTGTGGAGAGCTGCTTCAATATAATAGGAGGGGCCGCCGTAACTTTCGCCGGTCTCCGGATTGCGGCGCTTGTAAATCTGGGCCAGGGTGGACTCCACAAAGGCGGAGGCGCCGCCGATGATGGCGATGACCCACATCCAGAACACCGCGCCGTAGCCGCCCAGGCAGATGGCGCCGGAAATACCCACGATATTACCGGTACCCACCCGGGATGCGGTGGATACCATCAGGGCCTGGAAGGAGGAGACGGACCCCACCTTTTCCGGTTTTTCTCCCACCACACGGATGGATTCCGCAAACATGCGGAACTGGACAAACCGGGTGCGGATGGTAAAATACAGGCCCACCGCCAGCAGGAGGACGATCAGCAGGTAAGAGTACATTACGTTGCTGATCTGACTGATGATGTCGTTTATCATAAGCTCATACACTCTCTTTCTGATTTCTCCGGTTCGTCCGGGAAGGAGGAGAGAGTCCGCCACGGCCTCCGCCGCGGGGACATGCCGATTGCAGCCCGTCCATTATATCGGATAACCCGGCAAATGGCTACCTTCTTTTCCTTTTTTCCGCATTTTTGTCACTCCCCACAAATAACAGGGGCAGGGCGACCGCCCTGCCCACCTGTATGTGAGGGAAAGAATACGGAATCAGTATGCCACGCCCCAGTAGATCATATGCTTGGCGGGCTTGCCGCAGCAGACACAGGTCTCCCCAATCTGCTCCTGCTCCAGAGGCATGCACCGGGAGCTGACTCCGGCCTGCTCCTTCATCTTCAGTTCGCAGGCCTCATCGCCGCACCACATAGTCTTGGCGAAGCCGCCCTCGGACTCCATAAACTGCTTCACGTCCTCCAGAGTGAGACACACCCGGGTGTGCTCCTCCAGGTTCTTCTTGGCACGCTGGTACAGCCCGTCGTGGACGGCGTCCAGCAGCTGGGCCGCAGTGGTCTCCAGCTGATCCAGGGGGACGAAGATCTTCTCCCCGTTGTCCCGGCGGCAGATGCAGCACTGGTTCTTCTCCATGTCCTTGGGGCCGATTTCCACACGCAGGGGCACGCCCTTCATCTCATACTGAGCGGCCTTCCAGCCCATGGACTGATCGCTGTCGTCCATCTTGGCCCGGATTCCGGCGGCCTGCAGCCGCTCCAGCAGGGCGGTGGCAGCTTCCAGCACGCCCTCCTTGTGCTGAGCCACGGGGATGACCATGGCCTGGATGGGGGCGATACGGGGGGGCAGCACCAGACCGTTGTTGTCGCCATGGGTCATGATGATGCCGCCGATGAGGCGGGTGGACACGCCCCAGGAAGTCTGGTGGGGGTTGTGGAGCTGGTTGTCCTTGCCGGTGAAGGTGATGTCGAAGGCCTTGGCAAAGCCGTCGCCGAAGTAGTGGCTGGTGCCGGCCTGCAGCGCCTTGCGGTCGTGCATCATGCACTCCACGGTGTAGGTCTCCTCAGCGCCGTTGAACTTCTCCTTGTCGGTCTTGCGTCCCTTGACCACAGGCATGGCCAGCACGTTCTCGCAGAAGTCCGCGTAGATGTTGAGCATCCGCATGGTCTCCTCACGGGCGTCCTCCTCGGTGGCATGCATGGTGTGGCCCTCCTGCCACAGGAACTCCCGGTGGCGCAGGAAGGGGCGGCTGGTCTTCTCCCAGCGGAGCACGGAGCACCACTGGTTATACAGCTTGGGCAGGTCACGGTGAGAGTGGATCACATTTTTATAGTGCTCGCAGAACAGCACCTCGCTGGTGGGCCGGATGCAGTACCGCTCCTCCAGCTTCTCGCTGCCGCCGTAGGTGACCCAGGCGCACTCAGGAGCAAAGCCATCCACGTGGTCCTTCTCCTTCTGGAGCAGAGACTCGGGAATCAGCATGGGCAGGGCCACATTTTCATGGCCGCAGGCCTTGAACCGCTGATCCAGCTCCCGCTGAATATTCTCCCAAATGGCATAGCCATAGGGACGATAAATAAACATACCTTTAATGGAAGTATAGTCGATCAGCTCCGCCTTTCTGCACACATCGGTGTACCACTGAGCGAAGTCCACCTCCATATCGGTGATCTGCTCGACCTGCTTCTTATTATTGGAATTTTGAGCCATGTCGCATTCCCATCCTTTTCCCTTTGATTTCCGGGGTATATCATAGTTGATTGATCCCACCTATTTTATAAAGTCGGTGAAAAAAAGTCAAGCAATCAAACAAGAAATCCCGTTTCCTTGCGAAAACTGGCGCATCCAGCAAAAGAAAGGGTAGAATTTGCTGTTTTTCTGTGCTATAATCGCTCCGTCGCCCTTATGGGCAACCACATCCCACCGCAGTCGAAAAAGGAGATACATACCATGAAACGATTTGCAGTCATTTTTGCCCTTGTAATGGCCCTGCTCATTCCTATGAACGCGTTCGCTGCCGGCGACGGAACCGGCACCGGCGGCGGGAAGGGCGAGGCCCTGACCGTGGCGTCCGCCACCATTCAGGACGGGGACACCCTGTCCGCCGGCGACTCCATCACCCTGACCTTCTCCAAGAATGTGACCAACGCCAGCGTGGCCGAGGCCAACCAGGCCCTGTTCACCGTGACGGACAGCCAGGGGGCTCCCGTGGAGATCCAGGTGGTGATGGCCGACGACCAGATCCAGCCTGACCAGAAGGAAAATGTGGTCATCCAGCTCCCCCAGGATCTGGCGGACGGCAGCTATACCCTCACCGCCGCCGCAGGCGTCACCTCCAAAAGCGGCGAGGCCATGAAGGAAGACTACACCCTGACCTTTACCGTGGGCCAGGCTGCTCAGTCCGGCGAGTCTGACGCTCAGGCCGACGGTTCCGCCAACGGTGCCGCCTCCTCCACCTCTTCTGACGGCTCCGCCCAGACCGACGGCAGCGCCGATTCCTCCGCCGAGACCACCCAGGACAGCGGCCGCAACATGCCCCTGCTCTACTTTGCCGTGGCGGTCGTCATTCTGATGATGCTGCTGGCCTCCGCCAACGCCCGCCGGAGACGGTAATCCATGACTCCGGTCTACGGCAGAAAGTGGGCTGCGGCCATTCTGGTGCTGGCTGCGGTCCTTCTCATCAGCATGGGGGTGGGACGCTATCCTCTGACCCCTGCTGAAATCATTCTGTCCATCGCCCAGCAGGTCAGCGGCCATTCCTTCGGCATGGGTACCGACGCGGTATCCATCGTCATGGATAACCGCCTGCCCCGTACCCTGTCCGGCGCGCTGGTGGGTGCGGCACTGGCCGCCAGCGGCTGCGCCTTTCAAGGCCTGTTTCAGAACCCCTTGGTCAGTCAAGGGGTTCTTGGCGTATCTTCCGGCGCCGGATTCGGCGCCGCTTTGTCCATTCTTCTTTTCTCCGGCACCACCTTTGCTCCGGAATTCGCCTTTGTTTTCGGCCTGGCCGCCGTGTGGCTCAGCTTCATGGTGGCCCGGATGTGCGGGGAGGTAACCGCCCTGATGCTGGTTCTGGGTGGAACCATTGTCTCCTCCATCTTCTCCGCCCTGCTCTCTTTCCTGAAATATGTGGCCGACCCCACCAACGAACTGGCCTCCATCGTATTCTGGAATATGGGGAGCCTGGCCTCCATTGACTCCTCCGTCATCCCCGTGGCCTATGCCGCCATGCTGGTCGGAATGCTCCTGCTGCTGTTCTCCGCCTCCTGGATCAATGTGCTGTCCATGGGGGATCAGGAGGCCTTCAGCATGGGGCTGAACGTAAAGCGGGCCAGGCTGATTGTGGTGTCCGGGGCCACCTTGGCCACCGCCGGAGCGGTAAGCATCGCGGGCACCATCGGCTGGGTGGGCCTGATCATTCCCCACATGGCCCGATTTCTGGTGAAAAGCGACAACCGCCGCCTTATCCCATACAGCATGCTTATGGGGGCCTCCTTCCTGATCCTCATTGACACCCTGTGCCGCACCCTTACCGGAGCGGAGATCCCTCTGGGCATCATGACCTCCCTCATCGGCGGTTCCTTCTTCATTTATCTCCTCCGCCGGTACAAAGGAGGTGGCTGGAAATGAATCTTCTCCAGGTTCGGGACCTTTCCTTCTCCTACGGGCGGAAGCAGGTCTTTTCCCAGGTGGCTCTGGACATCGCCCCCGGCGAGCTGTTCTGCCTGGTGGGCCCCAATGGGTGCGGAAAAAGCACCCTGCTGCACTGCATTCTGGGCCATTTCAAGCCCCAGTCGGGCAGCGTGCTGATCCAGGGGCAGCCCCTGAGCAGCTACTCTCCCAGGGAGCTGGCCGCCCAGCTGGCTTACGTGCCCCAGACCCACTCCCGCTCCTTCCCCTACCGCACCCTGGACGTGGTGGCCATGGGCCAGACCCGGAGCCGGAGCGGCATGCTGTCCGGGCGGGAACAGGAGCATGGCGCCCTGGCCATTATGGAAGAGCTGGGCATCGCCCACCTGGCCCAGGAGCCCTACACCACCCTCAGCGGCGGCGAGCTTCAAATGGTCATGC
Source organism: uncultured Oscillospiraceae bacterium (assembly GCA_944387225.1). GTDB lineage: Bacteria > Bacillota > Clostridia > Oscillospirales > Oscillospiraceae > Lawsonibacter. Next base: position 19,590 of record CALXDY010000143.1, on the reverse strand, counting down.
TGGCCCGGGCCCTGTACCAGGACAGCGCCCTGCTGGTGCTGGACGAGCCCGCCGCCCATCTGGACATCCGGCGCACCCAGCACATCCTCAATCTGCTGCTGGACGTCTCCCGCAGGCGGGGCACCGCTATCCTCATGTCCACCCACGACTTCAACCACCCCCTGCAATTCCAGGACGGAGGCGCCCAGGTGAAGATGGCGCTGATGGAGGGCGGAGCCCTCAGCATGGGCGGCGCCCCGGTGGATCTGCTCACCTCCGGTTATCTGGAAAAGATGTATCAGATCAACAGTCAACTGGTTCAGGTGCAGGGCCGACACTTTCTGGCCGCCTGGAGCCAATAACAAAAGGAGACCTGTGATGAAACGAATTCGATCCCTTCTCGCCGCCGCGGCTGCCGCAGTGTTGCTGCTGACCGCCTGTTCCCCCGCCCAGCCGTCGGATGGCTCCGCCTCTGCCGGCGGAGAAACACTGGTGGATTGCGCCGGGCGGACGGTTCAGCTCCCGGAGCAGCGGGACAAAATCGCCTGTCTGTACGCCTACACCGGCCATGTGGCCGTCCTCCTGGGCTGTGAGGATCGGGTGGCCGCCGTGGTGGACGGCCTGAAACGGGACGCACTGATGCAGATTAAAATTCCCGATATCGACTCTATGCCCTGCCCCTACACCAGCGGCTCCATCAATATTGAGGAGCTGGCAGCCGTGAGCCCCGATCTGATTTTCCTCCGGGCCTCCAACCTTCAGGATGAGGGCGAGATGGAAAAGCTCACCTCCCTGGGCATCCCCGCCGTGGTGGTGGAGTATGTCACCATGGAGGATCAGATCAACAGCATCTCCGTCATGGGCCAGGCCCTGGACTGTGAAGATCGGGCCAACGCCTATCTGGACTACTACCGCTCCACCATCCAGATGGTGAAGGAGCGTCTGTCCCAGCTGCCGGAGGAGGACAAGCTCACCGTGTACCACTCCGTCAACGAGGTGGTCCGTACCGATATCCCCCAGACCCTGTCCTATGAGGTGCTGGAGGCGGCGGGCTGTCTCAACGTGGTCACCGACGCCCAGGAGCTCCAGGTGGATGGAGAGAAGGGGTATGTCACCGTGGAACAGATCTACGTCTGGGACCCCGATGTGGTGCTAGCCAATGAGCCCAGCGCCGTGGAATACTTCAAAACCGACGACAAGTTCTCCGGCCTGCGGGCCGTCCGGGAGGGCAACGTGCTCCAGCTCCCGGTGGGTATGTCCCGCTGGGCCCATCCCGGCTCCCTGGAATCCCCCCTGGCGGTGCTTTACCTGGCGTCCACCCTATACCCGGAGTATTTTACCGATATCAATATCCAGGATGAAATTCGTTCCTTCTATCACGACTTCTTTACCCTGGATCTCACCGACGATCAGATCGCGGACATTCTCAGCGGAGAGGGCATGAGAGCCCCCAGAGAGGAGGCAGCGGCATGAGCCGATTCTATCTTTCCTTTGACGACACCGACAATCTCAACACCCTGGGCACCGGGCATCTGCTCCAGGACTTCCTGGACTCTCTCCCCTGGCAAACCAGCTTTATCTCCCGGCATCAGCTTTTTGTCCATCCCAACGTCCCCTTTACCTCCCACAACAGCGCCATGTGTGCCATTGTGGAGGGAGAGGTCACCGGGGAGGAATTGATCGCCCTGGGGTCCCGCTATCTGGAGACCCATCTGGCTGACGGGGCCGACCCCGGCCTGTGTGTGGCCGACGAGGCCGTCATGATCCACCCGGAGGAGCTGACCCTCTGGGGCTACCGGGCCAAGAAGGAAGTGCTCACCAAGGCGGACGCCTACGCCCTGGCGGCGGAGTGCCGCGTCCATCTCAGCGAGCACGGCGGCACCGGACAGGGCGTGGTAGGGGCTCTGGCCGCCATCGGCCTGCGCCTGGCCGGGCAGGATGGCCGGGTCAAGGGAAAGAAGCAGGTTGACCGGGACTGCCTCACCGTGGACGAATTGCTGGCCCAGACCGGCTTCCAGCGGGTGTGCGCCTATGGACAGGGCCAACTGCCCGGCAGCGCCCTGGTTCGTGTGGACGGCCAGCCCATCAAGGCCGTTTACCAGAACTACTGCAGTACGGTGCTCACCGTCCCCGACGGGGACGCCTACCGCCTGCTGCGGAAGGATCAGCTGAAGTGCTTTTAAGGAGGGAACGCCATGTGGAATCTGCTGCGCGGGATCTACCGGATGTTCCGGGTAGAACCCATCTCCCGGTTCTGGCGCAACCGGAACCGAATTGTGGAGGGCCGCTCCCTTCTCACCCCCTGGTACGAGTTTGAAAACGCCCGGATTCTGCGGAAATTCAACGCCGAGATCCCCTGCACCGGGAAAATCAACCCCTTTGTTACCCCCCATGGGCTGTCCGGCATCTTTATTTCCAACGGCGCAGTGGTGGGCCGAGACTGCACCATCTTCCATCAGGTAACCATCGGCTCCAACACCCTGCCTGACAGCCGGGGCCAGGGAGCCCCGGTCATCGGAGACAACGTATACATCGGCGTAGGGGCCAAGATCATCGGCGGCATCACTGTGGGCAACAACGTGCGGATCGGCGCCAACTGCGTGGTCACCTTCGACGTGCCGGACAACGCCACCGTGGTGGCGGCCGCCCCCAAGGTCATCCCTCACGACACCCCCAGAGACAACACCTTCCTCCACTGGCCCGCCTACGCCAAGCGTATGGCTCAGGCCCAGGCTGAACCCCAAACCGGCTCTGCCGCTCCCCGGTAATGCTACGCCCGGTACGGAAGCATCCGTACCGGGCTTTTTGTAACCATTACAGGTAGAATATAGGGGTATTTCATCATAAAATAAAGAAAAAGCAGTAGGAGGTGTGAAACATGAAAAAATGCTCTGCGCTCCTTGCCATCCTGCCCCTGTCCCTGACTCTTGCCCTGCCCGTCTCCGCAAACATGGCCGCTCCAGCCGACCCGGATCTAGGCTCCACCGTTTCTTTTGAGAAAAATGATTCCCTGACTGTGACCGACGAAGTTCTGGACATTGTGGTCACCGGCTCCACCGCGGAAATCACTGCCACCTACACCATGGAAAACCTTACCCAAGCCCCCGTCTCCACCCCGGCCCTGTTTCTGGCCCCCAACACCGGGGACGGCGGCGTGGAGGTGTGGGCGGACGGCGCCTCCCTCCCCTTCACCACAGAGTCCTACCAACTGGAATTCGACGGGGAGGCCACGGCGGACACCTGGCGCAGCTCCGTGCTTACGGTGTGGTCCATGTCGAACCGGAACAAAGACCGGGTGGAGGGCATCTCCTTCCAGCTGGCGTTCCAGCCAGGACAGACCCGTGAGATCGTGGTCTCCTACCCCTACCGTCTGGGCGGCTACCCGGACTATGACTTCAACGTGAAACGGGGAGAAATCGAGTATTACCTGGCCCCCTGTCAGCTTTGGGGCGGGTTTGAGAACCTGACCATCAACCTGTATCTGGACAAGGATATGCCCGTTCTGAAGGACAGTGGTCAGCTGGAGTTTGAAAAGGTGGCCCCCCGCACTTACCAGTATCACACCGACCAGCCCACAGAGGGCTATCTCCGTCTGGTGGTAGACGAAAGCCCCATCCAGGAATTTTTCAGCACCTTGAGAAGCCCCTACCTGCCCATGATGCTGATGTTCCTCTCCCCCGTCATCCTCATCGTCCTGGCGGTGGTCATTCTTGTTGTGTGGTCCATTCGCCGTCGCCGCCGGAAAAACAAGCTGCCTCCCCTGTAACCCATCCCATATCAAAGGCCGGAGCCCGCGGGCTCCGGCCTTTGCCGTTATCTCTTCTTTCCCAAAAATTCCTTCAGCTTCAGGGCCTTGTCAATATTTCCCTCCACCTTCAGCCGCCCCATCATCACCGCAGGGATGGGATCCGCTTTCCCCTCCGCCAGCTTGAACAAGGTATCCGCCGAACAGGTAAACAGAACATCCCTGTCCCGATAGTCATAGGGCCGAATGGTCAAGACCCCCTCCTTCACCTCAATGTAGAAGGTGCCCGCTCCCGCTCCGGTCACATTGAACTGATAAGCCAGATGCTCCCGGATGCCGCTGACATCGGCCTGGGCCACATATTCTTCCATTTTCCCAAACATCTCTTCAAAGGTCATCTTTCCCCCGCCTTTCCGGCCATCGGCCTTTTCTTCAGCCTATCACGTTTCCTTTTTTCGGTCAACCAACAGGAGTTTTGTTTTATCTGCAAGATTTCTTCCGCAGGTATTCACATTTATATTCATATCCTTCTCCTCCGTACATGTGTCCACTCTATAAATACACAATCTTTATCATTTTTGTCTGTTTCTTGTTCCGTCCCCAATCTCTTTCCAGTTATTTTAACATAATTTTAGGAATAAGGCGTGTTTTATTTCCAAATATTTTTGTCACAAACAAGATTTATTCTCAATATTCCATCCCACAGGGACAGGAAAACCATATCTCTTGTCAAACTCGCAAAAAAATTCTTGCCACACAGCTGTCGCTATAGTATAATTCCTCTAGACATTTTATTGTCATTCAATTGTATTTGCTGGAAATGCAAGTTTTCGGTGTAAAATGCAGGTTCATGGCAGAAAGGAGTCTTCTTATGGACGCGGAATTCCACAGTGGAAACCGCCGCCGGCTGTACGACAGCCTTCCGTCGGACACGATTTTACTTCTTTTCTCCGGCCGGGCCGTTCGGAAGACCGCCGACGAGAATTATCCCTTCTACGCGGATCGTAATTTCCTCTACCTCACCGGCATCGAACAGGAGGATTCCGTCCTGCTGGCTGTCAAAACGGGAGACGCCGTGGAAGAAACCCTTTATCTCCTTCCCCCCGATCCCCTTGCGGAACGGTGGACCGGCTCCCGTCTGAAGGAAGAGGAAGCTACAAAGCGTTCCGGTATAAAAACCATCGCCTTCCGTTCCCAGCTGAAGACCGCGCTGTTCAACCTGCTGCGCTCCGGCCGTTATGTCCACGCCGCGCTGGACTGCTATAAAAACGCGCCGGAGGATCGGGACAGCGAGGGGATGCGGATGGCCCGTAGACTGGCCAAGCACCACCCCTTCCTGGACGTGATCGACGTGTCCCGCCGGGTGCGCCAGCTGCGTACCATTAAGCAGCCCTGTGAAATCGCCGCCATCCGTCAGGCGGTCACCATTACCCGGGACGGCATTCTGGCTATGATGCGTGCCTCCAAGCCCGGGATGTACGAGTACCAGTACAAAGCGGAATTTGACTATGCCCTGGCTCAGCGGGGCTGTCTCTCCCCCGCCTTCCCCAGCATCGTCTCCGCCGGGGACAACAACTTCTGCATCCACTACTACGATTACACCGGCCAGGCCAAGGACGGGGACATGGTGCTCAACGACGTGGGCGCCCAGTATGACCATCTGTTCAACGATGTGTCCCGGGGCTGGCCCTGCAACGGTGTTTTTTCCGAAAAGCAGCGTCTGCTGTATACCTGCGCCTACAACACCTCCCAGCATATGTTCTCCATCATCCGTCCGGGAATGAAGATGGCGGATGTGGACCGTCTGGCCCGGGAATACAACTACGAACAGCTGAAGGCCATCGGCCTGTGTCAAAGCTATGACGACATCGGCAAGTACATGTGGCACGGCGGCGCCCACCACGTAGGCTGGGACACCCACGACCTGGTGGAGGCGGAAATCATTCAGCCCAACATGGTGTTCTGCGTGGACATCGGCATCTACTGCCAGGAGTGGGGCATCGGCTTCCGTCTGGAGGACAACTGCCTGGTCACGGAGGACGGCTGTGAAAATCTCACCGCCTCCATTCCCAGAACCATCGAAGAGATTGAGGCCTTTATGGCCGGGAAGTAAGGATGGAACGTCTGCTTGCCTACATGGAGCGTGAACATCTGGCCGGCATGCTGGTCAGCAAGCCGGTAAATGTCAAGTACGTCAGCCATTACACCGGGGAAGACTCCTGGCTGCTGCTCACCGCGGGAGAAAAGTTCTTCCTCACCGATCCCCGGTACACCGAGCAGGTATCCTACGAGTGCCCCGACTACACCATTGTCAATTGGCGGGACGATTACGGCTCGGTACCCGCCGCCGTGGCCTCCCTGGCCAAGGAGCATGATCTCAAATCCATCGGGTACGAGGCTCAGCATCTCAGCGCCGCCCAGTACCAGGCCCTGCAGGACGCTTTCCCCGGGGATCTGGTTGCCGCCGATGGAGTGATCGAAGAATTCCGTTCTGTGAAGCGGCCGGAGGAAATAGAATGTCTCAGGATTTCCTGCGACATCGCCTGCCGGGCCTTTGAGCGGATTTTGAAGGACATTCGGGTGGGCGTTACCGAGAAGGAGCTGGCCGCCCGGCTCAGCCTTTACATGGTGCTGGAGGGCTCGGACACCCAGCCCTACGGCAATATCCTGATCTCCGGCGCCCGCACCTCCCTTCTCCACGGAATTCCCTCCCAGAAGGCGGTGGAGTACGGCGACCTGGTGCTGATGGACTTTGGCTGCCAGTACCACGGCTACCTCTCCGACATGACCCGCACCGTGGTGGTAGGCAAGGCCACCCCCAGACAGCGGGAGGTATACGCTCTGGAGCAGAAGATGGTGGCCGATGTGGAGGCCCTGCTGAAGGACGGCGTGGCCGCCAGCGACGCCTATCGTGCCTCCACCAAGGCCATTGAAGGCACGGAATATTATCCTTACCACTACACCGGCATTGGCCATGGAGTGGGAATGTTCGTCCATGAGGTACCCTTTATGAGCCCTGTCTCCAAGGATATCATCCGGGCAGGCAACGTGATGACGGTAGAACCAGGAATTTATATCCCCGGCTGGGGCGGCATCCGCATCGAGGACCAGCTGCTCATCACCCAGGAGGGGAATGAAAACCTGATAAGTGCTACAAAGGACCTGATCGAACTATAAAAAGGAGGATTAAGAATGAAGAACAAGCGACTCATGGCCCTGGGTCTGGCGACCCTGCTCACCCTCAGCGTAGCCGGCTGCTCCACCCCTGGCGACAACACCAGCGGCAGCAGCTCCACCGGTGACGTATCTCAGAGCGGCTCCACGGAGAAGATCTTCCGCTACTCCAACGTGGCGGATATCGCCACCATCGACCCCAACAAGGTCAACGCCGTGGCCGACGCCACCGTGAGCTACCACATCTATGATCCTTTGTATCGCAACGTGCAGGGCACCATGCAGCCCGCCGCGGCTGAGAGCTACACCGTCAGCGACGACGGTCTGGTCTATACCTTCACCCTCCGCAAGGATGCCAAGTGGAGCGACGGTGAGCCCGTCACCGCCCACGACTTTGAGTACGGCATGAAGCGCCTGTGCGATCCCGCCGCCGCCTGCGCCATGAGCTATCTGGGCGTGGTGTTTAAAAACGGCGCCGCCGTCACCGCCGGCGAGATGTCCGTGGATGAGCTGGGCGTAAAGGCCCTGGACGACTACACTCTGGAGATCACTCTGGAGACCCCCGCCGACTACTTCCTGAGCATGACCAGTATGGCTCAGTTCATGCCTGCCCGTCAGGACATCGTGGAGAAGTACGGCGCTGAGTTCGGCGGCGCTCCCGAGAAGCAGGTCTACAACGGTCCCTTCGTGGTCACCAAGTACGGCGAGGGCGAGCTGCTCATGGAGAAGAACCCCAACTATTGGGATGCCGACTCCATTAAGCTGGACGGCGTGCGAGTGCTGACCGTAGCCGACTGGACCACCGCCGTGTCCATGTTCAACAACGGCGAGCTGGATCTCACCGAGGTCCCCTCCGAGCTGGCTCCCCAGTATGAGGGCAAGACTGAGGCCTACTACAGCGGCGCCAACGACTACGCTGCTCTGAACCACAGAAACGAGTACCTGGCCAACAAGAACCTGCGTCTGGCCATGAACTACGCCGTCAACCGTGAGGAGTACAACCTCCTGTCCCACAACGGCCTGTACGAGGAGAACCTGCGCTACGTCCTGCCTCAGGTCCGCGGCGTGGAGGGTGACTACGGCACCGAGTATCCTCTGGAGTTCTTCCCCCTGCAGGGCGACATGGAGAAGGCTCAGGAGTACCTGGATGTGGCTCTGGAAGAGCTGGGCCTGTCCGATCCTTCTGAGATCACCTTCAAGCTGGTGGTAGCCGACTCCGACGCTTCCAAGAAGGAGGCCGAGGTGGTGTCCAACCAGTGGGAGCAGAACCTGGGCATCAACATCGACATCAACATGGTTCCCTCCGCTACCCGTAACGCCCTGCTGGTTCCCGGCAGCGATGAGTACGACATCATCATGAGCGGCTGGGCTCCCGACTACTCCGATCCCTACAGCTACCTGGAGCTGTGGTACAGCACCTCCGGCTACAACTATCTGAACTACAACAGCGCTGAGTACGACGCCTACATCGACGCCTCCAAGACCACCACCGGCGCCGAGCGTATGGAGAACCTGTTCAACGCTGAGAAGACCCTGCTGGCTGACGGCGCTCTGGTGCCCCTGCAGCTGCGCGAGGTGCAGTACATGGTGGCCGACAATGTGGAGAATCTGAACGCCTACTTCATCGGCCTGAACTACAACTACATGTACGCTGACATCGTTGGCTGATCCGGTTAGGCAGCAAGCCGCCCCGTGTGTGGGGGTGACTTTGCTTCACCGCTAGGATATCCCGACGGATTCACGGGGCTGTCGCCTCAGACATACCAGGCGACAGCCCCGTAGTATTCCAATGAGATATCTCCTGTTTGGGAGGAACATGAGCAATGACAAAATATATTCTGAAACGGGTGGGCATCTCCCTGATCACCATTTTCGTGCTGGTGACGGCGGTGTTTTTCCTGGCCCGTCTGATGCCCGGCGGCCCCTTCAACGACCCCAAGCTCTCCGAGGCCGCCCGGGAAAACCTCAGCGCCTACTACGGCTTTGATAAGCCCGTGCTGGAGCAGTACATCACCTACCTGGGTAATCTGCTCAGCGGCAACCTGGGCTTCTCCACCAAATACCCCAGCCAGACAGTCAACCAGCTGCTGGCCAGCTCCTTCCCCTATTCCGCCGACCTGGGCATCCGTGCCCTGTGTCTGGCCATTTCCTTCGGTTTGGTGTTCGGCATTATGTCCGCTCTGAACCGGGGCAACGGCATCGACCTGTTCTTCGTGATTGTCGCCGTGATCGGCACCAGTGTACCTGACTTCATTATGGGCGCCCTGCTTCAATACTTCTTCGCCATTGAGTGGGGATTGCTGCCCATTGCAGAATATAAGGGCTTTGCCTACACCATACTGCCATCCATCGGCCTGGGCTTCTACACCATGGCCTCGGTGTCCCGGATCATGCGGGCCAGTATGCTGGAGGTGGTGCAGCAGGATTACATCAAAACCGCCCGCTCCAAAGGCATCTCCCGCTTCCGGGTCACCTGGAAGCACCAGATCCGCAACGCCATCATGCCCGTGGTCACCATCCTGGGCCCCACGGTGGCGGCGGTGCTCACCGGCACCTTCGTCATCGAGTCTCTGTTCGTTATCCCCGGCATGGGCAAGTATTACGTGGAAAGCGTGCAAAACAACGACTATTCTCTGATTCTGGGCATGACTGTCTTTTACGGAGCCTTCCTGGTCTTCTGTAACATGGTCGTGGACATCCTGTACGGCATCATTGACCCGAGAGTCCGTGTGGCAGGAAAGTAGGTGGCAGTATGAGTGAATTGAAATCGGATCGCAACGAGCAGACCCCTCAGATTCCGGAAGAGGAATTGACTGCCCAGACCGTGGAGGAAGTCCAGGCCGATCCAACTGAGGAGGATCTGTCTCCCGAGGACTTTGAGATCATCGGCAAGAACCTGGAGAAAATGGAATCCATCTCCCGGCCCAGCCTGACCTTCTGGCAGGAGGCCTGGCGGCGGATCCGGGGCAACCGGGCGGCCTTCATCAGCCTGATTCTGCTGATCATCTACGGTCTGCTGGCTATCTTCGCCCCCATGCTCAGCCAATACGGCTTCGACCAGCAGGACGCCTACTCCATGCGCGCCGGCTTCTCCCTGGAGCACTGGCTGGGCTGCGACGCCCTAGGCCGTGACCTGTGGGTCCGTGTGTGGATGGGCGCCCGGGTATCCCTGACCATCGGTCTGCTGGCCGCCATCATCAACAGCCTCATCGGCACCGTGTTGGGCGGCTTCTGCGGCTACTACGGCGGCAAGCTGGATATGATCGTCATGCGGATCATCGACGTGATTTACGGCATTCCCTCCCTGATCGTGTGTATTCTGGTCATGGTGGTGCTGGGCTCCGGCGTGGAAAGCCTGATTATCGCCATGGTCATTGTGGGCTGGACCGGTACCTGCCGCTTTACCCGCGGCGAGGTCTACCGCCTGAAGGAGCAGGAGTTTGTCCTGGCCGCCCAGGTAATGGGTGAGCCGGTGGCTACCATCATCATCCGGGAGCTGATCCCCAACATCATGGGCCTGCTGATTACCAACCTGACCATGGCCATCCCCGGCGCCATCTTCCAGGAGGCCTTCCTCAGCTACATCGGCCTGGGTATCTCTCCCCCCGACGCCAGCTGGGGCGTGCTGGCCAAAGAGGGCACCAAGATGCTCCAGGTAGCCCCCCACATTCTCTACGTGCCCGCCTTCTTCATTTGCACCACGGTGCTGGCCCTCAACCAGCTGGGCAACGGCCTGCGGGACGCCTTTGATCCCAGGCTGCGTGGAACGGAATAAGGAGGAATTGGTATGGCTGAGAATATTTTGGAAATTAAGGACCTGACCTTCTCCTTCCGTACCTACGGCGGCGTGGTCAAATCCGTCCGGGACGTCAGCTTTGACGTGCGGGAAGGTGAGATTCTGGGCATCGTAGGCGAGAGCGGCTGCGGCAAAAGCGTCACCAGCCAGTGCATCCTCCGCCTTAACCCGGAGCCCCCCGGATTCTTTGAAAGCGGGTCCATTCTCTACAAGGGAGAGGACATTGTCAAAAAGAGCGACCGGGAGATGCGGAAGATCCGGGGCACGGAAATCAGCTTCATCTTCCAGGATCCCATGACCTCCCTTAACCCCACCATGACCGTGGGCAAGCAGATTGAGGAGATCTTCGTGGGCCGGAAGGGAATGTCCCGGAAGGAAATCAAGGAGCGCACCCTGGAAATTCTTCGTCTGGTGGGCATCAACGAACCGGAGCGCCGGTATAAGCAGTACCCCCACGAGCTGTCCGGCGGCATGAAGCAGCGTGTCATGATCGCTATCGCCCTGGTGGGCAAGCCCAGCATCATTATCGCCGACGAACCCACCACCTCCCTGGACGTGACCATCGAAGCCCAGATCCTGGATCTGCTAAAGGATCTGCGGGAGAAGATGAACACCTCCATCATCCTCATCACCCACGATCTGGGCGTCATCGCCAAGATGTGTGACCGGGTGCTGGTGATGTACGGCGGAAAGATCGCCGAGCGGGGCACCGTGGAGGAAATTTTCTACGAGACGGCCCACCCCTATACCGCCGGTCTGATCAAATCCATCGCCACCCTGGACACGTCCAAGGATCACAAGCTGGTGCCCATTGACGGTACGCCTCCCGACCTGTTCTCTCCCCCCCACGGCTGCCCCTTCGCCGCCCGGTGTGAGTTTGCTATGAAGGTCTGCTACGAGCGCCAGCCTGAATTCCACCAGCTCTCCCCGGAGCATACCTGTGCCTGCTGGCTACAGCATCCCTATGCCCCCAAGGTGGACATTATGAAGGGTCTGGAACAGGAGGCGAAGAAATGAGTCTGCATAAAGTTGATCGAAACACCCCGCTCTTTCAGGTAACCGACCTGTGCCAGTACTTCCACATCGCCCGGGGCAAAACCCTGAAAGCAGTGGATCACGTACATTTTACCATCTACAAAGGGGAGACCCTGGGCCTGGTGGGCGAAAGCGGCTGCGGCAAATCCACCACCGGCCGGTGCCTGGTCAAGCTGTATAAGCCCAACGCAGGCCAGATCACCTACAAGGGGAAGGACATTTTCTCCTACAACAAGGCGGAAGACAAGCAATTCCGTAAAAATGTCCAGATGATTTTCCAGAACCCCCATTCCTCCCTGAACCCCAGAATGACGGTGAAGGATATCGTCGGCTCCGGCATGAAGCTCCACGGTCTGGCCACCGACAAGGATCTGGACGCGAAGGTGGAGGCTATGCTCAAGCGGGTAGGTCTGAACCACGACCACATGTCCCGCTTCCCCCACGAGTTTTCCGGCGGCCAGAAGCAGCGCATCGGCATCGCCCGGGCCCTGGCGGTGGAACCGGAGTTCATCATCTGCGACGAGCCCATTTCCGCCCTGGACGTGTCCATTCAGGCCCAGGTGCTGAATATGCTGAAGGAGCTGCAGGAGGATCTGGGCCTGACCTATCTGTTTATCGCCCATGACCTCAGCGTAGTCAAGTACATTTCCGACCGGGTCATCGTCATGTATCTGGGCACCATGGTGGAATTTACCGACGCGGAGGAGCTGTACGCCAATCCCCTGCATCCCTACACCCAGGTGCTGCTCTCCTCCATCCCCGTGGCCGACCCCAAGGTGGTGCGGGCCAAAAAGCGCATCACCGTTACCGGCGAGATTCCCAGCCCCATCAACCCCAAGGATTGCTGCCGGTTTGCCGAACGGTGTCCCTATGCCACAGAGAAGTGCCGCAGCAGCCTGCCTGAGCTTCGGGAGGTCAAGCCCGGCCATTATGTGGCCTGCCATATGGTGTAACCATTTTCAACTGTCTCTTCCCAATGCGGCGCCGCCGGGCAACATGGTTGTCCGGCGGCGTGCTTATATCCTGGCGTCAAGCCGCAGTGCCCGTTTTTCCCAAAATTATGCTGTGTAAAATGCGTGTTGTTCCCTGGGACAGCAAGGAATTTTGCAGCCTTATGCTCATTGACGCTGTTTTTTCGTTCTGGTATAATTATGAAGCACGGTCGGTTCATTCCGCCGTAATTTTTAAATTGATTTTCAATACGGGAGGCAAGGTTATGTCTGAATATACCAAGGCACAGCTTACCGAGATGATAGCAGGAAAACTCCGCCGCAATTTCGGACGGGACGTGGAGGACGCCACCGCCAACCACATGTTCAAGGCCTGCGCTCTGGTGCTGCGGGACATCATGTCCAGCCACCAGATGAACACCAGCAACCAGGTGTGGGAGAAGCAGCAGCGGCAGGTACACTACCTGTCCCTGGAGTTCCTGATGGGCCGCTCCTTGGAGAAAAACGCCTACAACCTGGGGCTGCTGGACACCCTCAGCGAAGCTCTGGAGGATATGGGCTTCTCTGCCGCCGACCTGTTTGAGGTCGAGCCCGATGCCGGTCTGGGCAACGGCGGTCTGGGCCGTCTGGCCGCCTGCTACCTGGATTCCATGACCACGTTGGAGATTCCCGCCACCGGCTACACCATCTGCTACGAGCTGGGCATCTTCAAGCAGAAGATCGTCGACGGCAAGCAGGTAGAGCAGGCCGACAACTGGCTGGGCCTGGGCGACGCCTGGCTGATCCCCAAACTGGACGAGACCGAGGAGGTTCGCTTCGGCGGCCGTATCGTGGATCATTGGGATGGGCGGGGCGTCAACCACCCTGAGCACGTGGGCTATACCACCGTGCTGGCCATTCCCCGGGACATGGAGATCGCCGGCTACAAGACCGACCACACCAACACCCTCCGTCTTTGGGACGCCAAGAGCCCTGTTCCCGTGGATATGTCCCTTTACTCCCGGGGCGAGTACCTCAAGGCGGTGGAGCAGCAGGCCATGGCCGAGGTCATCGCCAAAGTGCTCTACCCTGATGACAACCACTATGAGGGCAAGACCCTGCGCCTGAAGCAGCAGTACTTCTTCGTCTCCGCCACCGTCCAGTCCATTGTCCGCAAGCATCGCGCCCAGTACGGTACGCTGCGGAATTTCCACGAAAAGCACGTCATCCAGATCAACGATACCCATCCCACCCTGGTCATTCCCGAGCTGATGCGGATTCTGCTGGATGTGGAGGGCTATACCTGGGAGGACGCCTGGAACATTGTCACCCATACCGTGGCTTACACCAACCACACCGTCCTGGCCGAGGCCCTGGAGCGCTGGCCCCAGAGCCTGATCGAGGGCCAGCTGCCCCGGATCTGGCAGATCCTCAAGGAGATCGCCGCCCGCTACCAGCGCCAGCTGGAGGCCCGCTTCCCCGGCGACACCGCCAAGGTGGCCCACATGGCCATTATCTGGGGCGGCGAGGTACGGATGGCCAACCTGTGTATCTGCGCCTGCTACGCAGTCAACGGCGTGTCCGCTCTTCACTCTGAGATTCTGAAGAAGGACGTGTTCCGGGACGCCTATTCCATCCGTCCCCAGCAGTTCACCAACGTAACCAACGGTATTGACCACCGCCGCTGGCTGTCTCAGATCAACCCCAAGCTGGACGCCCTGATTCAGGAGTGCACCGGCGGGCCGGAGTACCTCATCCATCCCGATGCCATCCGCGGCCTGGAGAAGTATCAGTCCGACGCCGCCGTCCTGGCCCGCCTGGAATCCATCAAGCAGGAGAACAAGCGCCGCTTTGCCTCCTATATCGCCAAGGAGACCGGCGTGGTGCTGAACACGGACGCCATCTTCGACGTACAGGTCAAGCGTCTCCACGAGTACAAGCGCCAGCTGCTCAACGTCCTGCACATTATCCACCTGTACGACCAGCTGCGGGACAATCCCAACATGGCCTTCACCCCCCAGACCTTCCTCTTCGGTGCCAAGGCTGCCCCCGGCTACTATGTGGCCAAGCGGATTATCCAGCTGATCAACTCCCTGGCCGCCCAGATCAACGCCGATCCCGTCTGCAAGGATAAGCTGCAGGTGGTGTTCCTGGAGAACTACCGGGTCTCCCTGGCTGAGAAGCTGATGCCCGCCTCCGAGCTGTCTGAGCAGATCTCCACCGCCGGTAAGGAGGCTTCCGGCACCGGCAACATGAAGTTCATGATGAACGGCGCCGTGACCATCGGCACCCTGGACGGTGCCAATGTGGAGATGCACCAGCAGCTGGGCGACGAGAACATCTTCCTCTTCGGCCTGCCCGCCGATCAGGTGGCTCAGAAGAAGGCCAACGGGTACCGCCCCGAGGACTACTACTACCAGAACGCCGACCTCAAGCGGGTGCTGGATCAGCTTACCGCTGGCTTTGCCGATGGCGAGAGCTACGCCGATCTGGCCGAGCGCCTGATCCATGGCGACGAGTACCTCCTCCTGGCCGACTTCGACAGCTACCGCCAGGCCCACCTCCGTTCCCTGGAGGCCTATGCCGACCGGAAGCTGTGGAACAAGATGTCCCTGATCAACGTGGCCCGCTCCGGCATCTTTGCCGCCGACCGCTCCATCCGGGATTACGCCCAGAATATCTGGCACGTGCCCACCCGGAACTGATCCGGTCGTCCATTGAAAAAGAAACAAAAGCTCCGCCGCAGGATGATCCCACGGCGGAGCTTTTCCTTCTATTGATATGTAGCCGGACGTCCCGCTTAGTAGCGGCGCACCACCGCCACCACCTTGCCGATGATTTCGGCGTTTGTGCCGTCAATGGGCTGGTAGGCGTCGTTTTCCGGCATCAGCCAGATATGGTCGTCCTTCCGGCGCAGCGTCTTCACTGTTGCCTCATCCTCAAACAGAGCCACCACGATTTCCCCGCTGTGAGCCTCCGACTGGCGATGGACCACCACCAGGTCCCCGGGCAGAATGCCTGCATTCAGCATGGACTCACCCCGTACCCGCAGTGCGAAGTGCTCCCCCACCTGTCCCTGGGTATCAAAGGTGAGGTAATCCTCAATGCACTCCTCGGCCAGGATGGGGGAACCGGCCGCCACGTTGCCCACCACAGGCACCCGGTCGGCAGGAATCGGTTCCTCCGCCGCCTTGGCCGTCTTGGGCAGGGTAATGGCCCGGGTCTTGCCCTCCGCCTTGATAATGGCCCCGGCTTCCTCCAGGCCCTTGAGATGGAAATGGACGGTGGAGGGGGACTTCAGCCCCACCGCGGCTCCGATCTCCCGCACCGACGGGGGATATCCGTGCTCAGCGGTAAAGGACTGGATAAAATCGTACACCCGCTGCTGTTTGGCAGTTAGTTTGTTCATACTCGAAACTCCTTTCCACAGTGACACGCTGGGAGGAAATGATCATTCTGTTCTTCGGTTGATGATCTCATGATAATGATGGCGAAAAGATGGCATCGTCCGCTTTTGCACCTGACCCGTCATGGACGAGTAAACAGACTGAAACGGATCATAACTACTGTGGGGTCATTATACCACAGATTTTCAAATAAGTCAAACAAGCGTTCCCCATTTCTCTGTTCTTTTTTCAAAAAAAGCCGCCGCGGAACCGTGTTCCGCGGCGGCCTTGACCGGAATCAGGATTTCTTTTCCTCAATGGGAGGAAGCTGCTTTTTCAGCTGCTCCAGATGCATGGACATCCGGGTGAGCGTCCCCTCCATTTCATCCAGGGTGGCCCGATCTACATTGTAATTCAAAAACAGAGTCTCCAAATCGTGGGCCAGCTGCACGCTTTTCCGGGAGATATCCACAAACTCGGAGAAGTTGGAGCTGCCCTCCGCGTTGCGGAATCGTTTCAGATCCTCTTTAATGAACTTGGTGATTTCCTGGGTATCGGCGTACTTGCCCTGTACCATGGCATAGGGGCGCATCCGCTGGAGGAAGTATTTGTCGTGCTTGGTGATGTTGAACACGTAGGAGATCATCAGGCCATTTTCCAGCTCAAAGTCCACAATATACATGTAGCTGTGGAGCTTGGTAATCTGGGTTGCCCCCATTTGGTTCAGATTTAAATCTACTATGTCGCCGCTGACGGTATTCCGATTCATAAAAGAACCTCCATTCTAATCTTTGTCTTAACGGCTGGAATGATGGAACCAAGACGGTTGACGCTGCCGGGCTCAGGCGAACCGGAGCAGCAAACACACGGTGGAGATTGCCACAGACAGCAGCATCATGGGGAAGCCCACCCGCAGGTACTGCATAAATGTAATGGGATAGCCGTTTTTGGCGCTTACGCCGGCCAGCACCACGTTTGCGCTGGCACCGATCAGGCTGCCGTTGCCGCCCAGGCAGGCGCCCAGAGACAGAGCCCACCAAAGAGGCGTCACGTCCATCCCGCCGCTTTCCATGGTCAGTATCATGGGAATCAGGGTAGCCACAAAGGGGATGTTGTCCAGGAAGGCGGAAATCAACGCGGAGGCCCACAAAATCAGGATAATAGCCACCACCATGTTGTCTCCAACCAGCTTCAGCATCTCATTGGCCAGCATGGCAATCACGCCGGTGGAGTTCAAACCGCCCACCACCACAAACAGGCCAATGAAGAACAAGATGGTGGACCACTCCACGCCCAGGATGATTTCCTCCGCATCCTGGCCACCCACCAGCAGCATCACCGCCGCCGCAATCAGCGCTACAGTGGCCGACTCGATTCCCAGCTGATCGTGGAAGACAAAGCCCACCACCACCAGGACGATCATCACCACGCTCTTCATCAACAGCCCGTGGTTTTTAATGGCACGCTTCTCGTCCAGCAGCAGCACCTTTTTCTGGTTTTCCTCCGCTACCGTCAACCGCTTGCCCTGAGTCAGGTACAGCAGGCCCACCAGTACCAGCAGAATGATGCACACCACCGGAGCAGTGTTCTGGATGAAGTCCAGGAAACTCAACCCAGCGGAGCTGCCGATCATAATGTTGGGAGGGTCGCCGATCAGGGTGGCCGTACCGCCGATGTTGGAGGCGAAAATCTGAGAAATCAAGAAGGGGGTGGGGTTCAGCTCCAGGATCTGGGTGATAGCCACCGTCATGGGGCCAATCAGCAAAACCGTGGTCACGTTATCCAGGAACGCGGAAAGGGCCGCCGTAATCACCGTAAAGACCACCATGATGGCCAAAGGCTGACCCCTGGTCATCTTGGCCGCCTTGACCGCGATGTACTCAAACATACCGGAATTCTTTACGACTGCCACAAAAAGCATCATCCCTACCAGTACGCCGATGGTATTCAGATCCACATACTCCACCGCGCTCTCAATGGTCAGCACGTGGGTCGCGAACAGCAATACCGCTCCGGACAGCGCCGCCACACTTCGGTGAATCCGCTCCGAAATAATGGCGATCATCACCAGCAGAAAGACGGTGATGGCAATGATTTGTTCCAGGTTCATATTGAATCACTTCCTTCACAGGCGGTCATTGTACTCCACCGTCCACCGGTTGTAAATGGTAAAAATGCAGGATTTCCGCTGTAATTAAGCCGATGTGTCCCAAGCAGCAAACGGCAAACATCCAGAAAAAGTATCAGATTCCACTCATTTTTATCGTTTTTATCTTTAAAAGTTCTGCGTTAAAATGCACAAACGCCTTTTCTGTATATTCCAAAAAGAAAACAAAAATGCAACATTTTTCTTTATTATCTTTGCAAAGCTTAAATAAATATATAGATAATATAAAGAAAAGCCTGTTCAAGACATTTCCAGTTTTCTTTCCCGGGGAATATCACCTGTCAAATGGTATAGTCTGGATTGCGCCGGAAATTCTTTTGATAGTAATGTTCCGTCAGCGTAGCCAGCTCCCGCGCCTCTCCCAGCATGGTAGCCAGCATCTGAATCCGCTGAATCAACTCGTCCCGCTGCGTATAGCCCTCCGTACGGGCCAGCCGCTCTTCCAGCTGTTGGATCCGTGCCTCCAGCGCCCGGGCATGGGCTCGGTATTCGGCAGACAGTTCCAGTAAGGTCATGTTCCTCTCCTCCTTTGTTTCCGAATCGGTTAACAGCCCGATCCCGGCTTTTTCATTCTCTCTTCCCGTCCCCTCCCCTGCACCCTCTCTCCGGCAGCGCACGCTGAACACAGAACAGGCCACGGACCCCCTACGGGAATCTCCCAGGCATATTCCTCCCCTCCGCACACCGGGCAGTAGCCCACCGGCGGCATACGCTGCAGATCCCGCAGCGGCGGACGCAGACAAATCCGTCTCATTTCCCGCTTTTTCTCCCTTCTTTCAAGCCAGTAAATTTTTTTGAAAAAGTGATTGACAAACAGCCACCTTTCTGCTAGAATAATACCTGTTGCTGGACAGTTACTCTCGCACGCTGGTGTAGCTCAGCCGGTAGAGCAGCTGATTTGTAATCAGCAGGTCGGGGGTTCGAATCCGTCCACCAGCTCCAACAATTTAATCCGCTTTATGGAGGAGTTCCCGAGTGGCCAAAGGGGGCAGACTGTAAATCTGTTGCGTTTCGCTTCGGTGGTTCGAATCCACCCTCCTCCACCAAGTCGGAGCAAGCTGTCGCTTGCTCCGACTTTTCTTTTCTGTCTCTCGTCTATTCCATTTTAATATAAATCCCACTTATCTTTGGAACTTATGTTCTAATCGCATAGATAACTATACACGTTCCATCCGCCAATGTCAATAGAAAATGGAAAAATAATCAAAAATATGTTCGAATTAGTTTCCATAAAAAACTCCCCGCCTGACTTGCCTCCTAATAAGAAAACATGAGATAGTCCAGTAAAATCAATGTTTTCAGAGGCAAGGAACACGATGTGAAGTCAAAAAATCAAATACTGGCAGGATAAAGGGTGCTGATGTGAAATATCAGCACCC
>CALXDY010000142.1 GCA_944387225.1 uncultured Oscillospiraceae bacterium | reverse complement strand
CCCTCCTCCTCCATCGTCTTCAACAAACGGGAGGCCGTGGAGCGTCGGATATAGAATACCCGCTCCAAATCCTTCTGAAAGATCTCCTGCTCAGCGTTGCGGCACAGAAAGCCCAGCATCATCCGCTCCATCTCCGTGCAGCGGTCATGCTCCTCACCGCAGCTGTACTCCCAGATCTTCCGACGCATCAGGTTGGACACCGCCTTGATTTCGTAGCCCACTCTGCGTACGGTCTGCATAGAATCACCTCACTTTACCCTTCATTTTAGTTGCTTTGCTAACAATTGTCAATGGCAGGTCGAACACAAATGCGACCAATCTGACAAGCTATCTTTGTTCATTCTACTATTCTCCCAAACCAAGCAAGCGAAGAGTGGAGAGTGAAGAGTGGAGAGTGGAGAGACGGCTCCACCGTCCCGTCCGCACCACGAAGCGGAGGCTTTTCGACGTCAGAAAGGAGGAATTGAGAGCAGCCATAAAAATGTGGACCGATGGAAACCATCGGTCCACACGGTATCTTCTCTTTCGTGCTGAGATCTGGAATTGAATCCAGACCTCAGGCGGCGCGGGCGAAGCGGAGCTTCGCGGGAAGTTCTTTGCCTACTTTCTTTCAAGAAAGTAGGGGGGTGTCGCTGTCGCAGCGGACGCCGTAGCGGTTGTCCCGCTGGGTGGAGTGGAACCGGGCGGCGTACTGCAGGCCCTGGCCGTCGCAAACCACCACATCCAAACTGGGATCCGTCCAGCGGTCCACGTAGCTGGCCATGAGCAGCCGCTGCCCGTCGAAGGAATAGCTGTCCCAGTAGGAGTTGCCCATCATCGCAGGCGTGACGTCGCAGCTGATCTCCTGCCGGTACCGGCCATCCTCTCCCAGCGCCCACAGGGAGAGCCACATCTCCTCTGCGGCGCCATCCTCCCCAGGCCGCTTGTCCAGGGCGATCACGCTGTCCCCGGCCATAGTGCGGTTCTGCCAGCCCTGCTCCCCGGCAAACACCATGGGCATCTCAAACCGCTGCAGCTCCTCCATGGTGTCCGCATCCAGTAGGATGGCCTGGGCGCCGGAACCCCCACCGGAAATGATCAGCAGCTTGCTGCCCTCATCCACCAGATAGAGATTCTCCCCCCGCTCCACGGGGTAAAGCATGCGGACATTGGCGGTATCGATGACCTTTTGCGGGACCCCGTATTCGTTCTCGCCGTCAATGATCGGCAAATAATACAGTCCGGGAGCGGCCGCGGAGGGAATCTCGCTGCCATCGTTCTCATTCATGGCGGAGTAAAGCAGGTACCAGGCCCCGTCCCGATAGACGGAGGAACTGTTTACCCAGGGGGCATCCTGAATCATGTAGGACACGTCATAGGTATTCCCATCGTCGTCCTTCTCAATGGTAATCTCCACGGTCTCGTCTGTGACCTGGATTTTGAAAAAGTCCCCGGCATCCGGCCACTCCACAGAGTCCAGAAACTCTATCCCTTCCTCCTCGTAGACCCAGGAGTTTCCCTCCATGGCGTAATAGTCCAGGTAGTCGGCCAGGGGCAGGGTCTCGGTGCGCTCTCCCCCGTTGGCCGTCCGGTCTGCAACGTCCTGGAAGGCCTGGGCCAGAAAGGAAATCTCCTGCTCATCCCAGAAGTCAATGGAGCTGGAGCTGCTCATGCCGATGTTGCTTTTGATATCAACGACCAGATGGGATTGGCTGGGCTCCCTGTACCACCGGCTTTGGGGCGTAAAGGAAAAATCCACGTCCCAGGCCGGGGCCTCCCCCAAATGCAGCCGGGTGTCCCAGTGGAGATGTCCGTTCACGGTGGTGAGGCTGCGGACGGTCAGGCCCTCCGCCGCTTTGCCGGAGCCGTACAGCAGCTCCTCCGTGTAGTCCAGATCCTCCTTCTCCTCGGCCACCCAGGCGGAGCCGCCGATCAGAACCGCCCCAGACAAAACCGTCAGGGCAAGCAGCAGAGCGAGCATCTTCTTCACAGGTCACTCCTCCTCTCCCGTCAGCTCCCGAAGGGCTTTGCTCACCCGGTCGGGCTGATAGTGGTAGGTCTGCTTCACATAGTCCAGAATGTTCATGCCCTTTTCGTCCAGCTCCAGGGTGGACACGTCGCCCACCACCTGGCCGCCGCGGAGCAGCACGCCCCGGCTGATGAATCCGCTCACCTCCTCCAGCAGATGGGTGGACAGAATCACCGTCTCCGTGGGCTCCAGAATGCCCAGCAGCACCTTGTAAAAGTCCTCCCGGTTGAACACGTCGTTGCCGGCGAAGGGCTCATCCATCAGAATGTAGTCCGCCCCCTGGCTGAGAGCCATGATGACCTCGAACTGGTTCTTCTGGCCGGTGGAGAAGGTACGCACCGCCTTGCCCATAGGCAGCTGGAAAAACTCCATCAGGGCCTTGAACCGTTTGTCCCGGAAGGTAGGGAACTGCCCCTTGTAAAACTCCCGGTGGGCCTGGGGGGTGAGGTTGGGGAAAAAGGAGTGCTCACAGGTGGCAAAGCTCAGCCGGGCCATACGCTTCCGGTCAATGGGCTTGCCGTCCAGGGTGATGACCCCCATGTGGGGGATCAGGCCCAGGATACACTTCATCAGGGTGGTTTTGCCCGCTCCGTTCTCCCCGAACAGACCCACAATCTCCCCGGGGCCGATGGTGAGATCCACCATGTCCAGCGCCCGCTTTTGGCCGTAATTCTTACATACTCGCTTCAATTCCAGCATATCGTTCCCTCCTTACCACAGGCTCCAGAGAGCCATCCAATGAACCGAAGGCAGGCTGGCCTCCGGGGTAAAAAACCAGTAGAGGAGAAAGTCCAGCTGCCACAGGATCATGGCTTCCAGGAAAAAAACCGCCGCGCCCAGCAGAGGGATGGTGAGACATCGCCGCCGAAGCTGGCTGCCGTCAGGCAGACGGCGCATGGTGTAGATGCTCTTGCTGCCCCAGTAGTGGCTGCGCCAGTAGTACCAGGCCAGGGGCAGCATGGCCAGCATGGCCATCCAGCAGCCGTACAGCCCCCGATCCAGCAGCTGCCGGAAGGTGGGGATGATGCCGCCCACGTATACTCGCTTCCCGTTCACCCAGCGGAACAGATCGCCGTAGGCGCTGGCGTAGCGCAGCAGGTAAATGCAGTTGACCAGCAGCCCTGCAGTCAGCCCGGTGATGAGCACCTTGGGGCCCTGCCGCTGGGAAATGCCAAGGGGAAGGACGCCGCTCCAGTCAAACTTCTTCACACCTGCTCCCCCTCCCTCTCCGTCCGGATAACCTCGGTGGTAAGGGCCGCCTCCATAAAGGCCAAACACACCACACCGATGGCCAGGAACATAGCCAGGGTGTAATTGCCCACCTCCGACAGGGAGAACCCAGTGCACAGGGCGGCAGCCATAGGCCACCAGGGGCGCTCCCCCCGCCAGGCCCGGAAGGCGCACAGCCCGGTTCCCACGCCCATGCCCAGCCGGATGCACAGAGTGATTGCCATCTGCCAGCTGTCCGCCATGGGCAGCAGGCTGTGGAAGTAAGCGCTGGAATAGGCGGCCAAAAACAGGGACTGCCGGCCAAAGGTAACGTCCAGGGTCTCCCGGAACAGGACGCCCACCCCCAGACACACCGCTACCTGCGCCGCCCAGCACAGCAGCGCCGCCAGCACCCCGTACAGGGCAAACCAGAACGCCTGAGCCCGGCGGCTCATGGGCAGGCGGTTCAGGGTGTGGGCTCCGCCGCCGGTGTAGATCACAGCGGCTGCTGCCAGGGTCAGGGCCACCGCCCCCACCCACCGGGACATCCAGCGATCCAGCACCA
Organism: uncultured Oscillospiraceae bacterium; assembly: GCA_944387225.1. Taxonomy (GTDB): domain Bacteria; phylum Bacillota; class Clostridia; order Oscillospirales; family Oscillospiraceae; genus Lawsonibacter. Next base: position 5,076 of record CALXDY010000142.1, on the reverse strand, counting down.
TGGCCAGATCCACCCAGCCCTGCTCCAGGGCCAGGAATGCCATCCCCCCCTGAACCAGCACCATCAACACCAGGACAGCCAGCACCCAGGGCAGCGAGGTTCGAGCCGCCAGATACAAAACAGAAACCTGTCGCTTCATCCTTCTTCCTCCTTCCAAAGCCGCCGCACCAGCTCCACCGATTGGTCGCAGGTGAGGCCCATGGCCTTCATCTGGGCGATAAACTGCTCCGCCTGCCCGTCCGGCAGGGCCCGGCCCAGTGCCCGGGCCTGCTCCGGCGAAAGAGATACGCAGCTCTTCGCCCCGGTGTGGGAGGAGATCAGCCCCTCCTCCTCCAGCATGCGAAAGGCCTTCTGAATGGTGTTGGGGTTGACTCCCAGCAGAGCCGACAGGGTGCGCCGGGATGGCAGCTCCTCCCCATCGGTCACCGTCCCGGCGGCAATTCCCGTCTTCAAATGGTTGATGATCTGCAAGTAAATGGGGACGCCGCTTTCCAGCTTCAAGTCGTCAAAGGATACCATGGCACACCTCCTTATCCCGGCTAGTGTATTATTCGTGTAGTACACTTTCTAACTGTATTATACGTGTAGTACACTCATTTGTCAACCATGTTTTCGAGGTTTTTCTATTGACAATATCGACATTCGATATTACAATATCATTAGACGATATCGAGTCTCGATATTGAGGAGGTGAGGGTGTGGGAGATGGAAAACACAGCCCCCTGACGGAGCCCATGCTGTATGTGCTGATGGCCTTTCTCCGGCAGGAGCGGTGCGGCACGGAGATCACCCAATTTGTCTCGGATAAGACCGGCGGGCGGGTGCGCCTGGGCCCGGGCACCCTATACACCCTGCTGGGCAAGTTTCAGGAGGAAAAGCTGATTGAAGAAACCCAGGTAGACGGGCGCAAACGCACCTACCGCCTCACCCATCTGGGCCGGACGGTCTACGAGGAGGAGGTAGAGCGGCTGCGCTCCTGTCTCCGGGACGCGGAGGAGGAGCTGTTATGAAGAAAACCGCCCTTTCCATTACGCCCTTCGGGGGTTACGACATCCCCGGCCTGGAGGGCTGGCTATCCGCCAAGGCCGCAAAGGGATTTCGCTTTACAGATGCTGCCGGGCCTCTGACGGTTTTTACCCGGACGGAGCCGGAACCGGTGCAGGTGCATCTGGAGCCCATTCGCGGGGCAGTACAGGAAGATCCGGAGGCCAACGCCATCTATCAGGAATCCGGCTGGCAGTACTGGGGCATGTTCCGCAGCAGTTTCTACGTCTACGCCTCCACCGATCTGGACGCCCGGGCTCACACGGACCCAGAGGTATGGGACGATGCCCTGAAGACCTTCTTTCGGCAGAAGGTCATAACCGGGATTCTGCTCCTTTGGGCCAATGTCCTGCTGCTGGGCCTGTACCGTCAGGGCATCTCCTGGGAGTGGGATTTCACCTGGCTTCGTTGGTTCCCGGTGGAAACCCTGTCCAACGGGACGATCATCCCCTTCCTGCTGGCTCTGGCCGGATTTTTCCTGATTGACCTGGCCTACCTGCTGGGGCTGATTCATCTGGCCCGCTACCGCCGGGCTGTGAGAAACGGTAGCAAAACCCGCAGCCGCAGGGGCGTGGGCTGGCTGATGGCGGCGGGGCTGCTGATCCTGCTGCCTGTGCTGGTCAATACCGCCCAGCTTTATTTTGGAATGGACTACCGGCCCTATCCCCTGGAGGGCTCCGGCTTTGTCACCCTGACCGACATTGAGGGCGAGGATTTTTCCCTCTCCGGCGATCCTATGTATAATATGGATCGCATCGATTATGGAGGCACGCTGCTGCGCCCGGAGCGCTGGTACTTCCAGCAGTACGCATCCTTCCCGCAATATGGAGATGTGGATCTCAACGCCGTCCCCCGCCTGGAGCTCACCGCCGTCCGGTATCCTATGGCGGTACTGGCGGAGATGCGGGCGGAAGAGTGGAGCCGGCAAAGAAAGAATGGTTCTTTGGACTTTGAAATTCTGGCTCCTGATCATGGCCTGGACGAGATCTTCTACGCTCCCCGGAAGGGAGGTTCCGCAGTCACCGCCAGCGGAGCAACCCGGGAATTTCTCCCCGGAGGCGTGCTGATCCTCCGCCGTGGAAACACCGTACTTCATGTTAATTACTACGGCCATCAGGATTTGACGGAGCATCTGGAATCCTTTGCCCACATGCTGGAAGGGCTTTGAATGGAGGGCTCAAAATGAAACGGGATGACGCGTTGACGAAAAAATACGTCCCCTGCGCCCTATGGGATTTCGCCGGGCTGCAGGCCTGGCTCAACCAGCAGGCCCAGGCCGGATACGCTCTGGAACGCTGGCCGGGGCGCTCCTTCATCGGCAGAGTTTCCTTCCGCAGGGACCCAGAGGCCCCTCACACCCGATACTGCCTGGATCCCATCGGGGAACTGATTGGGGAAACAGAACTGCGGGACCGGGCGGCCAGCTACCGGGAATTCGGCTGGCACTATGTGGACCGTATCGGAAAGCTGTACGCCATCTATCGCACGGACGACCCGGCAGCTCAGAATCTTTACACCGACCCGGAAAGTCTGGATTGGGCCATGAAAAAACAGATGCGTTTTGCCTGGGTGAGCGTGATTGTCTGGATTTTGTGGGTGGCCGTGATCTTTCGCAAGGACTGGCCCCTCCTGCTGCGCTGGCCGGAGGAGTACTTAATGAATCTCATCCTCCGGGCCGAAATTCTGATCCCCCTCTATGGAATCCTGCTGATTCTGGTCATCACCGCCGTCTCCGGTGGGATCGGTACCCTCCTGGGAGTCCGGCAAACCAAGGCATATCTGCGTCAGGGCCAGTGGCCCCCAGTCAGTTCCCGCCACTATCCGGAGTTTTGCCGGTTCCTGCTGACCGCCATTACCGCGGGCGCGCTGGTTCTGTTTCTGGTGTTCCTGGGCGTGTCAGGCGTACTTCACACACGGGTATTGTCCGGGCCGGAGGAGTGGGCCTTCCCCCATGTAACCCTGGAGGAGGTACTCCCCGCCGGGGCCAGCCTGCGGGCATACGACAACCGGGAGCTGCTTCACAGCGACACATTCGATCACTCCCTTCTGGCTCCGGAGCAGTATGACGTGGCCCAGGGCGGCAAAGTGACCCGTGAGGATGGAACGGTAACAAAAACCCGGCTCTATCAGGAGCATGTCCGCACCCTCTCCCCCGCCCTGGCCCAGGCGGTCTATCGGGGGCGTGTAACGGCCCACCGTCACACCCTGGAAGAGTACCGGATCAACTGGGAGGAAAATACCTCCACCCTTCACTCAAATCTGCCAAACGCCTTTGATTCCATGGCAGAGGAATCCGTGTCCTATCCCGGCCTGGACGGCCTGACCCGGTTTACCTATCAATTTTCCGATGAGCGCCACCCCAACGTGGTTTACATCGGTTTGGCCGGAGAGCGGGTATTCGTGCTGAACTGCTCCGGCGCAGCCGACAGCCAGGAGGCTTTGTCCCTGCTGGTACAGCGGCTGGACCAGGCGTGATCGCCCCCCGACGAAAGGAGGTTTCCCATGAAGACCGTACATAAACTTCTCCCTCTGTCCCTGTACGACATCCCCGGGCTGGAGGCCTGGCTGGATGAACAGGGCAGGCAGGGTCTGTTCCCCACAAAGGTAAACTCCTGGGTCACCTTCCAGACCTGTGAGATGACTCACCTCCGGTTTCGCCTGGCCATTTTAAAGCCCAGGCAGAAGGTGCCCTCCCCGGAAGAGCAGGAGCTGTACCAGGCGGCCGGATGGCGCTATTCCTTTTCCATCGGGGAAATGTACGCCCTGTACTACACCAACGATCCCCAGGCCCCGGAGCCCTTTACCGACCTGGAGAGCCGTGGGGACGCCCTGGCTGTGCTGAAACGGCGGCTGAATCGCCATCTGATCATCCAGTCCATCGGGGCTGCCCTTCTGGTCGCTGTGCTGGTGTGGGCCATCTGGATTTACCGCAGCCCCTTTGACGTCCAGCCCGGCCCCTACTCCATCCTGCCTTTGTTGGTGCTCAATGCGTTCCAACCCATTCCCCTGATCTATCTTCTTCTGCTGGTCAGCTTTATTGTTGTCACCGTCCGCCACACCCGTCGGCTGCGCCGGATCTGTCGGCGGCTGAAGAATGGGCTGCCGCCGCCCCCCTCCCCCGGCCCCAGCCGGGTGATCCGGTGGCAGAACGGCCTTACCCTGGCCCTTATCCCCATTATGATCGTGTTCACCCTTTGGAACCAGTACGGCCCGGAGCCCCAGCCTCACACCCCCACAAAGCCATACCCGGAGCTGGCGTCCATGGAGACGGTGCCCCTGACCTACACCGCCGGACAGCTGAATGACTTCTCCCTCCTGGCTCCCCTGTGGTACACTGTGGAGCAGCGGGGTGAAGATCTCCAGACGGAGCTGGGCAATATCTTCTCTCCCGACCCCAACAGCGACGAAAACTACCGCTACGCCCCCAGGATGGAGTCCATCCGCCTGCGGGTGCTCCTCCCCGGCACGGGGAAGTGGTTTGCCCAGGGGTTGGTGGAGCGGATGCGGCTGGTGAATCTCCATTGGACGTATGAGGAGCTGACTTATCCCGGCCTGGACTGGGTGATGTATGCCGACAGCGACGACGGGGTCTATCAGATGGCCGCCCTGGTGAAGGGCCGGGATGTGCTGGTGTGCCGCTACGGCGGCGGCGAGGATCTCTCTCAGCACCTGTCCACCCTCCAAACTTTCTTGTAAAAAATCCCTACTTTCTTGAAAGAAAGCGGGCACCGTACTTTCTTGTAAGAAAGTAGGCAAAGAACATTCGCGGAAAGCTCCGCTTTCCTTCTCGCCGCCTGAAGTTGGGATCAAGTTCCGCCCCGAAGCACGAAAGAGGATTTACCGTTGCGGGCCGCTCACTTCTGGCAGATAACGCAAGACATAAAAATCCCACGCAAGAGAACATCTGAACTGCACCCCATTTGTTAGACAGTATGATATACTGAATAGCAAGTGGGGTGTTTTATTATGCCAAAAGGAATACCAAACAAGAGATATACACCAGAATTTAAGCAACTAGTAGTAGAAGCCATG
>CALXDY010000141.1 GCA_944387225.1 uncultured Oscillospiraceae bacterium | reverse complement strand
CTGGCCGCCATCGGAGAGGTGGGCCTGACCGGGGAACTGCGGGCGGTCAACGCTCTGGGGCAGCGTCTGTCGGAGGTTCGCCGCCTGGGCTTTACCAAATGTCTGATCCCCAAGCGGGTTCAGGGCAAGCTGGTGGAACCCCAGGGACTGGAGCTGATCCGGGTATCCAATATCCGGGAGGCCCTGGCGGCCCTGTTATAAATACCTTTGCATTCCAATCCCAAAGAATTGAGTTCCGCGTTTTATCAGTACGCGGACATAATAAGATGAACCGCCTGACCGGGGAAGGGCCCCGGTGGGGCGGAGCGGAAAGGAGATCCGCGCCCTGGACTGGTCATATACGTAAGTCAACAAAATAAAAATTTTGTTGACTTGGAGGGAGGCAAAAACCGCCTGTACCCCGGTTTTGCCCCTGTCTGAGCCTTCCGTGGCCCCAACCGGCCTTCGGCGCCAACCTGTATATCATGCCTGATTATCGCACTGACGCACCGCCCATACTCCGGGATTTCCTGGTTTATCACCAAGCCATTCAGGGACATTCCCGGCGCACAGTGGACGAATATTATCTGGATCTGCGGAATTTTTTCCGCTACCTCAAGCGGGAAAAACACTGCGTCGCGGCCAATACGCCTTTGGATCAGATCCCCATTGACGACGTGGATCTGGAACTGATTGCCTCTGTAACCCTCAGCGACGTCTATTCCTACATGAATTACCTGTCCCGGGACCGGGCCGTCCATCCCAACAGCCCCGACGGCCATTATGGCCTTGCGCCTGCCGCCCGGGCCCGTAAGGTGGCCGCCATCCGATCCTTTTACAAATACCTCACCAATAAGGCCAAGGTTTTGCCGGAAAATCCCATGCAGGACCTGGATTCTCCCAGACTGAAAAAGACCTTGCCCCGATATCTGGATCTGGAGGAAAGCGAAACCCTTCTGGACGCGGTGGATGGGTCCAATCAGGCCCGGGATTACTGCATTTTGACCCTGTTTCTCAATTGCGGGCTGCGTATTTCCGAGCTGGTGGGCTTAAATGTGACAGATGTTCGAGGAAATCAGCTCCGGGTGCTGGGCAAGGGCAACAAGGAACGGATGCTGTTTCTCAACGACGCCTGCCTGGACGCTCTGGAGGACTGGATGACGGAGCGGAATACGCTGACTTTGGTCGATGAGAACGCCCTGTTCGTCACGCCCAAGTACCGCAAACGGATTACCCGGGCGGCGGTACATAAGCTGGTGAAAAAGCACCTATCCGCCGCCGGGCTGGACAGCAGCAAGTATTCCTCCCATAAGCTGCGGCATACAGCCGCCACCTTAATGCTGCAAAACGGCGTGGATGTCCGTACACTGCAGGAAGTGCTGGGCCACGACCACCTGAATACCACCCAGATTTACACCCATGTAGACAACGAAGATCTTCGTATTGCCGCCAAAGCAAACCCGTTGGGTCGGAGAAAACGGCAGAAAAATGAAAAAACGGAAGAGAAATGAGGATTTGACATGATGGAAACTGTGACGCTGATACTGGTGTTCCTGGTGCCGGCGGTATTGCTGCTGCTTGGCCTTTTGTGGCGTGTTCGTCCCCCGCAGATGCACTCCACCTCTCCCCTCGCCTACCGTACGGCTCTGTCCACCAGCAGCCGTGACGCCTGGGACGCTGCCCATCGTCAATGCTCCGGCCTTTGGATCCGGATGGGCTTGATCCTGCTGGTGCTTCTGGGCGCCATGGTGGCCCTGGTAGATCGGGAGACCTATGAGAGCTTTCTCATCTGGCTGTTTATCGGGGAGATGGTACTTTTCTGCTGCACCGCATTCCTGGTGGATATGACTCTGAAAGCTAAATTTGACGGAGAGGAACCCAAACAGTAATGGAAAAGGCTGCGCCCACAGGCGCAGCCTTTTTTGATTAATCCAGTCGGATATCCATTATTTTATAGACGATAAACAAAACCGCCACAATACAGACTGCGGATGGAACCGAAAGGGTGGCCACAGGATGCCGCAAAAAAATACCCGCACAAAGCAATACAAACAGAATCAGAAAGAGCAGAATCCACGGCCCTTTTCCCCTATCAGCGGTAAAAGAACGTCGGCAGATCCAGTAAACGACACCGCAGGCAGTGAACAAAATACCTGTGCCTGAAAGCAGCTGTCCAACCGTCAAGGTTAGCTCCGGCCAGCCACCTGTACGCAGTACCCCTTCCAAAATGCCAAATCCAATCCAGATAGCCATCAAAACAACCGAGGCCAATAACCCGTCCCGGAGCATGCACAGCAGACTTTCCAAACGTGGCATAGGCGGAAGCTCCGCGATAATATTGTCACAAAATTCTTTGGGGTCCGGGCCAATGACGGTTTCCGCACGTTCGCCCCGTGTTTCTGCGTCCAGCAACATTTGCGTAATATCCCGCCGAACCTGCTCCTGATCCCAGGTGCTGATTCTTGATCCTCGCAGATATACAACAAGATCCGTCAACAACTCCCGTCCTTCCGCACTGAGGGATTCTTCCGCCCGGTTATTCTCCTCTAGAAGCTGCTTTGTCTTCACACGCATGGGGATCGCCTCCTGTCATTTGAATCAATTCATCCACTGCTTTCGTAAGTTCCCGGTAATGATGAAGAAAGTCGATCAGCTCTTTTTGTCCAAGGTCAGTCAGAGCATAGTACTTTCGTTGTGGCCCCTCTGGTGAAGCTCGGAAGCTAGCTGTGATGGAACCTCGCTTTTCCAGCCGCAGCAGCAGCGGATAAATGGTTCCCTCAGGAATCCTGCCAAATCCGTAGCCTTCCAATCTCTGAGAGATCTCATATCCATATCGTTCTTCCGAGCGTAGAATTGCCAATACACAGCCTTCCAGCGTACCTTTGAGCATCTGGGACGGAATCAAAGAATCACCTCCACTATATTGCTTTACAAGGTAGTTGTTTACTATATTGTATTGCAAGATAGTTTGCTTGTCAATCCCATTTTTAGATTCCTGGTGAAGATAGGAAAGCACCCCACTTGTCGGCCAGCACATGTGGCTAACAAGTGGGGCGCTTTCCAGGCGCATTTACACCCGAATCAGTTCATAGGAACGGGTGCCCAGGCCGATCTTCTCGGCGTGCTCCAGGCAGCTCTTCCAGTCGGATTCCGGGGTGTTGTTTTTGAAGTGATCATGGTGGTCACAGAAATCATGGGCGTGCATTTTGTCGTCCAGCATGCTTCCGGGGACAGGCTGCTGGCGCAGGCATGCGTCGGCGCAGGCCTGATCCAGCGCCACCGGATCGAAGGAGGCGAACATACCCACATCGGGCAGAATGGCCATATCATTCTCCCCGTGGCAGTCGCAATAGGGAGAGATATCGATTACCAGGCTGATGTGGAAGTGGGGCCGTCCATCAACCACTGCCTTGGCGTACTCCGCCATCTTCTTGTTCAGCATCTCGATGGCTGCATCGTTCTTGGCAGCGATAGCGTCCATGGGACAGGCGGCGATACACCGGCCGCAGCCCACGCACTTGCTCTGGTCGATCTGGGCCTTGCCGTTATCTGCCAGGGAGATCGCCTCCTGGGCACACTGCTTGAAGCACTGGCGGCAGGAAACGCACTTATCCTGATTCACCGTGGGCTTGCCCGCCACATGCTGCTCCATCTTGCCCCGGCGGCTGCCGCAGCCCATGCCGATGTTCTTGATGGCGCCGCCAAAGCCCGTCATTTCATGGCCCTTAAAGTGGTTCAGGCTGATAAAAACCTCGGCGTCCATCACCGCACGGCCGATCTTGGCCTTGGTTACATACTCGCCGCCCGCCACGGGTACCTCCACGTCATCCAGGCCCCGCAGGCCGTCGGCAATAATGACATGGCACCCAGTGGAGAACGGAGAAAAACCGTTTTCATAGGCACTGTCCATGTGCTCCAGGGCGTTTTTCCGCCGCCCGGGATACAGGGTATTGCAGTCGGTGAGGAAGGGCAGTCCGCCCAGCTCCTTGATCACATCGGCCACCCGCTTTGCGTAGTTGGGCCGCAGGAAGGTAAGGTTGCCCGGCTCGCCGAAGTGGATCTTGATGGCGGTCATCTTGTGCTGAAAATCAATGGTCTCGATTCCGGCAGCCCGGATAAGCTTTTCCAGCTTGTCCAGCTGGCTGGTGCCGATCTTCGTCCGCAGATCGGTGAAATAGACTTTGGAAGGTTCCATAGCACGCAATTCCTTTCTCTTTCGGTCTTGTCAAAATCGTTGAAACACCATGCCCCGCTTGCTCTCCAGAACACCGGGGACAATGGCAAAGCAGGAGCCCACCACGATCAGGCAGATCCCCAGCAGCATGTTCATGGGAATGGACTCCCCATGAACCGCCCACGCCAGGATGGGAGACAGAGCGGGCTTGAAGAAGTAAACCAGGGATACCACGCTGGCAGGCTGGTACTCCATGGCCATAAAGTAAGCGCAGAAGCCCAGACCGGCCACGCCAGCGGATACGTACAGAACGAAGGGCAGGTTTTCCAGAGTGTAGCCCTCCACAATGGGGATGTTGGCGAAGCTGGGCAGCCCCGCCTGGATAATGGCGTCTGCCACCGCGGGAATATGGGTCACCAGAATCAGCAGCAGCATAATCATGCTGCCGAAGAAGGAGCCGAAACAGGTCACCACCGGCCCTCCCAGTTCCGCCACCTTCCGCTTCCCCATGACCCCGTAGAAGGAAAACAGCACTGTGGCCGTCAGAATCAGTATAACACCCAGCACGTTCAGCTTGGTCTCCAGGGGGTTGATGATGGCGATGGTACCCAACACCTCCAGAATCAATGCGACGATATGGCGGCCCCGGACAGGTTCCCCCAGGATCAAAAAAGCCAGGAAGGTGACAAACACAGGGTTGCAGCTGAACAGCACCGCCACCACCGCGGAGTCCAGATAGGCCACCGACAGCTGGTACATGGGCATGCAAATGGCGATACCGATCAGCCCCAAAAAAGCAAAGTAACCCATTGTCTTTCCGTCCAGCCGCTTGCCCCGCTTTTTCAGCGTGCTGATGGCCATGGGCAGCAGCACCAAAAAGCCAAGGAAAAACCGGGTAAAGGTCAGCTGAATGGGGTTGATCTGTCCGGCAATAAATTTCAGCACTACCTCAAAGGTACCGAAGAAGAACAGCGCGATGGCGATATAACCGTAGCCGCGATTCATAGCCCTCTCCCCTTTCTCTTATTCCAGCATAGCCACGAACTCCGCCTCCGTCAGCACGGGGACGCCCAGTTCCTGGGCCTTCCGCAGCTTGGAGCCGGCAGCCTCCCCCGCTACCACGTAGGTGGTCTTTTTGGACACGGAGGAGGCGGATTTGCCCCCGCGATCCTCGATCATGGCGGCAGCCTGATCCCGGGTAAAGCCCTCCAGGGTGCCAGTGAGCACAAAGGTCATACCGGCAAATCTCCGGTCACTCCCCTGCTGGGCCGCTTCCATATTCACGCCTGCCTCCCGCAGACGGCTGATCAGATGGGTGCCCTGGGGGCTGGACATCCACTCCACAATGTTTTTGGCGGTAATGGCACCGATATCATTGACGGCGCACAGCTCCTCCTCCGTGGCCTGCTGAATGGCCTCCATGGTGCCGAAATGAGCGGCCAGCACCTTGCCTGCCTTCTGTCCCACCTGGCGAATGCCTAGGGCGAAGAGCAGACGGCCCAGATCCCGGCTTCGGGAACGGTCAATGGCCTCCACAAGGTTCTGGGCGGACTTCTTTCCCATCCGCTCCAGCCCCTCTACATCCTCCGCCTGAAGGAAATACAGGTCGCCCGGCGTTTTCACCAGCCCGCCGGCTACCAGATTCTCCACCACCGCGATACCCAGGCCGTCAATGTCCATGGCGTCCCGGCTGGCAAAGTGAGCCAGGGTACGCAGCAGCTGGGCAGGACACTCCGCTCCTGTGCATCGGATATGGGCGCCGTCCTCATCCCGCTGTACCGGTGCACCGCATACCGGGCACACCTCCGGCAGCTGGTAGGGCACTGTCTCCGGGGGACGGCGCTCCATCACTACCGACAGAACCTCGGGAATGATCTCCCCCGCCTTCCGCACCAGCACAGTATCGCCGACGCGGATGTCCTTCTCGGTAATAAAATCCTGGTTGTGGAGGGTGGCGTTGGTAACGGTGGTACCCGCCAGACGGACAGGCTCCAGCACCGCTTTGGGCGTCAGCACCCCGGTACGGCCCACCTGTACTACAATGTCCACCACCCTGGATGGCTTTACCTCCGGAGGATATTTGTAAGCTGCCGCCCACCGGGGAAATTTGGCCGTGCTGCCCAGAACGTCCCGCTGGGCCAGACGGTTGACCTTGATGACTGCTCCGTCAATGTCGAAGGGGAACGCCTCACGGCCCTCTCCGATGGCCTCCACCTGCCCGATGGCCTGCTCCACGTCCGAGCAGGTATAATGCGGAATTACTTTAAAGCCCTTTTCTTTTAAGAAGTTCAAGCTTTCCTCATGGGTTTCAAACGTGATATTGTCCGCCCATTGTACGTTAAACACCGCGATATCCAGCCGACGCTTTGCCGCTACCTTGGGATCCAGCTGTCGAAGGGAGCCGGCGGCCGCATTTCTGGGATTGGCAAACAGAGCCTCCCCCCGCTCTTCCCGCTGTCGGTTCAGGTGATGGAAGACCGTCTTGGGCATATAGACCTCGCCCCGGACGATCAGTGTCCCAGGCATATCAGGAATATGCAAGGGGATCGACCTTACAGTCTTTAAATTCTCTGTCACGTCCTCCCCTACCTGGCCGTCGCCCCGGGTAGCGCCCCGGACAAACTGCCCGTCCTGATACTCCAGAGCCACGGACAGGCCATCCACCTTGGGCTCCACATCATACTCCACCGGGGAGACAACAGCGCGAACCCGCTGATCGAACTGGCGCAGTTCCTCATAGTCAAACACATCCTGCAGGGATTCCAAAGGCACCCGGTGGGTCACCTGCTGAAAGGATTCCAGCGCCTTTCCCCCCACCCGCTGGGTCGGTGAATCAGGGGTAATCCACTGGGGGTTTGCCTGCTCCAGCTCCTCCAGGCGGCGGAGCATGTGGTCATAGTCATAGTCGGACATAGTGGGATTGTCCTGGACATAGTATTGTTCGTTGGCCTGCTCCAGTTGACGGCGCAGATCCAGAATTTCTTCTTCCGTGGTCATTGGCTTCCTCCTTCTTCTCTTAGCCCAGGGCGGACGGCCAGTAGACCTCAGGCACCTGGCCCACAATCACGGTTTCCGCCACGCAGAGGCTGGTACGGCTGACCGTCTCCACCGCCCCACCAGGCAGCATCAGGGTGATGGGTACCGTTACCTCCAGGTCAATCTGATGCAGCGTTTGGTTGACGCCGGCGGAGGAGAACTGGCTGATAAATTCCGCATCCACCGTGCCTACCGTCATGGCATGCACCTTCAGGGACGGGCCCAACCCCCACAGGATATCAAAATCCAGAAGGCTGCCCAGAGGGATTTCGATTTGAGAGACGTCCACCCCTTCCAGCACCTCCAGCACCGCCTCGATCAGCCTGGCCCGCAGGCGATTCATTCCGGTGACATCCGTGGTGAGGGAGGTAATGGTGCCATCCTCCTCCCGCTGGATCTGGACAAAGGTCTGGTAGTCGGCTCCCTCCTCCTCCATGGTATCCAGCACGCAGGCCTCAATCACGGCGGCCAGCATCTGCTCCGCCTGGGCCTGGGCCACCGTTACCACCATGGGACGCAGCCGGGCCTCCAGCAGGGTAGTGCAGCCCACAGACACCGCCAGGGCGATGAGCAGCGTGACCGCGGCGGCAGCCAAGGGGCCCCGCCCTCTTACCGGCTTCCCGCCGGACAGACGGGAGCGGGCCATTTCCCGGCGGATTCGCCGGTATGTCCGCCTGACTGACCTCATATGCCCACCCCCTTCGGCAACAGCCTATGTTAGGTGCGGCTTGGCCTATGCCTGGCCGATGAGCTGCTGTACTGCCAGCAAGACCCCAAGCATGCCCGATTCAAAGGTCAGGCCGCCCTGGAGATAGACGGTATAAGGGGGACGCATAGGCGCGTCGGCGGACAGCTCGATGGAAGCCCCCTGAATAAAGGCCCCTGCCGCCATAATCACGGGACAGTCGTAGCCAGGCATATCCCAGGGCTCCGGGGTTACATAGGAGTCCACCGGCGCACCCATCTGGATCCCACGGCAGAAGCGCTTCAATGCTTCCGGCTCCTTCATATGGATCATCTGAATGATATCATGGCGCGCAGCGCTGGAGACAGGCTCCGTCTCATAGCCCAGCAGCTCCATCACCCGTGCCGCGAATACCGCCGTTTTTACTGCCTGGGCCACCGTGTGAGGCGCCAGGAACAGCCCCTGATACAGCAAACGGTTATTGCCCAGAGAGCTGCCGCATTCGGCCCCGATGCCCGGCACCGTCAGACGCATGGCGGCGCCCTCCACCAGATCCCGCCGTCCGGCAATATAGCCGCCGGTGGGGGCCAGCCCGCCGCCGGGGTTCTTGATGAGGGAGCCTACCACCAGGTCCGCCCCCACATGGGTGGGTTCCAGGGTCTCCACAAATTCTCCGTAGCAGTTGTCCACCAGGATAGACACGTTGGGATTGGCCGCCTTGATGACACGGCACATCTCCCCGATCTCTTCCACGGACAGGGAGGCACGGGTAGAATAGCCCTTGGAGCGCTGGATCAGCACCACCTTCACCCTGGGGTCAGCAGCCGCTTTAGCCATCCCCTCCAGATCGGGTTTATTGTCAAGTAATTCCACTTGACGGTACTCCACGCCGTAGTCTTTCAAGGAGCCGTGGCCCTTATCCACCGCACCGATAACCCCCAGCAGGGTGTCATAGGGGGCTCCCACGGCGGACACCAACACATCCCCTGCCTTCAGCGCGCCATACAAGGCGCAGGCGATGGCATGGGTGCCGTTGACAAACTGGATGCGGACCAGGGCGGCCTCCGTACCGAAAAGCTGGGCGTAGATCTCCTCCAGCTTGTCCCGGCCCAGGTCGTCATAGCCATAACCGGTGGTCCCGGCAAAGTAGGCCTCGGCCACCCGGTGATCCTGAAATGCCTCCAGCACCCGGGCGGAATTCTGCTGGGCAATCTCATCAATGCGGGCAAACTGCTCCGCCAACTCCTCACGGGCCTGTCGGCCCAGGGCATAAACCTGTTTGCTGATCTGTAAACTCATTTCACATTACACTTTCTGTCTCTTCTGTATTTTATCCCTCAACAGGGGGCAGTTTCCCGGTCACAAAGGCGGACAGCAGCTGCCGGCAGGCCTGGATATCCTTCCAGCTTGCCATCTCCACCGGCGTATGGATATACCGACAGGGAATGGACACGCCGCCGGTGAGCACGCCCAGGCGCGTAGTATGAACGGCGCCGGCGTCGGTGCCGCCTCCCCGCATAATGTCCATCTGGAAGGGGATCCCTTCCTCCTGTGACAGGTGTTTCAGCCGCTCCACCACGGCAGCGTGGCAGATGACGGAGCGATCCATTACCTTGATGGCCGCACCTCCACCCAGACGGGCGGTTCCATACCGCTGGGAGCCCGGTGTGTCCTCCACGTCGGTTACATCCACCGCCAGGGCGTAATCCGGATCAATCCCCCAGGCTGCCGTCTTGGCGCCCCGGGTGCCAACCTCCTCCTGAGCGGTAAAGACCAGGTACAGATCGTTGGGGCAATCCGTCAGGCCCGCCAGAACCTGAAGCAGGATGGCGCAGGAGATTCGGTTATCCAGGTACGGGGAAACCACATACGCCCCGTTTCGGTTGCACGGGGTATCATAGACGGCGGTATCCCCAAGGGAAACCATAGAAAGGGCTTCCTCCCGGCTGCCCGCTCCCAGATCCAGGTAGCAGTTTTGCAGCTTGACCTTTTCTTCATCGCCCTTCTCTTCTCTGGCGATCACGCCCCGCACGCCGCTGCGGAAGCGCACGGGGGTGTAAAGCATCTCCTGAGGGGCGATGCCGCCCAAGGTGCCGAAGCGGACAAAGCCCTCCTTCTCCACATGGGTGACCACCAGGCCGATGGAGTCCATATGGGCGCACAGCATCACCTTGGGGCCCTCTCCCCTTTTGTGGACGATCAGGTTCCCCATCACATCGCTGGTAATTTCATCGGCGTAGGGGCGAGCAGTCTCCTCAATCACCCCACGGATGTCAGCCTCATCCCCTGACGGGCCGTGGGCTGCCACCAGCGTTTTCAGCAGTTTCATCTCTTCCATAGCAATTCCTCTCTCATTCCCGGGCAGGAGCCTTGGACAGTTCCGCTACAAACAGCCGGGTCAGCGCCAGCAGATTACGGAAATCCGCCGTGCTGCCCACACTGACGGGGGCATGCAGATAGCGCACCGCCGCCGATAGGGCGGCCACCCGCACACCGGACTTGGTGCGCTGAATGGTGCGGGCGTCATTCCCGCCGGCCACATATTCCTTGGTCTGCCAGGGAATGTGGTTTTCCTCCGCTAGGCGGCAGAGAGTGCGGTACAGCTCCCGGTCGTAAATGGTGGATCCGTCCATATAGGAGATCACAGGCCCCTTTCCCGGGGCGCATACCTGCCGGAACGGCTCTACAGAGGGCAGGTCGGCCGCGGTGGTGGTTTCCAGTACCAGAGCAATCTCCGGCGTCACGGAGAAGGAGGCGGCAAAGGCTCCACGGGTGCCAACCTCCTCCTGGGCGGTGAACACAAAGGTCACGTCCATGGGCAGCTCCTCCCGGAGCAGCTGGAGCATCACCCAACAGCCCACCCGGTCGTCAATGGCCTTGGCCCGGAACATCCCGTCTCCAAAGGTCTCCGCTCGGGGGGCGAAGGCCCCGTAGGTGCCCGGCTCCACCAGGGCCAGGGCCGACTGGCGATCCGGCGCGCCCATATCCAGGTACAGGGATTCGGTTTTGGGAATCCGCTTCCGCTCCTCGGCGGACAGCATATGCACCGCCTTCATCCCCACCACGGCAGGAATCCGATCCCGGCCCAGAAATACTTCCTTGCCCAGGGTCACCCGGCGGTCCACCCCGCCCACAAAGTCAAACTTCAAAAAGCCGTCGTCACATACCCGGGTGACAATCAGTCCCACCTCGTCCATGTGGGCGCAGAGCATCAGCCGGTTTGGCGCGGATACCGCGCCCCGCTTGTATACGATCAGGTTGCCCAGGGCATCGGTACGGATGGAATCGGCCCAGGGCCGAGCCTGTTCCATGAGATACTCCCGTACCAAATCCTCGTCGCCGGACACCCCGTTCAGGGCGCAAAGGGTTTTCAATTCTTCCACCGGGAGGCCTCCTTTCCAAAGCCGGAGACGAAGGCAGCCAGCAGGCAGGCAGTTTGCTCCAAATCACGGCGGCTTACGGTCTCAACCGGCGTATGCATATAACGCAGGGGCAAAGACAGCACCGCAGTGGCCACCCCCTCCCGCAAAATCTGCAGGGGCCAGCCGTTGGTGCCGGAGGAGCCGGACATGACCTCATGCTGGACAGGAATCTCCTGCTCCCGGGCGGTTTGTTCCATATATCGGGTCATCCAGGGCGTGCAGTTGGGTCCCATCCCGATGACGGGTCCCTTCCCCAGAGGGAAGGTCTGATCCCTGGATGCGTCCGGGGAGTCTCCGTGGGTGACATCCACCGCCACGCAGGCGTCCGGCGCGATGCCGTAAGCGGCGGTAATGGCCCCGGTGCTGTGGGTCTCCTCCTGGGTGCTGCCCAGCACATACAGATCCACATCCAGAGTGACATCCTTCAGGCGCTCCAGTGCGTCCAGCAAAACGGCAAAGCAGGCCCTGTCATCCAGGGCCTTGCCGCAGAGCAATTGTTCTCCCAGGGGAAAGCAGGCGGCACGGTACACCGCCGGCGTACCCACAGGGATACGGGCCATGGCCTCCTCCTGGGTCAGACCCACATCCAGATACAGGTCCTCCATGGGGATGGCCTTGTCATAGTCCTCCCGCTCCTGAATATGGGGCGGCAGACAGGCCACCACCCCGGTGATGGGAGGCTGGGTGAGCAGCGTCAGCTCCCGGTCGGGCAGCATCCGCACATCCACACCGCCCACCTGATTCAGGCGGAGAAACCCATCCTCATGGCCGGTGACCAGAAACCCGATCTCGTCCAAATGGGCATCCAGCAGAAGGGAAGGCGCTCCCTGCTTTCCGCATCGGCGCACTCCCACCACGCTGCCCATCCGATCCACCCGTGCCTCATCCACCAGGGGGCCCAGCAGCTCCAAAGCTGCCCGGGCCGCCTGATCCTCATAGCCGCTGGGGCCGGACAGACTGCACAGCCGCCCCAACGTATTCTGGTAATCCAAAATCCGGTGCCTCCTATGCTTACAGCTGCTGAACCAGCTGTTTGAATACCTTGCCCCGCTCCATGAAATTTTTGAATTGGTCAAAGGCGGCGCAGGCCGGGGACAGTACAACCACATCCCCCTCCCCGGCCAGATCCCGGGCAGCCAGCACGGCATGGGCCAGATCCTCTGCATCCTGTACCACCAGGCCGGACTGGGCGTAGCCGGGGGCCTGCTCCACCGCTTTGCGAATGGCGGGGGCGGTGTTGCCGGTGAGCACCAGGGCCTTCACCTTGGCCACGATCTCAACGCCCAGCTGGTCAAAGGGCACACCCTTGTCATAGCCGCCGGCGATGAGAATGATTTTCTGGGGGAAGGAATCCAGACAAGCAGTGGTGCGGGTAGGGCTGGTGCCGATGGAGTCGTTATAATAGCGTACCCCATTAACCTCACGGACAAACTCAATCCGGTGCTCCACGCCCTTGAACCGCTGGGCTACCGCCCGGACGCACTTATCAGGCACCAGGCCGTCCACGGCGGCGATAGCCGCCATATAGTTTTCAATGTTGTGCTCGCCGGGGAGTTGGATCAGCTCCAGAGGCAGCACTTCCCGGCTGCCCTGCTGGTTGGTCAGCCAGATGGCGCCGTCCCGCAGGTACACACCTTCCTCCAGCCGCTCCTTCCGGCTGAACCAGGTCACGGGACACACCGCCTCCTGGGCCAGCTGGCGGGTGATGGCGTTATCATAGTTGAGCACCAGGCGGTCCTCCTCCCCCTGATGAAGGAAGATGTTTTTCTTGGCCCGGATGTACTCCTCCATGGTGTGGTGATAGTCCAGATGGTTAGGGCTGAGATTGGTAATCACCGCCACGTGGGGGCTCTGCTCCATGGTCATCAGCTGGAAAGAAGACAGCTCCAGCACGGAGTAATCCTCCGGATCCATATCCGCCACATCGGGCAGCAGAGGCTTGCCGATGTTGCCGCCCACATAGACGTTCTTCCCCGCCTCTTTCAAAAACTCGGAGATAATGGTAGTGGTGGTGGTCTTACCGTCGCTGCCGGTGACAGCGATGAGGTGGCTGGGACAGGTGTGGAAGAACACCTCCATCTCAGAGCTGAGAGCGGATCCCCGCTCCACGGCCTGAGCCAGTTCCGGGGTGTTGGGGCTAAGGCCGGGGGTACGGAAAATCACATCCTCATGGAGATTCTGAAGGTACCCCTCTCCCAGAATGGTATGGGCCCCCAGGCTTTCCAGCTCCTGGGCCTGCTCGGCTACCTTCTCCGGGCTGGCTTTGTCCCGAACCGTTACATCCACCCCGGCCCGGAGCAGCATTTTAATCAGGGGGACGTTGCTCACGCCCATACCGATCACCGTTACGGAGCGTCCCTTCAATTCCTGCAAATATTCGTTAATGGTGGACATCGAATCCATACTCCTTCCATCCAGTCAAGTTCTGTTCTCCGAACCGTTCCGTGGGCCTTTGCCACACCGTGGTCCGGTTTCCTGTCAAAGGCAGAAAAACGGCATAGGTCTCTGGACGTCAGCCGCTTTCACTATATTATACCATAGCGCAGCTCCCTTTTCAATTGCAACTCACACACCACAAAAACTTCTGTTGTAGAGGTACAATACATATTGGACAGTTGAATAAAAAAGGATGAAGGATAAGGCCTCATCGGTTAAAGTTGAAGTTGCAGACAACAACTTGATGAGAGGGGGCCATATCCTTCATGAGGACGAGT
>CALXDY010000140.1 GCA_944387225.1 uncultured Oscillospiraceae bacterium | reverse complement strand
ACCATCAGGAAGGCGTGGGCGGCTCCGAACGCCTGGGCAGCCAGTTCCTCCGCCTCCCGAATCACGGAGACGGGGTGGCACAGGTTGTCCAGGGGCTTCATGGAGTTGACGTCCATGTTGACGCACTTGCTCCCCAGCAGCTGCTCCAGCTCCGGGTTGCCTCTTCCCCGCTTGTGGCCGGGCACGTCAAAGGGCACCACCCGCATACTTTGAAATTCTTCCAGCGCCTGATAGATGGGGGCGCGGGACTGATCCAGCTGTGCCATGCACGAAATCCTTCTTTCAGTAGATGTTGCGGCCGGAGAAGATCTCGATCATCTCCCGGCGCAGGTTGTCCATAATCTCCAGGCGTACCCGGGGGGGCAGCTCGTAGACGTCGGTTTTGAACAGGTAGTTCTGCAGGTCAATATCCTTGACCATCATCCTGGTGTGGTACAGGTTGGCGCTGTAGACATTGACGTCCACCGCGTCGTACCGCAGGAGGGTATTGGGATCGATATAGTCCTGAATGGAGTTGACCGGGCGGTCCATGAACAGCTTTTTCCCGTCCACATCCCGGGTAAAGCCCCGCACCCGATAATCCATGGTGATGATATCCGAATCAAAGGAGCCAATCAGGTAGTCCAGGGTGGACAGGGGGGTGATTTCCCCGCAGGTAGCCACATCAATGTCCACCCGGAAGGTGGCCAAGCTGGTTTCCGGATGGTACTCCGGATAGGTATGAACCGTCACATGGCTCTTGTCCAGGTGGGCCAGCTGCGTGCGCCCGGCAGGCACCATGGAACCCTCCGCGATCAGGATGCTCACCGACGCCCCCTGGGGCTCGTAATCCTGCTTTGCGATGTTCAGCACCTTGGCCCCGATCATGTCCGTCAGGTTGGTCAGGATGCTGGTCAGCCGCTCGGAGTTATACTGCTCATCGATATAGGCGATGTAGTCCCGCTGCTCCCGGGCGGTCTTGGCGTAGCACACGTCATAGATATTGAAGCTGAGTGCCTTTGTCAGGTTGTTGAAGCCATACAGCTTTAACTTATCGCTCATGTTCCATCCTCCATCCCGGTCCGCGGCTCCTGAGCCCGGCCCGTGTCTTTCCCCTTCCAGACGCAAAAAAGGCGGCGCGCCCCAGCGCACCGCCTGTAAATCCGGCAAAATCGAAGTCCTTCCTCTCCCCCGGTCTTTCTTCTCTCCGCAGCCGGACTTCCGGTGGCCGCGGGGCATGGCGACGTGGGGGATATGACAGCTTCATAACAGAGTCTATATAGCAAATACTTACTTTTACTACTCTTATTGACCGTTTTACAAGTTGATGTGGAATCACGGGGCGGTTGTGAGTAACCAACTTATAAAATTGAGCTTTTAACTCAATCAATAATGGCGAACCGAAGCTCACCTTTCGGCAGTTGACCCGGCTGTCCGTATGGCCTTAACCCACAGGGGTGGTCAGAAGAAATATTTGCATGGATACTCTGTAACAAAACTCATATCACATGACGAAAAAAGTATAATCTACGTCCATTCCTTTGTCAATACCCTTTTCCCCTACCGATCTCAAAACCGCTTGCGCACCAGGTTCTTTTCCGCAGTGGCACGCAGCTGCTCCGCCAGCTGGGGATCCGCACCGGGAGGGCGTTCATAGGCGATGATGGCGTTCTCCACCAGCTGCAGGGACCCCTGCACCAGAGCCAGCTTCCGCTGGGCCTGCAGGGCCTGGAGCAGCCCTCTGGCCGTGCCCTCGTCCGGATCGGTAATGCACTGGCGGGCAAAGGCCTTGACTGTGTTATGGCTTTGCAGACTGGATCCTCCCAGCGCCGCCAGCAGGACGCCTACAAACAGCAGCAGGGCCCCAGGCAGGGGAAGGGACACCGGCAGTCCCGCCATCAGCAAAGCTCCCACCGCGGCGCACACCCCGCCGATGAGCAGAAACCGGGCCGCTGCCTGCCGGTACCGACTGTAATAGGATACCTTTTCTTCCATCATTCACACCTCACTTCTCCGGATTGCCGTGTGTTTTCTCATTTCAGTTCCACCATACCGTGGCTGCCCAGCAGGATGGCCAGAGCGGAATCCCTGGAGCGGTAAAGGTGGTACTCCACCGCCTGGGCCGCCGCCTCCCAGTCTCCTGCCAAACATGCATCCGCGATTTTGGCGTGTTCCTCCATGGTATCCCGGATCCGGTATTGAATATTGGAGCCGCTCATGATCCGAAGTCGAATATTCTGGGTCTGGATCCGGGCGTACAGTTCCAAAAGATATTGGTTGTCCAGCGACTGCATCATCAGCTCGTGGAAGCCGTCGTCCAGGCCAAACAGGGATTCCTCCACCTCTGTCTGCTCCGGATCAAAGTTGTGAAAAATCGACTGGTAATACCGCATCCGTCCAAGGTCGATCCGGTCATGGCATTTCCGCAGGACGTAGGGCTCCAGCAGGATCCGAACCTCAAAAATCTTGTATACATCCCCCAGAGAAATCCCCGATACAACAATCCCCCGTTTGGGAAATACCGTCAGCAGCCCCTCCTGCACCAGGCGCCCCACCGCCTCCCGCACCGGGGTGCGGGAAAAGCCAAGCTCCTCCCGAAGCTGTGACTCGCTGATCATTTGGTTGGGCGCATACTGGCAGGTGGCTATTTTCTGTTTGATGTAGTGATAGGCCTGCTGCTGCATGGAGGACATGTTGGATTCAGCCATAGTCGGTCTCCTCTCCTGAGAGGTTGGGGCAAAATGCGGGGGTGGGGGCTGTCTGCCGCCCCCTTCTATTATTTATAATACCCACTTCTTCCGGATTTTGCAAGAGGGCTGCCAGTATTCTGTCGACAGGGGCTCTTGGGCATATTTTACAGTTTCTTCGTCAAAAAATTGTACTCATATACGAATTCAATCTATCTTACAAAAGGGCACTTGACTTCCAGGCGAGATATGGTAGAATCACCACATGATCAAACTTGTATACATGATGTACGCAAGTTAAGCATTACTAGGAGGGAATGGAAATGAAAGCAATCTGCATCGAAGAGCCCGGCAAGGTTGTCGTCAAGGAGATTGACAAGCCTGTCCGCAAGCCCGGAGAGGCTCTGCTGAAGATGCTCTACGGCGGCATCTGCGGCAGCGACCTGGGTTCTTATCGCGGAGGCAACGCCTACGTATCCTATCCCCGCATCCCCGGCCACGAGCTGGCCTGTGAGATCGTGGAGATCGACGACAACGACATGGGTCTCAAGCCCGGCATGATCGTCACCTGCAACCCCTACTTCAACTGCGGCTCCTGCTACTCCTGCAAGCGCGGCCTGGTCAACGCCTGCACCGACAACCAGACCATGGGTGTGCAGCGTGAGGGCGGCTTTGCTGAGTACATCACCATGCCCATTGAGCGCATTTACGACGGCAAGGGCCTCCCCGCCAAGACGCTGGCCCTGATCGAGCCCTTCTGCATCAGCTACCACGGCGTGTCCCGCGCCAACGTCCAGAAGGGCGACCGGGTGCTGGTGGTGGGTGCCGGCACCATCGGTGTGCTGGCCGCTGTGGCCGCCAAGGCCAAGGGCGCTGAGGTCACCATCTGCGACGTGGCTGAGGACAAGCTGGACTACGCTTACAAGACCTTCGGCCTGGACCACAAGCTGCTCAACTCCTCTCCTGAGGCCTTCGAGAAGGGCGTGGCCGAGCTGACCGGCGGCGATGGCTATGATGTGACCATCGAGGCTGTGGGTCTGCCCAACACCTTCCTCAACTGCATCGACGCCGCCTGCTTCGGCGCTCGCGTAGTGCTCATCGGCGTGTCCAAGCGGAACATCGACGACTTCTTCTTCACCATCATCCAGAAGAAGGAGCTGAACGTCTACGGTTCCCGCAACGCCATGAAGAAGGACTTCCTGGAGCTGATCGACCTGGTGAAGGCCGGCGGCGTGGAGCTGGAGAAGATCGTCACCAATACATATAAGATGGACGAGGCTCCCAAGGCCTTTGAAGAGTTTGCCGCCAACGCCGGCAAGATGCTGAAAGTTGTCATTGACTTCACCTGATTTCAGGAGAAGGCAAAATAAATTGAGAAGAAAAGAGGAAAACGACTATGACTACCACATGGAAGAAGATCTCTGCCACCATACTCTGCGGTGCCATGGCCCTGAGCCTGGCCGCCTGCGGCGGTGACACCAGCACCGGCAGCAACAGCGGCTCCCAGTCCCAGGGCGGCCAGACCGGCGAGGTCATCGAGCTGCAGATCGGCTTTGAGAACTCCATCTCCGAGCCCATCGGCCAGGGCATCGAGAAGTGGGCTGAGCTGCTGGACGAGGTTTCCGGCGGCACCATGAAGATCACCCCCTACCCCGACAGCCAGCTGGGCAGCAAGAACGAGCTGATCGACTCTATGCTGCTGGGCGAGAATGTGTGCACCCTGGCTGACGGCGCCTTCTATGCCGACTACGGTGTGCCTGACTTCGGCATCGTCTTCGCCCCCTTCCTGTTCGACAACTGGGATCAGTGCTGGACTCTGATCGACTCTGACTGGTACGCGGATCAGTCCGCTCAGCTGGAGAGCAAGGGTCTGAAGATCATCTCCTCCAACTGGAAGTACGGCGCCCGCCACACCCTGACCACCACCCCCGTGAACACTGTGGACGACCTGGCCGGCCTGAAGATCCGCGTGCCCAACAACCAGATCCAGTCCTACGGCTTTGACGTGCTGGGCGCTGTGTCCACCGGCATGGATCTGGGCGATGTGTACTCCGCTCTGTCCACCAAGACCATCGACGGCGCTGAGAACCCCCTGGCCACCCTGTACGGCCGCAAGCTCCACGAGGTTGCTAAGTACCTGATCATGGACGGCCACGTGCTGAACTTCACCACCTGGGTTTGCTCCGCTGACTGGTTCAACGCTCTGACTGAGGAGCAGCAGACCTGGCTGATCGAGACCGGCGAGGAGGCTGGCTTCTACAACAACGACGTGCTGGACGAGCAGGAGGCCGATTACCTGCAGATGATGAAGGACGAGGGTGTCACCGTTGTTGAGCCCACCGAGGAGGTTCTGGATGGCTTCCGTGAGAAGGCTCAGTCCTTCTACGAGATGGGTTCCACCTTCGGCTGGAGCGACGGCCTGTATGAGACCGTTTGCGAGGCCATGGGCAAGTAATTCCCCTGATAAGCAAATCCAACAATGGCCGGCGGCTTTGCCGCCGGCCAATCAGTAAGGAGGAAACCCTATGAAGCAAGGCAGCAAACTGAAAAATGTGCTTTGCAACCTGGATATTGTAGTGGCGTCCGTCGTGCTGGCAATATTGATCATTCTTACCTTCGCCGGCGTGCCCTTCCGCTATGTGCTCAATAAGCCGTTCACCTGGCTGGAAGAGGTGCAGCTGGCCTGCATGGTCTGGATCGTGTTTGCCGCCGCCGGCGCCGCTTTCCGTTCCGGCAACCAGGTTGCCATTGAGATGGTTGTGGATATGCTCCCCAAAAAGCTGCAGAAGGTGGTTGAGGTTCTGATCTCCGTGATTGTAGTAGCCGTACTGGGCTACCTGCTGTATCAGAGCTTTGGCTATCTGGAGATTTTTGTCCGCAGCGGACGGTCCACCCCCATGCTGAAAATTCCCTATGTGTTCATTTACGGGATCGCTCCCGTGTCCTACGTGCTGATGGTCATCAGCTATTTCTACGCTCTGTTCAAGGGTGTCAAGTCCGAGGCGAAGGAGGCGGTTGAACAATGAATGAAGTGCTGGCTCTGGCATCTATCGTAATGCTCGTACTGCTGTTTTTGAAGGTTCCCGTCTTTATCTCCGTCCTGGGCGGCGCTGCGATCTACTTCCTGCTCAACCCCGGCGTGAACTCCGTTGTGTTTGCGCAGCAGTCTATTGTGGGCGTGGAAAGCATCTCCCTGCTGGCCATTCCCTTCTTCGTGTGCGCCGGCATCATGATGAACTACACCGGCGTTACTGCCCGAATCATGAATTTCTGTGAGGTGCTCACCGGCCGCATGTACGGCGGTCTGGCCCAGGTAAACGTGCTGCTGTCCACCCTGATGGGCGGTCTGTCCGGCTCCAACCTGGCTGACGCCGCTATGGAGGCCAAGATGCTGGTACCCGAGATGGAGAAGAAGGGCTTCTCCAAGGAGTTCTCCACCGTGGTCACCGCCGCCTCCGCCATGATCACCCCCCTGATCCCCCCCGGAATCTCCATGATCCTGTACGGCTGCATCGCCAACGTGTCCATCGGCGACCTGTTTATGTCCGGTATTACGGTTGGCCTCCTGCTGTGTGTGACCATGATGATCCTGGTTCGCTTCGTCTCCAAGAAGCGCGGCTATGCTCCCATCCGCACCACCAAGGTGACCGGTGCTGAGTATGTCAAGGCCTTCAAGCCCGCCATCCTGCCCCTGCTGCTGCCCGTCATCATCATCGGCGGCATCCGCATCGGCGTGTTCACCGCCACTGAGGCCGGCGCCGTGGCTATCATCTACGCCATGCTGCTGGGCATCATCTACCGTGAGATGCACTGGGCCGACCTGAAGCAGGGCTTCCGGGAGACCGTGTGCACCACCTCTTCCATCATGCTCATTGTCTCCGCCGCCAGCGTCTTCTCCTGGGTGCTGACCAAGGAGCGCATTCCCCAGATGCTGACCGAGTGGATTGTGTCCACCATCGATAACAAGTATGTCTTCCTGCTGATCGTCAACATCTTCCTGCTCATCGTGGGCATGTTCATCGAGGGCAACGCCTCCATGATCATCCTGGTGCCCCTGCTCCACCCCATCGCCAGAGAGTATGGCATCAATGAAATCCAGTTCGCCATGACCTACATCTTCAACAACGCCATCGGCGCGCTGTCTCCCCCCATGGGCACTCTGATGTTCGTCACCTGCGGCATCACCGGCTGTAAGACGGGCAAGTTCATTCGCGAGGCTGTCCCGTTCTACCTGCTGCTGATCGTCAACCTGCTGCTGATTACCTATGTGCCTGTGTTCTCCACCGGCATCCTGGCTCTGTTCGGCTAATCTATGTATGAAACGAGTACGGCGGACCCATGTCCGCCGCACTCGCCTATTCCCCAAATTATGATACGAGGTGATTTTCTGTGGAGAAGCTTAATTATGCGGTTCTGAAGAAATCCGGCTATGATGGATACATTCTGGAGAAGGCGCCCGAGAAGATTCTGCAGTTCGGCGAGGGCAACTTCCTCCGTGCCTTTGTCGACTATTGGTTCGACGTGTCCAATGAGAAGGCGGGCTTCAACGGCAAAGCCGTTCTGGTTCAGCCCATCGCTCCCGGTCTGGCCAAGCTGATCAACGAGCAGGAAGGCCTGTATACTCTGTATCTCCGTGGCCGTGAGAACGGCGAAAAGGTAGACCGCAAGCGTGTCATCTCCTCCGTCAGCCGCTGCCTCAATCCCTATGAGAAGGCCGACTACGACGCCATGATGGAAGTTGCCGTGTCCGACGACCTGGAGTACATTGTCTCCAACACCACCGAGGCCGGTATCGTCTATGACCCCGCATGCCAGAAGGACGACTGTCCTCCCTCCTCCTTCCCCGCCAAGCTGACCCAGGTGCTGTATAAGCGCTGGCAGGCGGGCAAGAAGCCCCTGGTCATTCTCTCCTGCGAGCTGATTGACAACAACGGCAAGGAGCTGGAGAAGTGCGTTGGCCAGTACATCGACCAGTGGGGCCTGGAGGCCGAGTTCAAGGCCTGGTGTGCGGAGTGCACCTTCTGCTCCACCCTGGTGGACCGGATCGTTCCCGGCCGCATCAAGGATGCCGAAGAGGTCAAGCGTCTGGAGGAGACCAACGGCTATCACGACGAGCTCATCGATGTGGGCGAGGTCTTCGGCGTGTGGAACATCGAGGGTCCCGCCTGGCTGGAGGACAAGCTGCCCTTCAAGAAGGCCGGCGTCAACTGCATCGTGGTGCCTGACGTCACTCCTTACAAGAAGCGCAAGGTCCGCATCCTCAATGGCGCCCACACCGGCTTTGTTCTGGGTGCCTACCTGGCCGGCTTCGACATCGTCCGGGACTGCATGCATGACGATGACGTCCGGGGCTTCATGAACAAGATGCTCCATGAGGAGGCCATCCCCACCCTGCCCCTGGACAAGAAGGATCTGGAGGACTTCGCCAGCGCCGTGGAGGACCGCTTCAACAATCCCTTCGTGGATCACGAGCTGATGAGCATCTCCCTCAACTCCACCTCCAAGTGGAAGGCCCGCAACATGCCCAGCTTCCTGGAGTACATCGAGAAGGAGGGCAAGCTGCCCACCTGTCTGACCATGAGCCTGGCCGCCTACATCGCCTTCTACTCCAACGACATTCAGGAGCTCACCGACGCCGGACTGATCTGCCGCCGTCCCAAGGGCAACACCTACACCATCAGCGATGACCGCTGGGCTCTGGAGTTCTACTGGAATCACAAGGACGACAGCGCCGAGGCTCTGGTTCACGCTGTGCTTACCAATGAGCAGATGTGGGATCAGGATCTGACCAAGATCGCCGGCCTGGAGGCCGCCGTGCTGGCCGACCTGAATCTGATCCACACTCAGGGCGCCAAGGCCGCCTATGCCTCCTGCCTGTAAGAGAGGGGTTTGACCATGACCAAGCTGATCCGTATTACCAACCGGGACAACGTGGCCGTCGCCCTCCACCCGGTGGAGGCCGGGGAGACCATCTCCCTGGACGGTCTGTCCGTCACCGCCATCGAGGCCATCCCCCAGGGCCATAAAATTGCCCTTTCCCCCATTGAGGAAGGGGGCGCCGTGATCAAGTACGGCTACCCCATTGGCCATGCCACCGCTCCCATCCAGGCAGGCGCCTGGGTTCACACCCACAACGCCAAGACCAACCTGTCCGGCGAAGAGGAGTACAGCTATCAGCCCGCGGTACCCACCGTAGAGCCGGTTGCTCCCGAAACCTTCCAGGGCTTCCGCCGCAAGGATGGCCGTGCCGCCGTCCGCAACGAGATCTGGATCATCCCCACCGTAGGCTGTGTCAACGACGTGGCCACCAAGCTGGCCCGGGACAACCAGGATCTGGTGTCCGGCTCCATCGAGGGCTTGTACGCCTTCCCCCATCCCTACGGCTGCTCCCAGACCGGCGCCGACCACGCCCAGACCCGGAAGCTGCTGGCCGCTCTGGCCCACCACCCCAACGCCGGCGCCGTGCTGGTGCTGAGCCTGGGTTGTGAGAACCTCCAGCCCGATCAGTTCCTGGCTGAGCTGGGTGACTTCGATCCCGACCGCATCAAGTTCCTGATCTGTCAGGATGTGGAGGATGAGTTCGCCGCCGGCCGCGCTCTGCTGGAGGAATGCGCCGCCTTCGCCGGCCAGTTCCACCGGGAGCCTATCCCCGTCAGCGAGCTGGTGATCGGCATGAAGTGCGGCGGCTCCGACGGTCTGTCCGGCGTCACCGCCAACCCCACCGTGGGCGTATTCAGCGATATGATGATCGCTCGGGGCGGCAGCACCGTGCTTACCGAGGTGCCCGAGATGTTCGGAGCCGAGGGGATGCTTCTCAACCGCTGCGTCAGCAAGGAGGTCTTTGATAAGGCCACCCACATGCTCAACGGCTTTAAGGATTACTTCATCAGCCACCATGAAACGGTGTATGAGAACCCCTCCCCCGGCAACAAAAAGGGCGGCATCACCACTCTGGAGGACAAGTCCTGCGGCTGCGTCCAGAAGGGCGGCACCGCTCCCATTTCCGACGTGATCGGCTACGGCGACCGGGTGACCACCCACGGTCTGAACATGCTCTATGGTCCGGGCAACGACCTGGTGTCCGCCACCGCCATGACCGCCGCCGGTGCTCACATTGTCCTCTTCACCACCGGCCGGGGCACCCCCTTCGGCGCTCCCGCCCCCACGGTGAAGATCTCCAGCAACAGCCAGCTGGCCGGGAAAAAGTCCGGCTGGATTGACTTTGATGCCGGTCCCATCGCCGACGGCGAGCCCATCGCTCAAACCGCTCAGCGGCTGTTTGACCGGGTGATCGAAATCGCCAGCGGCTCTCCCTCCAAGGCGGAGGAGATGGGCTTCCGGGGTATCGCTATTTTCAAGGACGGCGTGACCCTGTAATCTCCTTCCTTTAAATGAATATCCCCCGAACCATTCGGTTCGGGGGATATTTGTCTTTGCAACGGTCCGGTTACACGTGGTTGGCCATACCGTAGATGGCCCGGATGTCCTTCTCCCCCAGCACCTGGAAGGTGCCGATGGTGCGCTTGCGGTAGAACGTGCACCGCAGGGCCAGCTCATCCAGCACGCTGTCCTCCAGCACTCCGCAGGACAGCTCAGGGATGGAAACGGGCATCCCGATCTCGTGGAAGAACCGTTCCGTGGTCTCGATGGCCTCCAGAGCAGCCTCCCGCTCCGACTTCCCACTGGGATCCAGCCCCCATACCTTTACGCCGAACTGGACAAACCGTCCGGGGTTGGCATCCACACAGTATCTGGCCCAGCTGCTCCAAATGGCGGAAAGGGAGGCGCCATGGGCCACATCAAACATGGCGCTGAGCTCATGCCCCAGCTGATGGGGGGCGAAATCCGGCCGGTGTCCCAGGCCCGTCAGGCCGTTGTGGGACAAGCTGCCCGCCCACATCAGCTCACTCATAGACTGATACTCGCCCGGATGAGCCATAGCCTGGCGGCCGTTGCTCACCACCGTACGCAGCAGTCCCTCCGCCAGCTCATCCGTCAGCTGATTGGAGGTAACAGGGTTGAAATAGCGATCCATGGTATGCATCATGATATCCACCACGCCGCAGGCCACCTGATAGGCAGGAAGGGTGAAGGTAAGCTCCGGGTTCAGGATGGCAAAGCGGGGACGATGAAAATCAGAGCCCAGGCCCCGCTTTTCATGAGTCTCATCATGGGTCAGCACGGCGGAATTGCTGCTCTCGCTGCCAGCTGCGGGAATGGTAAGTACCACACCCACAGGCAGGGAGCCCTTCAAAGCAGCCTTTCCGGTCCAAAAGTCCCACAGGTCAACTCCGGGATTGGCCAGGCCGTCGGCAATTGCCTTTGCAGTATCGATCACACTGCCGCCACCCACAGCCAGCAGGAAATCCGCGCCGAAAGCCTGTCCCCGGCTCACGCCCTCCACCGCCAGGCTGTACCGGGGATTGGGCTTGACCCCGCCCAGAGTCTCGTAGGCCAGCCCGGCCTCTTCCAGGGATTGGGTCACCCGCTGAAGCAGGCCGCTTTTCACCGCGCTCTGTCCGCCGTACACAACAAGTACCCGGCTGCCCCCGTGGGCTTTCACCTGAGCGCCCGCCTGCTCCTCCGTTCCCCGTCCGAAGATCATCCGAGTGGGCGAATAGAAGTCAAAAGATTCCATAAAGCTCCCTCCGTTTTCATAATGTGAAAATTCTTATCATATTGTGATATTTATACGGTCATTATATCTGCCTTCCGAAGTTCTGTCAAGGAAAACCGGCACCGTCTCCCTCCCCTGCTCCCAGAAGCCCGGAGATCTCCCGGGTACAGGCCATCACCATTTGAGCCAAAGCGTTCTGACGATCCTTGTTCATCTCCCGGGCCGGGCCGGAAACGCTCACCGCTCCCACCGGCATGCCCGAAAAATCAAACAATGGTGCAGCCACACATACAACGCCCGGCTCGTTTTCCTCCAGATCCACGGCCCATCCCGCTTCCCTCACCCGTTCCAACTCCTTTTCCATTTCCGTGTAGGAGCAGATGGTGTGTTCCGTGCGGGGTACCGGTCGGCTGCGCTGCCAGATGCCTTCCCGTTCCCACTGCGGCAGATAAGCCAATATACTTTTGCCTACGCCAGTGCAATACATGGGATTGTGCATTCCCACATGGAAGGACATACATACCATCCCCCGGTCGGGGCTTTCCTTCCATAGATATACCACCTCATCCCGATGGCGGGCCACCAGATGGACCGTTTCTCCCGTCCTGTCCGTCAGGCGTTCCAGAAACGGCCTGGCCACAGACAGAAGGTTTCTGCCGCCCATAACCCGGCTTCCCACCTCAAACAGATGAGCAGTCAGCCGGTACCGCCCCGTCTCAGGATCCTTCTCCACATATGCCCACGATGATAGGGCACCCAAAAGTCGGTGAACCGTACTTACATGCAGTCCGGCGGTGTCCGCCAGCTCCCCCAAAGGGAGTCCGCGGGAATGTCTGGATAATATCTCGATCAGCCCCAGCGCCCGGTCAAGGGACTGAACCGACGATTTGGCGTCCGTCATCCTCCCACATCCTTTCCTAAATCTCCTTCTAAGGCTACCATAGCACAGCCCCGGGAGGGTCGTCAATTCCTCCCCCACCCAAGTTTTACGGAACCTCTCTGATACAAACATATATGGAGCCTTCCCAACAGTCGTTGAATATATATTCTTATTTTATATTTTCATGAATATATATTCATTTTTTATGAAATGCAATGCCATTATTTAAAAATGAAATCATTAAGATCCTGTAAAAGCGCTGGAAATAGTTCCAGAGATTTAAAGGAAACCGCTAAATCAGAACATAAATTTGATTTGAAATTTACTTTCGTCACCATAGACATTTTTGATGGTGTTTTTTTGTGCAATCAGTCAGTGGAAAGTTGGTATAAATTTGTTGACATTTTATTCACAGTTTATTAAGATATTCATGCACAGGAGGTACAGGGGTTCTCTGCCCTCCTGAGGTTTCTGCAGACCGTGAGATCTGCGAAGCCGAAAATCTGAATGAAGGAAGAGGTTAAAAATGAAAAAGCTCGCATCTCTCATCCTTGCCGGCGCCATGACCCTCAGCCTGGCCGCCTGCAGCAACAGCACCCCCAGCAGCAGCTCCGGCTCCAACGGCGGGTCCCAGGACGGCAGCAACGCCTCCGCTGTGGACTTCTCCAACACCAGCGTCACCTGCGTGGTGCCCTATGATGCCGGCGGCGGCACCGACGCCGTAATGCGCGGCCTGGCCGACGCTGCCAAGGGCTCCTTTAAGAACATCACTGTTGAGAACCGCTCCGGCGCCGGCGGCGCCACCGGTATGCTCTACGGCGCCAACGCCAAGAACGACGGCTCCATCATCACCATGATCACCGTTGAGCTGGCTACCCTGGAGGCCATGGGCAACAACGCCGGTCTTACTTACTCCATGTTCAAGCCCATCATGATGGTCAACTCCGCTGCCTCCGCTATCACCGTGAAGGCTGACGACGACCGCTTCAACACCCTGGAGGACTTCATCGAGTACTCCAAGACCAATGAGGTTCAGGTTGGTAACTCCGGTCTGGGCGCCATCTGGCACCTGGCTGCCGCTGGTCTGGCCAAGGAGGCCGGCACCACCTTCAAGCATGTTGGTTATGACGGTGCCAACGGCGCCATCACCGACCTGCTGGGCGGCCACATCGACGCTGTTGCCGTTTCCTACGCTGAGGTTAACTCCTTCGTGGAGTCCGGCGACCTGAAGGTTCTGGCTGTTATGGCCAACGACCGTCTGGAGGCTATCCCCGACGTGCCCACCTGCATTGAGTGCGGCTACGACGTGGTGCTGGGCACCTGGCGTGGTCTGGGCGTTCCCGCTTCTACTCCCGATGAGGTCGTGGACGAGCTGTACCGCATCTTCTCCGAGGCCTGTGAGTCTGATGAGTTCAAGGAGTTCATGGCGAACACCAACAACGTCATCGACATCATGAACGGCGAGGAGTTCGAGGCCATGATCGCTGATCAGCTGGCTCTGTACACCGATCTGGTGGACGAGCTGGGCCTGAAGGTCGGCGCCTGATTTTCCAACCCCAGTTAATCGCGTCATGTTCGGGGGAGCGGAACAACCTCCGCTCCCCCGCTTATCATCCGTCTCACAGCTAAGAAAAGGGAGAAAAGGAATATGAAAAAAGGCAACCTGATCCTCGCCGCCCTGTGTGCGGTTCTCGGGATCGGTATCATTGTGGTGGCCTCCGGCTATCCTTCCGCTGCCGACTATGGTACCGGTGTTCCCGGTCCCGGTCTTTGGCCTATCGCCAT
This sequence comes from uncultured Oscillospiraceae bacterium, assembly GCA_944387225.1. GTDB lineage: Bacteria > Bacillota > Clostridia > Oscillospirales > Oscillospiraceae > Lawsonibacter. Next base: position 7,566 of record CALXDY010000140.1, on the reverse strand, counting down.
CAGCGTTGTGCTGCTGGCCTGCACCGCTATTCTGGTTTACCGCACCCTCCGTATGAAGCCTGAGCAGGACACCAAGATCGAGCTCTGGTCCACCGGTACCCGCCGGGTGTACATTACCATGGCTATGCTGGTGGTTTATGTACTGGTTCTGGAGTTTGTCGGCTTCATCATTGCCACCACTGTGCTGGAGTTCATCCTGATTCAGTGGTTCGCCAAGAAAAACCCCGTCATTACCTTGATCATTTCCGCCGCCATCACCATGGTTGTGTATGCTGCGTTCAAGTTCCTGCTGAATGTCCCCGTGGACTCCTTCGGCATCTTTGTGATTTAAGAGGGGAGGTCAAGATTTATGGATTTATTGATTGAAATTTTCCAGACCAGTCTGACCCCCATGGTCTTTCTGTATATGGCTGCCGGCGTGCTGGCCGGTATCTGCATCGGCGCCCTCCCCGGCCTGACCGCCACCATGGGCGTGGCCCTGCTGCTGCCCATGACCTTCGGCATGGACGCTGCCCAGGGTATTCTGATGCTGCTGGGTATTTACTGCGGCGCCATCTACGGCGGATCCATCTCCGCCGTGCTGCTGCACACCCCCGGTACCCCCGCTTCCGCCGCCACCGCCATTGACGGTTACGCCCTGGCTCAGAAGGGTGAAGCCGGACGCGCTCTGGGCACCGCCACCCTGGCCAGCTACATCGGCGGCCTGGTTTCCGTGGCCTGCCTGTGGCTGATCAGCCCCCAGCTGGCCAAGCTGGCCCTGCAATTCAGCTCCGCTGAGTTCTTCCTGCTGGCCTTGTTCGGTCTGTGCATCATCGGCAACATCTCCGGCCAGGAAATTGAAAAAGGCCTGATCTGCGGCTGCCTGGGCATCCTGGTTGCCACCGTGGGCATCGACAGCGTCACCAGCTACATCCGCTTCTCTCCGGAAGGCGACTACAACTTCATGGGCGGCATCAGCTACATTCCCATCATGATCGGTCTGTTCGCTATGAGCCAGGCCTTCGAGAACATCGAGGACATCTTCAGCGAGGAAGAGATTCAGGCCAAGATCACCAACATCCTGCCCAAGAAGGAAGATCTGAAGAAGATCATCCGCATCGCCCCTGTCACCGGCCTGATCGGTACCTTCATCGGCATCATCCCCGGTGCTGGTGCGGATATCGGTTCCTTCGTGGGTTACAACGTGGCCCGCAGCATTGCCAAGGAGCCTGAGAAGTTCGGCACTGGTTCCGTGGAAGCTGTCTCCGGTCCCGAGGGCGGCAACAACGGTGTTACCGGCGGTGCCATGATCCCCATGCTGACCCTGGGCGTCCCCGGCGATGCTGTTACCGCCATCATGATCGGCGCTCTGACCATCCAGGGTCTGACCCCCGGTCCCATGCTGTTCGAAACCAACAAGGTGCTGGTTTACACCATCTTCCTGGGCATGTTTATTGCCAACACCCTGATGTGCATCTTCGGTTTTGCCGGCATCCGCCTGTTTACCAAGGTGCTCAGCGTTCCCAAGGTGATCCTCATCCCCGCCATCTTCGTGCTCTGCATCATCGGCTCCTTCGCTATGAAGAACAGCCTGTTTGACGTGTGGGTCATGCTGATTGCTGGTATCGTGGGCTACTTCCTGGGTAAGCTGAAGGTTCCCACCAGCCCCGCTATCCTGGGCCTGATCCTTGGCCCCATGGCCGAGAAGAACTTCCGTACCGCCCTGCTGAAGTCCGGCGGTGATCCCGTGGTGTTCTTCCAGACCCCCATCTGCTGGTTCTTCCTCATCCTGATCTTCGTCACCCTGTTCGGCGGCATGATCAAGGAGTTCCTTGCTGGAAAGAAGAAGGCTGCCAAGTAAGCGCCTGTCTGCAGAAACAAAAAATGACCCGGAATCTGAGATTCCGGGTCATTTTTTATTTCATTCAGGGGATCAGGCCCATGCTTCTGGCCACCAGGAGACAACCCTGACCGCTGAGAGAGGTACCTGCCTCCAGACGGACCTCCTCTACGTGGGCAAAGCACCCGCTGTTTTCCAGCAGATCATAGATCGCCCGGGAAAGAGGCTGTTTTCCGGCGATCACCACGTGGGTGTCGGCGCCGGGATGAATGGCCTGGCTGCCCTGGAGAGCCTTCAGGTCATTTTCCAGCACACAGCCCAACAGGTAGTTGGCGACGGCAAAATGATCCTGCCCGGCAAACAGTTTCATCACCCGGCCGGAGAAGCAGGCCCGTCCAAGGCCTACCCGCTGCGCCGTCTCATAGCCCAGCAGCATCATCTCCCGGTTATAGTGTTCTTCATCCACGAAAGAACGCTCCACCGCGTCAGCCAGGATGGTGTCTTTGGTGATCACCGACAGCAGCTCGCCGGTGATGGAGGTGAGGCATCCAGTAATCTGGCCCTGGGCATTGACGCCTACAAACTTACTGTGGCTGCCGGGCAATACCAGCAGCATCGGTCTGCCCGTGCGGCAGCGCTGGATCAGGGCGATGGCCTCCACCTCTTCTCCCCGCATCATGTCCATGGACTCGAAGTTGTCCAGATCAATGGCGGCCCCGGTGTTCTTCACGCCGGGAATGAAATGGATGGGCACAGGAGCCACCTGAGGCAGATCCACCATAACCGCTCCCCGGGCAAGCTCATCTACGCCAGCCGGGGCGGGGAGATGGGGGATCTCCGTCAGACCCACATTGGATGTAATCATGCCGGAGGCCAGGATGGCCTTTACCTGATCCCAGCCGATGCCGCCCCGCTCCACCAGACCGATCAGGCAATCCCGAACCGCCTGGCACAGGCGGCTGTTATCTCCGCCGTCCATGGCGGTATCCCGCACACCTACACTGGTGCCGCAGCGGTCCAGCAGCTCCCCCTCTGTCGTCCAGAGGGCAGCTCTGGTATTTGTCGTTCCACCATCAACGGTGAGCAGGTACTGTCTTTTCTCCATTGGGGCAGCCTCCTTACACGCCGGAAGCGGCTTCCACCAGCTTGGCCACCGCCTGGGCAGCCAGATCCCACCGGCGCTGAGCTGCATACTCCTTGGGGAAGAGGTTGCTGCCGATTCCCACGCCCACAAATCCATTCTGGAAGAAGGTGCGGATATTGTCCGGCGTCACGCCGCCCACCGCCACGTAATCGGTGCCGTCAAAGGGACCCTTCAGGCTCTTGATATAGCCGGCAGGCAGATCCCCGGCGGGGAACAGCTTCATCAGGTCAAATCCGTATTCCAGGCACAGACCTACATCGCTGGGCGTCATGACACCGGGCAGCAGGGGGATACCGCTCTTCCGGCAGTACTCCAGCGTACACACCGCGGCCGAGGGAGTGAGGAAAAACTGGGCGCCTGCCTCATGGGCCTGCTTGCAGCGCTGGGGCGTAATGACCGTTCCCGCACCAACAATGGCGCTGCTGCCGAAATATTCCCGCAGCCGGGCAATCTGCCAAGGAGCGGTAGGGGTATTCATGGCCACCTCAAACTGGCTCACCCCGCCCTCCACGCAAGCCTTGGCGTAATCCACCACGATTTCGTCGGAGACGTTCCGCAAAATCGCGCAGATCTTATGATCCTGAGACAACTCTCTCATGGTAGGCATATGCAACCATCCTTTCTGTACCTTTGATCCGGTTGACTGGATTCTTCCGTGCCCCATTATACCATAGCCTTCAAGGAAAGGGAAGGACAAACCCATCCGGAAAATCCATCGAATGGTGTCCCACGGAAAAAAATATCCTCCTGTCTGAACGCGCATGATTCCCCAGCCCTGGGAAATACTGATGTTATCTTCCAGGCAGGAGGTTTTCGTGCCCATGCAGAACAAGGTGGATCTGTGCGGCGTCAACACCGCAAGGCTGAAAGTGCTGAAAAGTGAGGAGACCCGCGCCCTTCTGCTCCGCGCCAGGGCTGGAGACAAGCAGGCCAGAGAGGAACTGATCGCTGGAAACCTGCGGCTGGTACTTTCCGTCATCCACCGCTTCTCCAACCGTGGGGAAAACGTGGATGATTTATTTCAGGTGGGCTGTATCGGTCTGATGAAGGCCATCGACAATTTCAACACCGATCTAGATGTGCGCTTCTCCACCTATGGCGTACCCATGATTGTGGGTGAGATCCGCCGGTATCTCCGGGACAACAGCGCCATGCGGGTGTCCCGTGCCATGCGGGACATAGCCTATCGGGTGCTCCAGGCCAAGGAAGCCTACCTGGCCCAGCACCAGAAGGAGCCCACCGTGGAGGAGCTGGCCAACCTCATCGGCGTCAAGCGGGAAGAGGTGGTCATGGCCCTGGACGCCATTGTGGAGCCGGTCTCCCTCTATGAACCCATTTACTCCGACAGCGGAGATACTGTCTGCGTCATGGACCAGGTCCGGGATCCCAAAAACAGCGATGAGCGCTGGGTAGAGCATATCGCCCTGAATCAGGCCCTGTCCAAACTCACGCCCAGGGAACAGAAAATTCTCGCCATGCGGTTTTATCAGAGCAAGACCCAGATGGAGGTGTCCCGGGAGATCGGTATTTCCCAGGCCCAGGTATCCAGGCTGGAAAAGCACGCCCTGGGTCAGATCCGAAAAGAGCTTTAGCCTCCGCCCCCGTTCCTTTTCCGGCGCGGGGGCGGATTTGTGTTGCAAGGGGAAGGAGGTTGTGATATGATATCTGGGTATTCTTGTAGAAATTTTCCCGCAAAGGTTGTGTTTGACAAATGGAAAAGAAGATTATGCTCTCCGGCATTCAGCCCAGCGGAGACCTGCACCTGGGCAACTATCTGGGAGCAATTAAGAACTGGGGCAGTCGGGCTGAGGAGTTTGACTGCTACTACTTTATGGCCGACCTGCACACCATCACCGTCCGCCAGGTACCGGCGGATCTGCGCCGCCGCACCCTGGAACAGCTGGCGCAATACATCGCCTGCGGCCTGGATCCGGAAAAGAATACCCTGTTCATTCAGTCCCACGTCCCCGCCCACGCGGAGCTGGGCTGGATTCTGAACTGCTACACCATGTTCGGTGAACTGAGCCGGATGACCCAGTTCAAGGACAAGGCGGCCAAGCACGCCGACAATGTCAACGGCGGCCTGTTCACCTACCCCTCCCTGATGGCGGCGGACATTCTGCTGTACCAGCCCGACCTGGTGCCTGTGGGCCATGATCAGAAGCAGCACGTGGAGCTGACCCGGAACGTAGCTCAGCGGTTCAACCACATCTACGGAGACGTGTTCAAGGTTCCTGAACCCTATATCCCCAAAACCGGCGCCCGGGTCATGTCCCTCAACGCACCCGACAGCAAGATGAGCAAGTCCATGCCGGAGGGCTGTGTGTTCCTGATGGAGAAGCCGGAGGATATCCAGCGGAAGTTCAAGCGGGCCATCACCGACAGCGACACGGAGCGCTGCGTCCGCTATGATCCGGAGCATAAGCCCGGCGTGGCCAATCTCATGTCCATCTACTCTGCCGTCACCGGCCAGAGCTATGAGCAGATTGAGGCAGAATTTGACGGCTGCGGCTATGGCCAGTTCAAGCCCCGCGTGGGCGAGGCGGTCATCGAGCACCTGCGTCCCATCCGCGAGGAGGCCTCCCGGATCCTGGCGGACAAGGCCTATCTGGAGAGTGTCTACAAGTCCGGCGCGGAAAAGGCCTCCTATACCGCGAACAAAACCCTTCGGAAGGTATATAAGAAGATCGGCCTTGTGGCCCGGTAACAAAGGAGCGTCTCATGTCCGTTCAACTTTCTGTGCTGAGCCTGGTGGCCGCCGCTCTGATCGTGGCGGCCCTAGTCTCCTTTATCTCCACCCCTGTGGTGCGTACCCTGGCCTTCCGCATCGGTGCGGTGGACGTACCCAAAGATAATCGGAGAATGCACCATCACCCCATCCCCCGGATGGGCGGCCTGGCCATCTTTTTCGGTTTTCTTCTGTCCACTCTGATCTTCCAGCCCCTGGATCCCGCTTTGCGTGGCATGCTTCTTGGCTCTGTGGTCATTGTGGTGCTGGGCATCTTTGACGACATCTTTGCCCTGCCCGCCAAACCCAAGTTTCTGATTCAGATCGTAGCGGCTCTGATTGCGGTGCTGATGGGCAACCGGATCGACATTCTGTCCAACCCCAATATTTTCAGTGCCGAGCCCTACTGGGAGCTGGGATGGCTGTCCATCCCCTTCTCCGTGATCTGGATCGTCGCCATCACCAACGCCGTCAACCTGATCGATGGACTGGACGGACTGGCCTGCGGCGTTTCCACCATCAGCTCCATGACCATGCTGGTGATTGCCCTGGCAGTGGCGGAGCCTGACGTGGCCCTGCTCATGGCGGCCCTGGCCGGAGCGTGCATCGGTTTTTTGCCTTACAATCTCAACCCCGCCCGCATCTTCATGGGAGATACCGGCTCTACCTTCCTGGGCTTCATCCTGGCTACCGTGTCCATCAACGGCCTGTTCAAGTCGTACGCCATCATCTCCTTTGCCGTGCCCTTCCTGGTGGTTGGACTGCCCATCTTCGACACCTGCTTTGCCATCTTCCGCCGGGTATCCAAGGGTCAGAGCCCCATGGCGCCTGACCGGGGGCACATCCATCACCGTTTGATCGACATGGGCTTCAGCCAGAAGCAGGCGGTGGCTGTCCTGTATATCATCAGCGCCATTCTGGGCCTGTCCGCTGTACTGCTGACCACCACTACCGCAGTGAAGGCGATGCTGTTTTTCGTGACCGTATGCCTGGTGGGCGGCCTGTACGCCACCTTCTACCTCAACCGCACCGGTGACCACGACGAGGGAACCCAGCCCCCTCCGCCCCCCGGCGCAAGGCCCAGAAAGCTCCAGGATCCCCCCAAGGACGTGGCGGGCAACGAGCACTTTTTCGGAGAAGAGGAGAGATCAGACAAATGAAGCCCATTACCGTCATGACCATTTTCGGTACCCGTCCGGAGGCCATTAAAATGGCCCCTCTGGCCCTGGAGCTGGCCCGGCACCCGGACATCCGCCCCTTGTGCTGCGTCACCGCCCAGCACCGGGAAATGCTGGATTCCGTGCTGAACATCTTCGGCTTGAAGCCGGATTTTGACCTGAACATCATGCAGCCCCGCCAGAGCCTGTCCTCCATTACCAGCCGTTGTCTCACCGGCATGGATCAGGTGCTGGAGGAGGCCAAGCCCGACCTGGTGCTGGTTCACGGAGACACCTCCACCACCTTTGCCGGCGCTTTGGCCGCCTTTTACCATCAGATTCCTGTGGGCCATGTGGAAGCCGGTCTGCGTACCTATGATAAGTGGTCTCCCTTCCCGGAGGAAATGAACCGGAAAATGGTGGGCGCCATCGCCGACCTGCACTTCTGCCCCACCGTTACCAACCGGGACAACCTGGCCCGGGAGAACATCACCCAGGGGGTCTATATCACCGGAAATACTGTGATTGACGCCCTTCAGACGACCGTTGTAAAGGACTTCACCTTCTCGGAAGATATTCTCAATTCCCTGGATTATGAGAAAAAACAGGTGATTTTGGTCACCTGCCACCGCCGGGAGAACTACGGCAAGCCCATGGAGCAGATCATGACCGCTCTGCGGCGGATCGCCGACGCAGAGCGGTCATGATCTGCTCCATG
>CALXDY010000139.1 GCA_944387225.1 uncultured Oscillospiraceae bacterium | reverse complement strand
CGAGACAGCGGAGGATACTTACACCGGCAGCGCCATGGGGGAGGGCAACGGCTCATCCATCTGCCGGGTGGACTATGTGGACCTGGACGGCAGCGGCTACCGGGAGGTCGTGGTCTCCTGGCAGATGAGCACCGGCAGCTATCTCCTGGGGGCATACTCCATTGAGGAGCCCATGTCCCGGAATGTGCACAAGGTGGCTCTGCCCGCCAGCAGCCAGACCACCGTTCCCACGCCCATCCCCCAGCTGACCCAGCTGAAGGCGACGGAGTGGATGACCACCGCCTACAGCGGCTACACCATCACCGACATTGACCAGGATACCCGCAGCGAAGTCGCCGTGGCCCGTCTGGGCACAGGCGGCGTCAACAACGCTGTGGACGTGTATGGATGGCGGGACGGCTCCTTCCTGATTGAGAGCACCGCCCCCCTGTCCGACGGCATCGTGTCCCTGGAGGTCAACGGAGTCAAGGAGAATTTCGTGGCCGGCGAGGTACCCGCCCGGGCCCTTTACGTGTCCAGCCAGCTGTCCGACGGACGGCGGGCAGTGGACATCCTCACCTATCAGGGGGAGCATCTTGCCAACCTGACCCTGGAGGAGGAGGGCGTCAGCCGGGAGCAGCTGGACCGGTATGTGGATCTGGATCCCACCGACGTCAACAGTGACGGGATCCTGGAGCTGCCCTCCCCCGTTCCCCTGCCGGGCAGCGAGGAGTCCGCCACCTCTGACTTCCTGCTCATCGACTGGTACCAGTACAGCCAGTCGGGCCGGCGCACCATGGTATGCACCACCTACCACAACGTGTCCGACGGATGGTATCTGGTCATTCCCCAGGAGTGGAAATCCCAGATCGTCCTCCGGCGCAACGACAGCGCCAGCGGACAGCGGGCGGTGATCTTCTACCACACCGACGGCAATCAGGAGACCCCCTTCCTGGTGATTTACAAATTTACCAGCCAGTTTGAGCGAGCCACCATTTCCAACCGCTTTGAGCTGCGGCGGGAGGACGACGCGGTATACGCTGCCGCCTTCTATGACAGCGGATGGAATCCCGGGATCAGCGAGACAGACCTGCTGGCCTCTTTCCACCTGATCCAAAGCAGCTGGGCCGACTGACAGCCGGCCCCATCCTGAGAGGAGCGAAAACATGAAAAAAGTCCTTGTGCTGGAGGATGAGGAAAACATCCGCAGCTTCGTGGTCATCAATTTAAAGCGGGCCGGCTACCAGACCATTGAGGCGGGCACCGGTGAGGACGCCCTGGCCGCCCTGAAAAACGATCCTTCCATCAAGGTCGCCCTGCTGGACATCATGCTGCCCGGCATCGACGGCTTTGAGGTCTGCCGCCGGATGCGGGCCATGGACAACAAGATCGGCATCATCATGCTCACCGCCCGCACCCAGGAGATGGACAAGGTCACCGGCCTGATGACCGGCGCCGACGACTATGTGACCAAGCCCTTCTCCCCCGCGGAACTCACCGCCCGGGTGGACGCCCTGTTCCGCCGCACCGGCGGGGATGAGGAGGCCGCCGCCCCCGCCGCCGACGAGCTCAGCTCGCCGCCCTTCCTGCTGAACACCCGCAACCGCACCCTGGAGAAAAACGGCCAGCGGGTAAAGCTGACCCAGGTGGAGTACGGGATTATGAAGCTGTTTATGGAAAACCCGGGAAAGGCCCTGTCCCGGGAGGAGATTCTGGACGCGGTGTGGGGTAAGGACTATTTCGGCGAGCTGAAAATCGTGGATGTGAATATCCGCCGGCTGCGGATCAAGATCGAGGACAACCCCACCAAGCCCGCCTATGTCAATACCGTGTGGGGCTACGGGTACAAGTGGGGCAGTTGAGCCGGGCCGAAAAAAATAACAGCGGAGAGGAGGATTCCCTGTGGCAAAAAAACTGACCGTTCAGGACAAAGGAAAGATCCGGGGCATCCGCCGCCGGTGGCTGATCAACAGCGTGGGCGTGGTGCTGCTGGTGCTGGCCCTGGCCCTGGGCACCTTCTCCGCGGCCATCTGGAGCTATTACTACTCCAGCACCATGAACGACCTGAAGCGCCGGGCCGCTGACGACGCGGGGGGCTTCTCCTCCTACACCCGCAGCCAGTACTGGAGCAACGCCCAAAGCGCGGTGCAGAAGTTTGAGGACAAGACCAAGCTGGAGCTGCAATTCCTGGATTCCACCGGAGCTGTGCAGTATTCCAGCAACGACCTGGCCGCCGGCACCATGCCCGGCACCCCGGACATTCAGGAGGCGCTGACCAACCTCACCGCCGCTGTCTGGATGGGCAGCGATCCTGACACCGGGGAGCGGATCGTGGCCGCCTCAGCCCCCATCCTGTACCAGGGGCAGACGGTGGCGGTGGTACGGTATGTCACCTCCCTGGCCGCCATCGACTGGCAATTCTTCCTGGCCCTGGTGCTGGCCTGTCTGCTGGGCGGCACCATCCTGGCGCTGGTGTACTTCTCCAACCTATATTTTGTCCGCTCCATTGTGGAGCCTCTGGCCAGCATCACGGAAACCGCCCGGCTGATTGCCGACGGCAGCTACGGAGTGCAGATTGAGAAGCAATACGATGATGAGATCGGCGAGCTGACCGACACCATCAACGACATGTCCCTAAAAATCAAGCAGTCGGAGAAAACCCAGTCGGAGTTTATCTCCTCTGTCTCCCATGAGCTCCGCACCCCCCTCACCGCCATCACCGGCTGGGCGGAGACCATTCAGAGCGGGGAGCTGCGAAGCCCCCAGGATGTGCGCAAGGGCATGGACATCATCGTCTCCGAGGCCCGGCGGCTGACCAACATGGTGGAGGAGCTGCTGGAGTTCTCCCGCATGTCCGACGGACGGTTCACCCTCTCTGTGGAACCTTTGGACCTGAAGGCGGAGCTGGAGGACGCGGTGTACACCTACCGGGAGTTCTTCCGCCGGGAGGGCATCGAGCTGACGTACCAGGAGTGCGAGGAGGAGATGATCCCCATCAGCGGCGATCCCGAGCGTCTGCGCCAGGTGTTCTGCAACCTGCTGGACAACGCCGCCAAACACGGCGGCTCCGGCAAGCGGATCGACGTGGCCATCCAGCGCGTCGGGGAGAAAGCGGTCATTACCATCCGGGACTACGGCCCCGGCATTCCAGAGGCAGAGCTGCCCCACGTAAAGTACAAATTCTACAAAGGCAGTTCCAAGGCCCGGGGCTCCGGCATCGGCCTGGCGGTGTGCGAGGAGATCGTCACCCGCCATGAGGGCGTGCTGGACATCGGCAACGCCGAGGGCGGCGGCTGTCTGGTGACCATCACCCTTCCCATCGAGGGGTAAGCCCTTGTCAAAAGAAGGGAAACTTGATAGAATAGCCTGTCCGGCACAGGCCGGCAGTCTTTTTCCATCTGTTTGAAGGAGATATACCATTCATGGCAAAGCAGCAGTCCACCTGCCCCGTCAAGGGGTTTAAAACCATGTGCGGCGGCCAGGCCCTGATCGAGGGCATCATGATGCGCGGCCCCAAAAAGCAGGCCATCGTGATCCGCCGCCCCGACGGGGAGCTGGAAATCAAGACCACCGAGCTGAAACTGATCAAAGACCGCTACCCCTTTCTGGGCCTGCCCCTGATCCGTGGGGTAGTGACCTTTCTTGCCTCCATGGTGGAGGGAGTGAAGGCCCTGATGTTCTCCGCGGAATTCTATCCGGAGGACGGGGAGCCGGAGGAGCCCTCCAAGCTGGAACAATGGCTGGAAGGGCGCCTGGGCAGCGAGAAAATGGCCGGCTTTGTGGTGGGCCTGTCCGTGGCCCTGGGTATTGCCCTGTCCATCGGACTGTTCTTCCTTCTGCCCACTCTGCTGGGCTCCGCGGTCACCCTGGTCACCGACTCCATGCTGGCCCGGAACGTGGCGGAGAACCTGCTGAAACTGGCCATTTTTGTGGGCTATCTGGCCCTGTGCTCCCGGATGAAGGACATTCACCGGGTTTTCCAGTACCACGGCGCGGAGCACAAAACCATTTTCTGTTATGAAGCCGGGCTGCCCCTGACGGCGGAAAACGTCCGCAAGCAGCCCCGGCATCACCCCCGCTGCGGCACCAGCTTCCTGTTTATGGTCATTGCCATTTCCATTGTGGTGTCCACGGTGGTGTTTTCCATCTGGCCCA
>CALXDY010000138.1 GCA_944387225.1 uncultured Oscillospiraceae bacterium | reverse complement strand
CCACCGCGTGGGCCCTGGGGAACAGATCGTCGCTCTTTTTACAGGAATCCACATACCACACGGACACCCCGTGCTCCAGCATCCCGTCCTCCGCCCCCTCCGGCAGGCCCCGGCCCTTTCGCACCGCCTCCATGATCTTGAAAGATCGCTTGGGATCCATTCCCTTGGAGATCAGAAAGAGCATGATGTCGTCCCGGCAGCCGATGGCCTCGCTGACCTTGGCGGTGCCGGAGGTAATCAGATCCTTGGCGTTGCCCAGCCACACGTCGGTGCCGTGGGAGAAGCCGGACAGCCGCACCAGGATATCAAACTGGTCGGGCTGGGTGTCCTCCAGCATGCCCCGGACAAAGCTGGTGCCGAACTCCGGGATGGCGGTGCCGCCCGTGGGGCCCAGGATGGGGTCGTTCTCATACCCCAGGGCCTTGGAGGACTGGAAGATGGACATGGTGTCCTTGTCGTCCAGGGGGATGTCGGTACGGGCATTCACCCCGGTGAGATCCTCCAGCATACGGATCATGGTGGGATCATCGTGGCCCAGCATGTCCAGCTTCAGCAGGTTGGATTCCATGGAGTGATATTCGAAATGGGTGGTGACGATGTCGGTGTTGGGGTCGTCGGCGGGATGCTGCACGGGACAGAAGTCATAGATCTCCTTATCCTGGGGGATAACCACCATGCCGCCGGGGTGCTGGCCGGTGGTGCGCTTCACCCCGGTGCAGCCCATGGCCAGGCGGTTCTCCTCCGCCTTGGAGGCCGTCTTGCCCCGCTCGTCCAGGTACTTTTTCACGTAGCCGAAGGCCGTTTTTTCCGCCACAGTACCGATGGTACCTGCCCGGAACACGTGGGTCTGGCCGAAGAGTTCAAAGGTATACTTGTGGGCGCTGGACTGATATTCGCCGGAGAAGTTCAGGTCGATATCAGGCACCTTGTCGCCGCCGAAGCCCAGGAAGGTTTCGAAGGGGATGTTAAAGCCATCCTTCTGGTAGGGAGTGCCGCACACCGGGCACAGGGCGTCCGGCATGTCCGCCCCGCAGCCGTAGGGATGGGCCGGGTCCTGGGCGTAGTCAAAGTCGGAATGCTTGCACTTGGGGCAGCGATAGTGGGCAGGCAGGGAGTTAACCTCGGTGATGCCCGACATGAAGGCCACCAGAGAGGAACCCACCGAACCACGGGAGCCCACCAGATAGCCGTGCTCCAGAGAGTTCTGCACCAGCTTCTGGGCGGACATGTAAATCACGTCGTATTTGCAGCGGATGATATCGCCCAGCTCCACGTTGATCCGGTCCACCACGATCTGGGGAGGCTCGTCGCCGTACAGCTGGTGGGCCTTGCCCCACACCAGGCGTTTCAGCTCCCCGTCGGAATCCTCCAGCTTGGGGGCAAACAGTCCCTTGGGCAGGGGCTCGATGGGGTCGCACCAGCTGGCAATCCGGTTGGTGTTGGTCACCACCACCTCGTAGGCCTTCTCCTTCCCCAGGTAAGCGAACTCCTCCAGCATCTCCTCCGTGGTTTTGAAGTAGATGGGCAGCTCCTCGTCGGCGTCCTCAAACCCCTTGGAGGCCAGGAGGATATGGCGGTAGATCTCGTCCTCCGGATCCAGGAAGTGGACGTCCCCGGTGGCGCAAACAGGCTTGCCCAGCTCCTCCCCCAGACGGACGATGGTGCGGTTGAAGTCCCGCAGCTCCTCTTCCGAACGCACCAGCCCCTTGCGCAGCATGAACATGTTGTTGCAGATGGGTTGGATCTCCAGATAGTCATACCAGGAGGCGATGCGTTTCAGCTCCGCCCAGCTTTTGCCTTTGACCACCGCGGCGAACAGCTCCCCCGCCTCGCAGGCCGAGCCCAGGATCAGGCCCTCCCGGTTTTCGTTGATCAGGGACTTGGGCATGAAGGGGTAGCGCTTGAAATGCTCCAGATGGGACAGGGAGATGAGCTTATACAGGCTCCGCAGCCCCGTCTGGTTCTTGGCCAGAACGATCAGGTGCCGGGGGCGGCGCTTAAGCTTGCTGTCTCCCCCGGACGCCCCTGTCCGCAGCTTGGGCATGGCGGGATTGATGCCGTCCAGGGTATTCACGCCCATTTCCTTCAGCCGACGGAAGAAATGGGGCAGCATATAGGCCACCGTGGCCGCGTCGTCGCTGGCCCGGTGGTGGTTGAAGGCCGGCAGCTCCAGATACTCCGCCACCACGTCCAGCTTGTGCTTGGGCAGCTGGGGCAGAAAGTTCTGGGCCAGGATCAGGCTGTCGATGGAGGGATTTTCAAAGGGGATGCCGTACCGGGCGCAGCCGGCGGCGATGAAGCCCATGTCGAACTCCGCATTGTGTGCGGCCAGAGGCCGGTCCCCCGCGAAGGCCAGGAAAGCCCGGATGGCCTCCTCCTGGCTGGGCGCCCCCTGGAGCATGGCGTCGGTGATCCCCGTCAGCCGGACGATCTCCGGCGGCAGCTGACGGCAGGGGTCGGCAAAGGTGTTGAAGGTGTCGGTGGCCTCTCCGTTTTGCAGCACCACCGCCCCGATCTCGGTGATCAGTTCCCGGTTTTTGTCCAGGCCGGTGGTCTCAATGTCGAAGCAGACGATCTCCTCCTCCAAAGCCAGGCTGCTGGAGCCCTGAACCACCACCCGGTCGTCCACGTCGTTGTAATAGTAGGCCTCCACCCCAAAGAGAAGCTTCAGCTTCTTGGCCGAGTGCCAGGCGTCGGGGAAGGACTGAGCCACCCCGTGGTCGGTGATGGCGATGGCCGGATGTCCCCAGGCCTCCGCCCGCTTGACCACGTTCCGTTCCGGCCCCAGCTTGGGCCCCACGGCGGTGAGGGCGTCCATGGCGGACATGGTGGTGTGGAGATGGAGCTCCACCCGCTTCTCCGGGGCGTTATCCATCCGCATGGGACGAGTGCCCGCCTGGATGGCTACAGGTTCCAGCACCATGTCCCCGTAAAAGCGGTCCATGTTCAGCCGCCCCTGGACGATGAGGTGCATGCCCTTCTTCACCCCGTCCACAATGGGCTTGCCCTCGTCCCCGGCGAAGAACTTGCTTACCCGGATGGAGCCGGTGTAGTCCGTCATGTCGAAGGCCACCACCCAGGCGCCCCGCTTTTTCAGTTCCCGGTGATCCACGGCAAACACGTCGCCCTCCACCACAACCATACCCAGATCCAGCTCCAGGTCTCCGATGGGGGTGGGGCTGCGCTTCACTGCCCGGCCGAAGATGGCCTTGCCCCCCTCCTTCTTGCCGCTGGGCGCGGAGCGGGCGGCCATGGCCTGGCGGGCCTTCCGCAGGGCCTCCTCCCGGATGGCCTTGGTTTTGGCAAAGGGATCGTCCTCCGCCGGGGGCTGCTGAGCTTCCTCCCGGGGCGGCTCCGCCTGCTGGGGCTGCTCCACCTGCCGAGGTTGGCTGGGAGTGGGCTGAGTATCCGTCTCTGTCTGCTCCGGTTCCTTGTTCGCTGTAATGCAATTCAGCTTTACATGGTTCAGCCCGTAACACCGGGCCACAGCCTCCTCCGCCTGGGTCACCAGGTTGGGACCGGCCCCGGCGGCTCCTTCCACCGTTACCACGGCGGAGCGGTCCGCCCGCTGGATGGTGGCCTCTACAATCCGCCAGTCCTCCAGGGCAGCGGCCAGCTCAGGCCACTGGTGCAGAGCGGCGAACATCTCCAAAAAGGGTATGATCTGGGACATGGGACGCTTTCTCTCCTTCGCGGTGTTTACAGGGTGTCGATCAGGGCAAACAGCTCGTCCACCAGCTGCTCCTGGGGTACCTTTTTGATGATCTGCCCCTTCTTGAACAGCAGGCCCTCCCCCTGCCCGCCTGCGATGCCGCAGTCGGCGGCGGAGGCCTCTCCGGGGCCGTTGACCACGCAGCCCATGACGGCCACGGTGATCTCCTTACCCACGGTTTTCAGCCGCTCCTCCACCTCATTGGCCAGGGCGATCAGGTCGATCTTCGTCCGCCCGCAGGTGGGCAGGACACCAGCTCCGCCCCCTCCCGGCGGACACCGGCGGCCTTCAAAATCTCCCGGGCGGCATAGATCTCCTCCAGAGGATCGGCGGACAGGGACACCCGCCTGGTGTCGCCAATGCCCAGGGCCAGCAGACCGCCGATGCCCACGGCAGATTTCAGGGTCCCCATGCGGACGGTGCCCGCCTCGGTGACGCCGATATGTAAAGGATAATCACTTTCCTGCGCCATCTGCTGATAGGCTTTCATGGTCATAGGAACGCTGGAGGATTTCAGGGAGACGCAGATATCGTCAAAGTCAAACTTGTTCAGCAGGCGGATGTGGCCGAAGGCGGACTCCACCATGGCCTGGGGACACACCCCGCCGTATTTGGCCAGCAGCCCCTTCTCCAGGGAGCCGCCGTTGACGCCGATGCGGATGGGGATATTCCGCAGGCGGCAGGCGTCGGCCACCGCCTTCACCCGGTCCTCCCCGCCGATGTTGCCCGGATTGATCCGCACCTTGTCCGCTCCGGCGGCGATGGCCTCCAGGGCCAGCTTGTAATCGAAGTGGATATCCACCACAACGGGGATGGGGCTCTGCTCCTTGATCTTTCCCACCGCTTTGGCGGCGGCCATGTCGGGCACCGCCACACGGACGATCTGACACCCGGCAGCGGCCAAGGTGCGAATCTGGTGGACGGTGGCCTCCACGTCATGGGTGGGGGTATTGGTCATAGACTGGATGGTGACGGGGGCGCCGCCTCCCACGGGGACGTTCCCCACCATAATTTGCTTGGACATGGTGTTTCCCTCCTTTTTGAACGGCCCGACCGGAGCCTCCGGGCGGGCCTGCGTCGGGGTGCGGTATCACACCCCCAACAGTTTTCCAATGTCGCTGAAGGTGACCATCAGCATCAGGGACAGCAGCAGGGCCATCCCGGCCATGTGAACGTAGCCCTCGTACCGGGCAGGGATTTTCCGGCGGACCACCAGATAGAGCAGCCCGTTGAGAATCAGGAAGAAGATCCGGCCTCCGTCCAGAGCGGGAATGGGCAGCAGGTTCATCACCGCCAGGTTCACCGCAATAAGGGCGGACAGCGCCATCAGGTTATAGACGGCGGCTGCGGTGCTGGGAGACTGCTCCCCCACCTGGGTCATGGTGTCCACGATTCCCACGGGGCCGGACATATCCCGGATGCCTACGGCCCCCCGAACCAGATCCCCCAGGCTGAGCCAGACGGTACGGACAAAGTCCAGTGCGGTGCGGAAGGCGTACTCCACCTTCTCCACCAGGCCGGCGGGATCCACCACGCTGCCCATCAGGATGCCCCGGAGGCGGGTCTCATTCCCCTCCTCATCCACCCGGATCTGGTAGGGCAGGGAGACATTGTCCAGCTCCACACGCTGGCCGTCCCGCTCCACCACAAAGTCCACCACGTCCCCCGCCCGGCCAAGATACAGCTGGGCGTTGCCGTAGACCAGCACCTGATGTCCGTCCACGGACAGGATCCGGTCTCCCGGCTCCAGGCCGCAATGTTCTGTGCCGTAGCCCTCCAGGGGGCCCTGATACACCTCTGCCAGAAATCCCTGGGCAGGGGCAAACAGGATGACCAGCAGCACAAGCCCGGTGAGGAAATTCATAAACGCCCCTGCCACCAGCACGATCCCCCGCTTCCAGGCGGCGGCGCGCTCAAAGGATCTGGGGTCGTCGGAGTCGCCGTCCTCCCCCTCCATGGCGCAGTAGCCGCCCAGAGGCAGCACCCGAAGGCTGTAAAGGGTTTCCCCTTTCTGCCTTTTGAATACCGCAGGTCCCATACCGATGGAAAACTCGTTGACCCGGATATGGAACCATTTGGCGGTGATGAAGTGTCCGAATTCGTGTACAGCGATAAGCAGGCCAAACATCAGGATGGCCACGATGATATAGAGCATAATACCTCCTGCGGGAATCAAGGGTTACAGGGCGGCCACAGCCTCCCGGGCAGCGCGGTCGGACTCCAGAATCTGGGTCATAGAGGGATCGGGGAGGAAGGGCACACGCTCCATGGCTGCCTCCACCCGGCGGGCGATATCCAAAAAGCCGATCTTATTCTCCAGGAACAGGGCCACCGCCGCCTCGTTGGCGCCGTTGAGCACCGCGCCGGCGTTGCCGCCCCGCTCCGCCGCCTGCAAAGCAAGCGCCAGGCAGCGGAAGGTGTCCGGATCAGGCTGTGCGAAGGTGAGATGGCCGCAGGCACACAGATCCAGGGGGGTAGCCGGGCCGTGGGTGCGCCGGGGCCAGGTGAGGGCGTACTGGATGGGCAGGCGCATATCCGGGCTGCCCATCTGGGCCAGAATGCTGTTGTCACAGTATTCCACCATGGAGTGAATGATACTCTCCCGGTGCACCACAATGGAAATTTTCTCCGGCGGCATGTGGTACAGATGCATGGCCTCGATAAACTCCAGGCCCTTGTTCATCAGGGTGGCGGAGTCAATGGTGATCTTGGCGCCCATGGACCAGTTGGGATGCCGTAAGGCGTCTTTCCTTGTCACACCTTCCAACTCCTGAGCTGTCTTGCCAAAGAAGGGGCCGCCGGAGCAGGTAAGGATCAGGCGCTTCACCTCTCCCCTGTCCTTGCAGCTCTCCAGGCACTGGAACAGGGCGGAGTGCTCGGAATCCACGGGGAGAATCCGGGCGCCATAGTCCCGGGCCTCCTCCATCACCAGGGTGCCGGCGCAGACCAGGGTCTCCTTATTGGCCAGGGCGATGCGCTTGCCCGCCCGGATGGCGGCCATGGTGGGACGCAGACCGATCCTGCCCACCACGGCGGTGACCACCGTATCCGCCGAGGGCAGCTCCGCCGCCTCCAGCAGACCGTCCAGTCCGCCTGCCACCCGCACCGGCGTATCGGCCAGGCGCACCTTCAGGTCGGCGGCGGCTTTCTCGTCCATGAGCACCGCCAGCTCGGGCTTGAACTGCCGGGCCTGCTGCTCCAGCAGCTCTACGCTGCGGTTGGCGGTGATGGCCCCCACGGACATCCCGCAGGTCTGGGCCACGTCCAGGGTCTGCCGGCCGATGGAGCCGGTGGAGCCCAGGAGGGAAATGCGTGTCTGATTCATTTCGGCTCCTTTCCTCCCCTACGGGGACTATGATGCAGAGGCGGCGCACGAAGGGCCTTCATGCGCCGCGGCAATTGTCTGAATGGTTAAAATGCGGGGATCAGGTGCACCAGCAGGGCCAGCAGCGGAGCGGCGAACACCATGCTGTCGAAGCGATCCAGCATCCCCCCGTGGCCGGGGAGCAGCGTGCCGTAATCCTTGATGCCATACTGGCGCTTCACAAAGGAGAAGGACAGGTCACCCAGCTCGGTGATGGCGCTGCCCAGCACCCCATACAGGGCCATAATGGGCATGGAGACCTCCAGCCCGGCAAAGCGGCCCAGAACCAGACCGTACAGCAGCATAAACAGGGCCCCGGAGGCCAGGCCGCCCAGATAGCCCTCCACCGACTTGTTGGGGCTGACCTTGGTGATCCCCCGGTGCTTGCCCAGGAAAACCCCTACAAAGTAGGCCCCCACATCGGTGAGGAAGGCACAGATGACCGGCAGCAGCACCAGGAAGCTGCCGTGCTCCAGGCACTTGAGCTGGATCAGAGCGGACAGGAACAGCGGAATCAGCAGCCCGCCGAACAGACAGACCAGCAGATCCCCGAAATTGATTTCCTTCTCCCCTCCATACAAGCGGATGGCGGTGAGGAAGAGAGAGACCATCAAAAACAGGGCGGCAACCTGGGTCACCACATCCCCCCAGCCCAGCCAGTATCCCAGGGGGATGGCGGCGGCGGACAGGGCGGTGAATACATACATGCCGTTGTGGTGGGCCACACCTGTGGCCCGCAGCAGCTCAAAAGAGGCCATGGCGCAGATAAAAGCCAGCACCACCGCCAGCCAGATGGGGTCGGGAGCCAACAGCACCCCCAAGAATAGGGGGGCAAGCACCACGGCCACCGCGATTCGGGTCAGCAATCAAATCCCTCCAAACCGGCGTGACCGCCGCTGATAGGCCGCGATGGCCCGGTGAAGCTCCTCCTTGGAGAAGTCGGGCCAGAGCACATCGGTAAAGTAAAACTCGGCGTAGGCCGACTGCCAGGGCAGGAAATTGGACAGACGAAGCTCTCCGCTGGGCCGAATGACCAGGTCGGGATCGGGCACACCGGCGGAAAACAGGTACTGGGAGAACCGCTCCTCCGTCAGCTCCTCGGGTCTGGCCTCCCCGGCGGCGCACCGGGCGGCAAAGGCCTGGGCAGCCCGAACCAGCTCGTCCCGGCCGCCGTAGTTGAGGCAGATATTCACCTGGCAGCCATCATACCCCTTGGAGATCTCCCGGGTTCGCTGACACAGATCCTGCAGCTCCTGGGGCAGCGGGGACAGATCCCCGAAAAACTCCATCTTCACCCGATCCCGCTCCATACGGCTGATGGCCTCCAGCAGGTACTTTTTCAGCAGGCCCATAATGGCGCCCACCTCGTCCTGGGGCCGTTTCCAGTTCTCCGTGGAAAAGGCATACACCGTCAGGTAGTCCAGACCGATGTCCTTACAGTAGGTGGCGATGGTGCGGAAGGTCTCCGCCCCGGCGGCGTGGCCCGCAGTGCGGGGCAGCCCCCGTTTTTTCGCCCAGCGTCCGTTTCCGTCCATGATAATGGCGATGTGACGGGGCAGATGATCAAAGTCCACCTCTGCCGCCGGATCCTGGGGCACGGATTTCTTGAAAAAATTCATGGCAGTTCTCCCTCTGCTTCACAGTGCTGGCATCCGCAGCAACGCGGAACGCCGGAGGGCAATCGCCGCCCCGCGTTCCGCATTGGCGTATGTTTCCTCCGTTGTTCAAACGGCAGGTCCGGCGGTTACACCGCCATGAGCTCCTGCTCCTTCTTGGCGGTCAGCTCGTCAATGACCTTGCACTGCTTGTCAGTGAGATCCTGCAGCTCCTTCTCCAGCTGTTTGAGGTCGTCCTCGGTGAGCTCGTTGGCCTTCTTTTTCTTCTTGAAATCTTCCATGGCGTCCCGGCGGATATTCCGCACGGCCACCTTACCCTCTTCCCCGTACTTCCGCACCTGCTTGGTCAGGTCCTTGCGGCGCTCCTCCGTGAGCTGGGGGAAGTTGAGGCGGATCACCTTGCCGTCGTTCTGGGGATTGATGCCCAGATCGGAGGTCTGAATGGCCTTCTCAATGGCCTTGAGCAGGCTGGCGTCCCAGGGCTGGATGGTCAGGGTACGGGGATCGGGAGAAGAAACGGCGGCCACCTGGTTCAGAGGGGTGGGGGTGCCGTAATACTCCACCTGGATGCGGTCCAGCACGCCGGCGTTGGCCCGGCCGGCACGGACGGAGGCAAAGTTGGCCTTGACCACGTCAATGGTCTTGTTCATTTTCTCAGAATATGCTTTCGTCTCGGGACTCATACATTACGCTTCCTTTCCAATTCAGTTTGGGGCATCAGCCCTGGACGATGGTGCCGATCTTCTCCCCCATCACGGCCCGGCGGATGTTCTCCGGATCCTTCAGACCGAACAGCAGCACGGGAAGCTTATTGTCCATGGACAGAGAGGT
>CALXDY010000137.1 GCA_944387225.1 uncultured Oscillospiraceae bacterium | reverse complement strand
TGACGGTGTAAGTATCCTCCGCTGTTTTGGTAAAAAAGCAGATTTTCAGGGGCTTTTCCGCCTCAGAGATCCGGAAAAAGGTGACAGCAGTTTCCCGCAGACCGTCTCCGTCCAGATCCTGCAGCTGGATCTGGGCGGTGTTGTTGCCCGCCATGACCGAGGTGTCGCTGACTTCGGCGCCATACTGCTGGGCCAGGGTGGCTTTGAGATTTTGAATGGTCTGGGTCAGACTGAGATAGTCCGCTGACCGCTCGGGACTTTGGTACAGATCCTCCGGGGCGCTGAACAGGCAGCCGGACAGCGTCAGCGCCATTACAAGAATCAACAGCAGAAGAGCCGCGTTTCGTTTCATGCTGCCCACCTCGCCTTTCCTGGAATGGGAAATCCAAGCAACGGGGCCGCCGGCGGGGCCCGGTGCAAAGCTTCACCTCGTTATCATACCATAGATTTTCTCCCTTGGATAGGGCTTTTGAAAAAAATTCAGAACAAATGTACACCCGGCAGACCTTCGTCTGCCGGGTGGTTTGGCGGCTTATGTGGCTTGTGGCAGGGTGACCATGGCTTTGAACAGATCGCCGTCCACCACCAGGTGGAACTGTCCGCCCTGAAGCTCGGTCAGGCTGCGGGCGATGGAAAGGCCCAGGCCGGAGCCCTCCGTGCTGCGGGAGCTGTCCCCCCGGACAAAACGTTCCATCAGCTGCTGAGCGGGGACGTTCAGGGGCTCCCGGGAGACGTTTTTCATGGACAGGGTAATGCTGCCCTTCCCCCGGGTCAGTTCAATGTAGATCCGGGTGCCCTCCATGGCGTATTTGGCGCAGTTGCCCAGCAGGTTGTCCATGACACGCCACAGGTGGCGGCCGTCGGCGTAGACGTAGCTGTCTCCCTCCGGGATGGTACGCACCACGGAAAGATGCCGGGCCTCCAGTTTTTCTTCGTACTCTCCCAGGGCCTGATCCAGCAGCTGGGCCAGGCTGATCCGCTCCCGGTTGACGGTCAGCGCCCCGGTGGAGGCCTTGGACGCCTCTACCAGATCCTCCGTCAGCTTTTTCAGCCGCATGGACTTCCGTTCCAGCACCTGAATATACTCCAGAGCCTTGGGGTCCGTCTGCTCTGTGGTGTTGAGCAGATTGACGTAGTTGATGATGGAGGTAAGGGGCGTTTTCAGGTCGTGGGACACGTTGGTGATCAGCTCAGCCTTGAAGCGCTCGCTTTTCATCTGCTCATTGACGGCGGAGGTCAGACCGGCGGAGATGTTGTTCAGCGCCTCGGCGTGGCTTTTCAGATCGCCGGGGAGACGGGCGGTATCGATCTGGTGGTTCAGGTTGCCTGCCGCGATGACCTGGGCTCCCTTCCGAACCCGCCAGAAGCCCGCCGACCACCAGCACAGCCCCAGAAGGACGGCCAGGTTGATCAAAATACCCGGAATGGGCTGATAGTTGCGGAAAGGCCACAGGTGATCCACCGCGAAAATGAGAATCAGATAGATCAGGAAGTACAACGCTGATTTCCAGGTAATGGACAGGTTGGACACGAGGGTGGACAGGATCCGCCACAGCCATCCGGCCAGCCGGCATACCAGCGTGGTGGAGCGGAGGGATCTGGTTTTGAGCCGCACCGCCAGGGTACGCAGCGTCAAAGCGGCGACCAGAACCAGACCGGTTATGGCGCAGCCCGCGGCAGCGGGCATAATACCCAGCAGGGTGGTATCCATATACTCCCCCCAGTAGGGCACCGACTGGAGAAAGTCCAGAAGGTAGGAGCTGCCCAAAAGCAGGACAAAGACCGCCGCACCCACGTAGAGCTCGGTAAAGATGCGGTCCTGCCAGGAAAGGACAGGGCCATCCTGGCCGGGGCGGTAGCCGGAGACCGCCAGCAGGAACAGGAAAAGCGCTCCCGCGGTTACAGCCAGCAGGGTGAAGGCACCCAGATAGGAGGAAAAATTCGAAATGGACGCCTCGTATTGGAGCGTCAGGGTATAGAAGTCGTCTTTCACGGTCATGTCTTCCCATCGAACCACGCCGTAGCGAAGCACCAGATCCTCCGCGGGAAAGGACAGCTCCTTCACCGCGTCGGTGTAGGTGGCGGAGAAGTCCACGGATGAGGAATCCTGGACCTGGACCTGGGCCTGGTTCAGATTGATTTCTTCGTCACTGTACTGTAGGGTGGCGTAGTACACCTGGGACACCGTATCGTCCAGAGAGACGCCTGCCTGGCCCAGATTGTCATACAGCAGGGTGCTGCCGTCCATGGACAGCAGCTGAAAGCGGAAATTGGTGTTTTCGGGCAGCAGGGACTGGCTGATCTGGTTGGCCATGGTCTGATAGCGCTGCTGCTCCAGGTAGGAAGTCTCCTGTTCCATGGCATCCACACAGCGGACGTAGCTGACCACATCGTCTTCCCGCTGCTCCAGCAGGATCTGGAAGGTGCTGGTGTTCTCCAACTGTCCCGCCTCCATGTATGGGACACACATCAGACACCGCACGCCCAGGAAACCTGCAGCGAAAACCGAGAGGAGGAACAGAAACCAGACCAGAACCCGAAGGGGGATGTTCTGCCGCACTTGTTTCACTTAAAATCCCCCTTGTCGATCTTATAGCCCAGCCCCCACACCACCTTCAGATACCGGGGTTCCGCGGGATTGATCTCGATTTTCTCCCGCAGGTGGCGGATATGGACGGCCACGGTATTCTCCGAGCCGTAGGCGGGGTCGTTCCACACCTGCTCATAGATCTGGGAGGAGGAGAACACCTGGCCGGGATGGCTGAGCAGCAGCTTGAGAATGTTGTATTCAATGGGGGTGAGGGAGACGGGATCTCCGTCCACCGTCACCGACTTGGCCCCGTCGTCCATGGAGATGGGACCCACGGAGAGCAGACTGGTGCTTTTGCCCGCGCCGCCCAGAGAGGTGTACCGCCGCAGCTGGCTCTTCACCCGGGCGATGACCTCCAAAGGATTGAAGGGCTTGGTGATATAGTCGTCGGCGCCGATATTCAGCCCCAGAATTTTGTCCGCGTCCTCACTTTTTGCGGTGAGCAGAATAATGGGGATATTGGATTCCTCCCGCAGCTTGGCTGTGGCCCGGATCCCGTCCAGCTGTGGCATCATCACATCCATCAGGATCAGATGGACGTCGTTGGAGGCCACAGCGGCCAGCGCCTCCTGACCGTTGTAGGTTTTGATGGTCTTATATCCCTCACTGGTGAGGTAGATGTCCAGTGCGGAGACAATGTCTCTGTCATCATCACAGATCAAAATGGTATGCATGTCCCGTCTCTCCCTTTCTTACCCGGCCGGCAGAAAGCTGTGCCGGCCGGGCATCACATTTCCCTGTTTGTTACTAGGATAGCACACGGGTATGAAGTTGCAAGGGTGAATTTCTTAAGAAGCGTTAAATTTTCCGGGAGAAATGTGGAGAAAAGAAAATTGGAATTCTGTAGGTTTGTCAAACATATTGGACAGTAAACTCTGAGGGAGAAAGCCAACCTAAAGGCCTCATAGGGAAGTTGTTGGAGCGGCGGTTGTGGACGGCGAGCTGCTTTGCGAAGTCATCCAGGGAATA
>CALXDY010000136.1 GCA_944387225.1 uncultured Oscillospiraceae bacterium | reverse complement strand
CTGGTGCAGCGGATCATCAAGGCCTACGAGATCGACGAGGAAAAGAAGGGAAAAAAGAAATTCTGATGGAACACAATCTTATTTTTGACTCTGAGGTGGAGGTTCCCGCCGGGACGGAGGAGCGGCTGCGCCAGGTCATCCAGTCCGCCCTGGCAGAGGAAGGCATGGATCTGCCCTGCGAGATCAACGTGCTGCTCACTGACGACCAGGGGATCCACCAGATCAACCTGGACATGCGCGGGGTGGACAGGCCCACCGACGTGCTGTCCTTCCCCATGTTTGATCTGACCCCCGGGGAGCACCCGGGGGAGGAGGATGCCGACCCGGAAACCGGCCTGATCCCCTTGGGGGATATGTGCCTGTCCCTGGAGCGGGCCCGGGCCCAGGCGGAGGAATTCGGCCACAGTGTGGAGCGGGAGCTCAGCTACCTCACCGTCCACTCGGTGCTTCACCTGCTGGGCTACGACCACCTGGATGAGGGCCCCATGAAGGCCCAAATGCGCGCCCGGGAGGAAGCGATTCTGAAAACCCTGGGTCTGGAGCGCGTATAACCCGGAAGATTGCTCAAACCGGGAAACAAAGAAAGTTGAGGATCATATGGAAATCAAGAAATCCGGTATCATTACCATCTGCGGACGCCCCAATGTGGGAAAGTCCACCCTGACCAACGCCCTGGTGGGCGAAAAGGTGGCCATCGTCACCAACAAGCCCCAGACCACCCGCAACCGCATCACCGCCATTCTTAACCGTGGGGAGTGCCAGTTCATCTTTGTGGACACCCCCGGCCTGCACAAGGCCCGCACCCGCCTGGGGGACTACATGGTCAACGTGGTGAAGGAGAGCGTGGCCGATGTGGACGCCGTGATGCTGCTGGTGGAACCCATCGCCAACATCGGCGCTCCGGAGGAGGAGCTGATCCGCCGGATCAAGACGCTGAACTGCCCCTCCGTGCTGGTCATCAATAAGGTGGACACCCTGGAGCGAAAGGAAACACTGCTGGAAGTCATTCAACTCTACCAGCAGGCCCACGATTTCACCGCTGTGGTGCCCATCTCCGCCCGCACCGGCGAAGGGGTGGAGGAGCTGCTCACCGTGCTGGAGGGCTATCTGCCCAAGGGGCCCCAGCTCTTCCCCGACGATATGGTGACCGACCAACCGGAGCGGCAGATGATGGCGGAAATTCTGCGGGAAAAGCTGCTGCTGTCCCTGGACAAGGAGATCCCCCACGGGACGGCGGTGGAAATCACCAAGTTCTCCCAGCGGGACGACGACGTCATTGAGATCGACGCCACCATCTACTGTGAAAAGAACAGCCACAAGGGCATTATCATCGGCAAGGGCGGCGCCATGCTGAAAAAGGTCTCCTCCCTGGCCCGGCAGGACATGGAGCGGTTCATGGGCGCCAAGGTTTACCTCCAGACCTGGGTAAAGGTCAAGGAAAACTGGCGGGACAACGTCAACCTGATCAAGAACTTCGGCTATCGCTCCGACGACTGAACAAACCATACCGTAAAACCGGCCCCCGGAGGGATCATCCTCCGGGGGCCGGTTTTGTTGTGGACAAAAGCTTGTTTTTTGAATCGTCTCGGGATTTCCTCACATGCTGGTCGTTCATCCAAAAGAGCAGCCGTTTTTTTGTTCCCTTTGTAGAATGTAAAAAAGTTTTCTCGTCTCCCTTGACTGTTTATTTAGACAATTGTAAAATAGAAGCAGGTAAATAGACAATTGTCTAAAACGGAGGTGATCCCTATGGCGATCCTGACGCACCTGCCCGACGCGGAGCTGGAGGTGATGCAGGCCCTGTGGGCGCTGGACTGCTACCCGGCCCACACGGCGGATATCGCGGAAAAGCTCAGCCGGGACTGGAAGGCGCCCACCCTCCTGAAACTCCTGTCCCGTTTGGAGGAACGGGGTTTTGTGGAGAGCCGGAAGGAAGGCCGGGCCAATGTCTATATCCCAAAAGTGCAGCGGGAGGACTATCTGGCCGCTGAGAGCCGTTCCTTCCTCAACCGGCTTCACGGCGGCTCCCTGTCCAGTCTGGTGGCTGCCCTGTCCCCGGAAACCAAGCTGACCCAGGAGGATGTAGAGGCCCTGGAGGCCCTGCTGAAGAAAGGAGGGGGCTGACATGGCGGAAAACCTGGCCCATCTCATTTCCACAAGCCTGGGCTTTGGAGCGGCCATCGCCCTGCTGCTTCTGCTGCGCCGGGTGCTGGACGGGCGATTCGCCCCCATCTGGTGGCGGCAGGTCTGGTCCTGGCTGCTGGTGGTCCTATTTCTCTCCCTGCCCACCCGGTCCTTTCTGTCTGAGGTGATCCCCTCCCTGATCCAGGTAGACACCCCCCAGGCGGTGGTGGACGGGACCTATGACCGCTATAACGCCCGGAACCGGGATTGGGAGAATATGACCGGGAGCGGGGGCGGAGGCGGCGCCATGACCATGACAGAGGACGGGAATCTGTGGTACCGGCACTACGTCCATTATCAGAATGCCCAGGGTCAGGATGTGATCATCCGGGACGACGACTATCTGCGCTCCGTCACTGTGGACGGGACGACTACCTATACCGTTCACTGGACGGGCGTGGCTTTTCTGGGATACGGCATGGTAGCCGCCCTGCTCTTCGTTGGCGGTCTGGCGCGCTACCGCCTGTTCCGCCGCCGCTGCATGGGATGGAGCACCCCAGCCAGGCCAGAGGATCGAACCGCTCTGGAAGAGCAGAAAAAATCGCTGGGCTTTGACCGGGAGGTGGACCTTTTCCGCTGTTCCCTGATCCATACCCCCTTGCTCATGGGGTTTCTCCATCCAGTAATCTTGCTGCCGGATGAACTGCCCCAGGAGTCCCTGGATACCGCCCTGGCCCATGAGCTTACCCACCTGAAGGCCCATGACACGGCCCAGCTTCTGTGGGCGTCCCTGGCCCGGGCCCTCCACTGGTTCAATCCCATGGTGTGGCTTCTGGTACGCCAGCTGCACCGGGAGATGGAGCTGTGCTGTGATTACACCCTGTTGAAGGACAAGGATGCCGCGGGCCGCCGGGCCTACGGCCAGGCCATTCTAAACCAGATGACCGCCGGGGATCGGGGCCTCTCCCGGCTGACCACCGGCTTCTCCGGGGACAAAAAGGAGGTCTTCGCCCGCTTTCAGGCCATGATGGACGCTGCCCCAAAGCGCCGGGGCCGGATGGCGATCACTGCGGTCTTTGCCGTGATCGTGCTGGCCGGGAGCTTGGTAGGCTGCCAGACCGGAGCCAGCACCCCGGAGGGAAACGGCGCATGGATTTCCGGTATCGATCTGGAAGAACGCACCGTCACCTACTATCCCCTGTCCCAGGGCGTAATTGCCGATCCGGAGGCACTGGAGGACTGGATTTGGGGGGAGGACGGCATGGCGGTTGAGGAGCCCCGCACCGTTTCCCTCAGCGAAGACGTTCGGTTTCTTCACACCTACGAGGGTGAAATCTATTCCGTTCCCTCCTCTACCCTTCTATTCTCTCTGTCCATGACTCAGGCAGGCGCCTTGGGCGAGATAGAGGTGGTGAGGAACGAGGCCGTCCGGGTGCAGCTGGCCTCCGCCGCCTGGCTAGATCTCTCTGCCGCCGACCTGGATTTCACCGGTTACTGCGGAACAGTGTACGCTGTGGGAATGGGGGGCGTGCAGTTCCAGAGCGGACACGACACCGTCTCTGTGGATCCCTGCACCGATGATGGTACCGACCACGATCACACCCGCTACCTCCTGCCTTTGGCCCCGGACGCAGTTATTTCAGAGGCGGATCTGCCCTTCCTCACCGGCCTTTCCAGCGCCCAGTATCCCGCCTATTGGTCCATAACCCTGGTAGACGGACAGGTAACGCTTCTTAACCGCCTGGATGAAACGTGAACGGCGACAAACCGGCCCCCGGAGGGATCCTCCTCCGGGGGCCGGTGTTTGTATCCGATTTACCGGGGCTGGGTCTCCCGGTTGAATTTCTCCAGATAGGCGTTCTGCAGCGCCTGGAGCCGCTGGGGATCCTTACCCCCCACAGGGATACGGTCAATGGAGGCCGCCTTCATACACAGAGCGCTGCTGCTGGTGACGATCACCTCGTCGGCGTTCATCAGCTCCACCATGGAGAAGGGTTTCTCCAATGTGGGGATGCCCAGCTCCTTGGCAAGGGCCAGCAGGTGCTTCCGGGTGATGCCGGGGAGAATCAGTTCATCGGTGGGAGCCGTCTGCAGCACCCCGTCCTTCAGGATGGAGATATTGCTGTGGGCGCACTCGGTCACCCGGCTTCCCCGGTGGAGCACCGCCTCGTCACAGCCCTGCTCCACCGCCCGCTGGTTGGCCAGCACGCTGGGGATCAGGTTCAGCGTCTTGATGTTGCACAGCTTGAAGCGGATGTCCTCCATGGAAATCAGGTGGTAGGGCTTGTCCAAAGGCTTCATGGTGTGGGGCTTGACATAGATCATCAGGGTGGGCTTTACATCCCCGCCGGGGAAGGGATGATTCCGCATGGCAACGCCCCGGGAAATCTGCCAGTACAGGAAATGGACCGGGGAATCCTCCGCCTGGTCAATGACCTTCTGCAGCTCCCCGCGGATCTCCTCCCGCTCCATGGTGAAGGGGATCTCCAGCAGCCGCAGGCTGTTATACATCCGATCCAGGTGGTCGTCCAGGGCGAAGGGCACACGGTTCGCCACACAGGTGGCCTCATAAATTCCATCTCCGAAGTAGAGGGCCCGATCCCCCATGGGGACGGTCATCTCCTCCAGCGGGCCCATCACACCGTTATAGTATCCTACGTTCTTCCACATGGCCGCTCGATCCTTTCTTTATTCGGGCGCCGGCAGGCGGGCCCTGTTCTACCTTCAGCATACCAGAACAGGCCCCGTCTGTAAAGCGAAGCGGGCAAAAAATCAGGATTTTTCCGCCTCCGCCCGGAAGGTAACCACCCCCTCCAGCGCCGGCGCCACCGTTCCCTGGGGCAGGTAGAATTCCAGCCCCTGCTGGGTCCGGCAGTAGTTCCAGGGGGAGAAGTACCGGGACAGCTGGCCTTCAAAGCCGGCATCCAGGAAGCAGTCCCCCGCCTCCCGCCGCTGCTTCCCCTGCTCCCGCCACTGGTCAAACAGCGTTCGCCGCCATCTGCGTCCCGGAAAAAAACGTGGGTGGGGGGGCAGCGGAACACCCTCCGGCTTCTGCCACACCTCCCCCATCCGCACCCGATTCTCCCGGCCGTCCCCCCGGACTTCCACAGCGTCCAGACGCAGGCTGATCATCTCCTCGTCCTGATAGGTCACCTCCCCTGTCAGGCTGGCCTCCCAGGGACGGAAGAGTTCCTCGGCCTCCTGACGCTGGGCCAGATCCAGACAAGCCAGGAGGTAGATCTTCTTCTCCCACCGCTCCTGCCAAGCCTGCGTCATATGCTGGAGATACCGTTCCAGCCGGGCAGGCCCCCTCCCTGTCCCGGTGACCTTGGGCCAGCGAAGCAGGATGGTCAAAACCTTCTCCCCCTGCAGCTGCTTCTCCATCCGTTTCTCTTTCCACTCCACGTTCCATTCCAACCGCTTCTCTTCCATGCCCTTTCCCCTCCTTTTTCCGGTTTTTCCCGGCAAATACAGTCCAGCCTATGCTGTGTGAAAAAAATGGTGCCTGCTGTTTACTTTCATGTGTTAATGTGTTAGAATACAAAATGGAATTTGACCAGCAGGGAGGCATTATCATGTCAAAATTCTATGAAAAGACCTCCAGCGACTGGCTCTACCGGGCCATTCTGGAGCTGAAAAATATGGAGGAATGCCGCCAGTTCCTGGACGACCTGTGTACCGTCTCCGAGCGGAAAGCCCTGGAGCAGCGGATGCAGGTGGCCATGCTGCTGGATCAGGGACTGATCTACAGCGAGATTCTGGAGCGCACCGGCGCCTCCAGCGCCACCATCAGCCGGGTCAACCGCTGCCTGCAATACGGTGCCAACGGCTACCGCACCATTATCCAGCGGCTGAAGGAGCAGGAAAAGGAGACGGGGAATGAATAGCTACGGATTCCTGGCCGGCTGCTATGACCAGCTGACGGGGGATGTGGACTACCGGGCCTGGGCCGACTACATCCAGGCCCATTTTAACCGTGTGGGCCTGCCCGGCAGCACCGTGCTGGACCTGGCCTGCGGCACCGGCTCCCTCACCTGGGAGCTGGCCTCCCGGGGCTACGAGATGATCGGGGTGGATCTGTCCCCCGACATGCTGGCGGAGGCCTCCGCCAAAGATCTCCCCCTGCCCGGCCCCGCGCCCATCTTCCTCTGCCAACCCATGGAACGATTGGATCTGTACGGCACCATTGATGCCTGCGTCTGCTGTCTGGACAGTGTCAACTACGTCACCGACCCCAAAAAGCTGCGCCAGGCCTTTGCCAGGGTGTACCTGTTCATGGCTCCGGGCGGGCTGTTCCTGTTTGACGTGAACACGCCCTGCAAGCTGGAGGGGCAGGACGGCCAGGTCTATCTGGACGAGACGGAGGACACCTACTGCGTGTGGCGGGCGGAATTCAACCGCCGCAGCAGGATCTGCACCTACTACATGGATATTTTCCGCGCTGACGAAGAAAGCGGTCTTTGGGAGCGTGGACTGGAGGTACACCGGGAGCGGGCTTATACCCCGGAGGAGCTGACGGAATTTCTTCGGGAGGCTGGCTTCCAGGACATCCGGCAGTACGGCTGCCTGAAAATGCGCCGCCCCGGGGAACGAGAGCAGCGAATCTTTTTCGCCGCCCGGAAGGATCCCCATATGACCACACAGATTTGAACATCAGGAGAGATACCATGCAAGACGAACTCATTCGCGCCATCACCGCCGACGGACTGGTGAAGGCTGTGGCCGTGACCGGCCGAGATCTGGTAGAGCGGGCCCGCAACATCCATACCCTGCTCCCCGTAGCCACCGCCGCCCTGGGCCGCACCCTGCTGGCCGCCTCCATGATGGGGGATATGCTGAAGGAGGAAAACGCCTCCCTCACCCTCCAGATCAAGGGCGGCGGCCCCCTGGGCACCATCCTGGCCGTGTCCGACAGCCAGGGCTGCGTCCGGGGCTATGTGCAGAACCCTCATGTGGAGCTGATGGAAAAGGCCCCCGGCAAGCTGGATATCGGCCGTGCAGTGGGGGTGGACGGCACCCTGACTGTTATCCGGGATCTGGGCATGAAGGAGCCCTACGTGGGCTCCATCGGCCTGTTCTCCGGAGAAATTGCCGACGACATCGCCATGTACTTTGTGGAAAGCGAGCAGATCCCCACCGCCTGCGCCTTGGGGGTGCTGGTGGGCACCGATCAGTCCGTCACCTCCGCGGGCGGCTACCTGATCCAGCTGCTGCCCGGCGCTGGGGAGGACATCATCTCCCGGATCGAGGCGGGGGTCCACCGTGTGGGCTCTGTCAGCCGGGCCCTGGAGGGCGGTCTGGACGGCGAGGGACTGCTGCGGGCGGTGCTGTCCGACTTTGAGCTGGAGATTCTGGAGCGGCGTCCCGTGTCCTACCGCTGCTACTGCAGCCGGGAGCGGGTAACCCGGGCCCTGATCAGCATGGGCCGTCAGGAGCTGTCTGACCTGATCCGGGAGCAGGGTAAGGCGGAGCTGACCTGCCAGTTCTGTGACCAGGTATATCGTTACAGCCGGGAGGAGCTGGAACAGATTCTGGCCGACATGTAAAGACAACGCCAAAAGGGGCGGACGCAATTACGATGCGTCCGCCCCTTTTTTTCGACAAACAGGAAGAGGACGTGCCCGAAGGCACGTCCTCTTGAGAGGGGGAGGAGAACGCTCATCCGAAGATGGGCAGAATGTTGAGGAAGCCGGTGATGATCAGGCCGTTGAAGAAGTCGATGAACAGGGAGCCCACCAGAGGCACGATGAAGAAGGCCTGGGGAGCAGGGCCGTACACCTTGGTCAGGGCCTGCATGTTGGCCATGGCGTTGGGGGTAGCGCCCATGCCGAAGCCGCAGAAAGCGGAGGTCATGACAGCGGCCTCGTAGTCGCGGCCCATGATGTTGAACACCACAAAGCGAGCCACAATGAACATCAGCACGGTCTGAGCCAGCAGCATGACCACCATGGGCACGGCCAGAGAAGCCAGCTGCCACAGGCTCACGCTCATCAGGGCGACGGCCAGGCAGATGGACAGGGAGACGTTGCCCCAGGTGTCCAGAGCCTTGCCGGGCAGGGTGATGCGCTTAGCGTCGCAGAAATTACGGATCACAGCGGCGATCAGCATGGCGCCGATGTAGGTGGGGAAGGTGAAGTTGAAGGAGAAGTTGCCGATCTCGATATGGATGTTGTTCATGGCGGTGGTGAGCAGGGTGCCCAGGCCGGAGGCCACGATCAGCAGGATGGCAGCGTTGGTGAAAGCGTCGATGCTCAGGCTCTCGGACTTAGCCTTCTGCTCCTCGGTCTCGTCGTCGATCTCCATGATGGTGGCCTCAGACTCCTCGGACTGGAGACCATACTTGGAGATGATGCTGCGGGCAGTGGGGCCGCCCATCAGGGAGCCAGCCACCAGGCCGTAGGTAGCGGCGGCGACAGCCAGCACGTTGGCACCGGCGATACCCAGATCCTTCTCCATCATGGGGCCGTAGGAACCGGCAGTGCCGTGGCCGCCCACCATGGGGATGGAGCCGGTGCACAGGCCCAGGCGCAGATCCCAGTCAAACACGCCGGCCAGCACGGAGCTGACCACGTTCTGCAGGCACACCATCAGGATGGCCACCAGCAGGAAGGTGATAACCTTCTTGCCGCCCTTCTTCAGCAGACGGAAGCAGGCGGTGTAACCCACGCTGGTGAAGAACAGAGTCATAAAGAAATCCTTCACGTTGGAGTCGAAGGTAAAGGAAACGATGCCGGACACATGCAGGCCAAGATGCACAATGGCGAAGATCAGGCCGCCCACCACAGGGGCAGGGATGCAGCAGCGCTTCAGGAACGCGATGCGGTTGGTCAGGAACCGTCCCAGTACAAACAGCAACATAGCAATTGCCGCAGTCTGGTACATATTCAGTGCAATTTCCATAAATTTTTCTCTCCTTTTCCTCTTATTGGGCCGCTCTCTCTCGGCCTTTGATGGCTACAGTCTAAGGTACCCCCTTCAATTTCCTTCAAATTCCCACAGCCAAAAATGAATTTTCTCCTATTTCACAATTTCATTCTTCGTTTTTTGTCATATATCCACATGGACTGCAGTACACAAATCATTCATATTTACTTATAACAAACATATTCTCTGGTTCGCACAAAAAATAAGGTTTGGAGACAGCGTCTCCAAACCTCAAATTTCATTCTATTTGAAGCAGTTCCGGCGTCCGGCTTACTCCTCCTCCGCCAACACCACCATACCATCCAGGAACCGCTTCAGGTTGGCTTTGCCTCTCTCACCCTTGCCCTGGAGATGGTTCATCTCCCGGCGCACCTCAGCAAAGGGGAACAGGCGGGAAGCATACATAGTGAAGGTTTCGTTGCCGTAATCCTCCAGCCCCAGGCTGGCCAGATGGCTCAGCCCCCGCTCCACAGCCCGGCGGGCCCGCTGTTCCATGGACTTGGGGGTATCGCTGAGGGCGGCGCACAGGGTACCTACCCCAATCTGACTCACCTGCTGGCGGTGCTCCAGCAGGTAGACGCACATATCCACAATATCCTTGGCGCCCTTTTCCCCTGCCATTCCCAGCTGGCTGAGGGTGGTCTGGATCCGGCGGCGCTGCCGCTGGAGGGGGGATGCCGGTTCCTCCTCCGGCGCCGGCCGCTGGGAAAAGACGCTGCGGATGGTACGCAGATCCCGCTCATTGGACAGCTGGCTGGCCACGTTCCGGATCACCTGGCGCACCTCGATCAGGTTGATTGGCTTCTGAATAAAGAAATCCACCCCGGCCAGATAGGCCTTGGCGATCATTTCCTTGTTGTTTACCTGGGAAATCATGATGAACTTGGCGCCGCATCCCCCCTCCTTCAGCTCCCGAACCACCTGAATGCCGTCCTTCTCCGGCATCAGCAGATCCACCAGCACCAGGTCGGGGGACAGGCTGAGCACCCGTTCCACGTTGACCGGACCACCGCCGCTGTCTCCGCAGACACAGCCCAGCTCGCAGCCCTCCACAATATCCTCCAGAACCCCCACCACAGAGGGATCGTCCTCAGCAATATAAATCTTCATACGGCTCCTTTCTCCAGTACGGATATGGGAATCCGCACCTGGAAACAGGCTCCCTTCCCCCCGTTGGGAGGATCGAGCACCTGGATTTCGCCTTTCAGCTCCTGTACCATGAATGCCACCGCCGGCAGTCCGATTCCTCGATTGATGTTTCCCGTTTCCGGGTCAAATTTCGTGGAGTATCCCACCTGGAACAGGTTTTTCCGGGCTCTGGGGGAAATTCCCGGGCCATTGTCCTGCACCCGAATGGTCATCCATCCATCCCGCACATCCTCGTCTACCCAGATGGCGCCGCCGTTTCCCTGCCCTTGAATGGCTTCGGCGGCGTTCATCACCAGGTTTTTCAGAATGGACATCAGCCGGTAGTGCTGGCTGGTGGTAAAGTCAAAGCCGCACCGGCATTCCAGGGTAACCTTTGCTCCCTCCGCCTTCAAGATGCTTCGCATGGTGTCGGCCAGGATCAGGAACAGGTCACTCAGACGCATGCTTTCATCGCTGTAAGCGTTGACTACCTCATCCTCAATGCCCCGGATGATGCTCAGGTTGTCTTTTTTCACCTCGTGGACGTCCCGGGCGATGGACAGGGCCAGCTGGCGCAGCTCGTCGGAGGAACCCTTCTCCCCCAGCTGTTCGTAAAGCCGGTAGGCCCGGGTCATGATTCCCTCGATATTGTCCGCGTCCTTTTTCAGAAAGTAAAGCTCATTTTTCAGGCTGGCTGTCATCAGGAACAGACGCTGATACCGCTGCTGGTGCTCCTCTTCCATCAGCAGCCGCCGGTAGTGCTTCATCCCCCACAGGATGAATACCACAGCCACCGACCGGATGAGCCCCACCATTACAAGGGTGGTCATTTTCTCTTTCCCCGGCAGCTCCATCTGGGCCAGCGTCAGATCCATCAGGTTGGATACGATGTCGCACAGCCAGAACTGGTACCACAGCCGCAGCAAGGTAGTCTGGTACCGGTCCCGCACCTGCAGACAAAACAGCCCGTCATAGCACAAATAGAACAGGGCGCTGGAGAATTCGGTCACCAGGGTCACTTCCACCGGCACCCCGGCGGTAAAATACCCCACAGTACATCGCACCAGCAGTACAGCCAGGCCGGTAACCGCGCCGGTAATGGGCAGCCTGCTGTCCCGCATCAGGGTAACCAGCAGGACGGAAAAAATGATCACCGCTCCGGAAATCCGAAAGTTGTCCACCCATACGTTGATAAACAGCTCTCCGCCCAAGGCGGTAAACATGGCTGTCAGCAGGCACCGCTCCCAGCGGGTGGCCTGCCACATGGCTCCGGGATTCCTTCGCCGCTCCAAGCCCCGTCCCCCTCTCTTCCCTTCTCCGGGAATATGTTCCAACTCACATTATAGCAGATTCTTGTCCGTTTATATAGTCTCTTTCTTCTTTTTCTCTATACCGGAAATAGGGGTGGGGCACCGCTTCACAGCGGCGCCCCACCCCTATTTCCGCGACGCGGCACAATGCCGCGCCCGCATGTTCTTTACTTGGATGCCCAGTTGCCCGTGGCCTCAGCAGTGAGGTAGGCGTTGATGAATCCATCCAGGTCGCCGTCCATCACATTTCCGATGGCACTGGTCTCGTAGGCAGTGCGGTTGTCCTTCACCAGCTGGTAGGGCATGAACACATAGGAACGGATCTGGCTGCCCCACTCGATCTTCAGCTGCACGCCCTTCAGATCGGAGATCTTCTCCGCCTTCTCCTGCATCTGCAGCTCCACCAGCTTGGCCCGCAGCATCTTCATACAGTTGTCCTTGTTCTGGAACTGAGAGCGCTCCTGCTGGCTGGCAACCACCACGCCGGTGGGCTTGTGAATCAGACGCACAGCGGAGGAGGTCTTATTTACGTGCTGTCCGCCGGCGCCGCTGGCCCGGTAGACCTGCATCTCAATATCCTCGGGACGGATGTCGACCTCCACATCCTCCGGCAGGTCAGGCATGACCTCCACAGAGGCGAAGGAGGTCTGGCGCCGGGCGTTGGCGTCAAAGGGCGACACCCGCACCAGGCGGTGGACGCCGTGTTCCCCCCGAAGATAGCCGTAAGCGTTCTCGCCCTTAATCATAATGGTAGCCGACTTAATGCCCGCTTCGTCCCCATCCTGATAGTCCATGATCTGATAGGTGAAGCCGTGGCGCTCCGTCCAGCGGGTATACATCCGGTAGAGCATCTGAGCCCAGTCCTGGGCCTCGGTGCCGCCGGCTCCGGGATGGATGGTGAGGATCACGTCGGAGCTGTCGTACTCCCCCGTCAGCAGCGTCTGCAGACGGGCCTCCTCCATGGCCTTCTCCAGCTGGAGATAGCCCTCCTCCAGCTCGGGGATCAGCGACTCGTCCTCAAACTCGTTGCCCATCTCACACAGGGCCATCAGGTCGTCCCACTGCTGCCGGCGCTTGTTCTGCCCGTCCACCTTATCCTGAAGGGTCTTGATCCGCTGCTGCACCTTCTGGGCCTTGTCCAGATTATTCCAAAAGCCGTCGGAGGCGGACTCGGCCTGGAGCATGTCCAGCTCCCGCTCCGCAGACTCCAGATCCAGGGCGCTGCCCAGCTCCTCCAGGGCGGGAGCCAGGTTGTTCAGTTTCACCTTGTACTCGTCAAATTGAAGCATAGGTTCCTCACTCTCTGCCTCGCGCCCGGTGGGCGCGTCACTTCTCTGGCGTTTTGATCGCTTAACTGGTTCATTATATATGAGCCACGCTGAAATGTAAAGACCCGGGGCATACATTCCCCAGGTCGTATGTACCGGATCCGGCGGGTTTTCTCACCGGAATTCCCGCCCGTTCCGTTAAAACCCGTCTCCCAAATGGGAGACGGATTTCAACGGTCGCTGATCCACCAGGGTTCCTCCCGGAAAATGAGATCATCCAGGTCTCGCGCCTCCACAGGAGCTTCCTCCGGCCGGTCGCTTCGGTTCACAGTCTCTTCCATAGCATATTCCTCCGTACGGTCGAATCACCGGCCACTGCCGATATACAGACCAGTATATGCGGGACGAGCTGCGATATGTGCGGAATTTTCCCCTCAACGAAAAAAATCAGGGCATATGCATGCCGTAAAAGCCCATCAGCGCCATGGCCATCAGGCCGACAGTAATCAACTTAATGGGCAGTCCCCGGAAGCATTTGGGGCAGCTGGTCAAACTGACATCCATCCGCAGACCAACGTAGCACAGCAAGGCCAGGGTGGCGCCCACTCCGCCGAACAGGGCGTACACCAGGGCGGAGATCAGCCCATAACCCCGCTGGGAGATGATCAGCGCCACGCCCATGGCCGCACAGTTGAAGGGGATGGAGGCCAGGTTGTCGTCCATCCGCCGGGACAGCTCCGGAACGCAGTTTTTCAAAAACCAGCGCAGCAGCCCCACCATGGCCAGGGGAGACAATGCAAACACCAGGGTCTGGTAATAGCCCAGGGCAAAGGGCTGGAGGATGCGATCCAGCACCCAGGTCACCAGTGCCGTCAGCACCATGATGATTGTCAGACTGAAACCGGTGCGCCAGGCGTCCAGCGGTTCATGGAAGGATTTTACCCGGTCGCCGATACCCAGGCAGTTGACCAGGATGAAGTTTTCCGCCAGCAGGGCGGCAACAGCGATCCCCGTCAGTTCTACGATCACCATAGTCCCCCTCCTTCCGGAGTCAGGCCGATGTCATACTTCTCCGTCCACATAATCGACCTCTCCTCCTGTACTCAGATTTGCCACAATGGCCAGGGCCCGGTTAACACACTGAGTGATTCCCCGGCAGGTCTCGGTGGCCCCGGATATGGCGTCCACCGCGTTGTCCCCCTCCAGGCCGATGGTACCGGACATACCCACATACCGGCTGAGGTATTCCCCTTCCGTGGCTTGGGTGCCCACGCTCAGCGTCTCGCTGTGGTCGGTCACCGCCACGCCGGTGACGGAGCCGTCGGTGCTCACACCCACCACCACCGTCATCAAGCCGCCGAAGCCGTAGGACTGTACCTCTACACAGTAGCCCACAAGCCCCGTGTCATTATAACCAGCCGTGATGCTCAGGGCATCCTCCGCATGATAGGGAGTCTCCGACCGCACGGTAGCCTGAGGCATCACCTGTTCCAGCAGCTCCTGCTGGGCCGCGGTCTCGGTGCGTACGGCGGCATAGCTGGTGACCCGGTTCACCCCGTAGAGCATCAGGCACACACACAGCAGCACACCGGCCATGGCGCCCACCTGGGGGGCCTTCCCCTTCAATTCATCCAAATAGCCCTCGCCGGGCATGGTTCCCTCCCCGGCCCGTGCCAGGAAGCGGAATTCCGGCTTGACAAACCGGATCTGGGCGGTGCTGTCCTGCAGCTTAGCCCAGTAATCCAGCCACTGCTGGCTCCGCCGAACACCGAAGCGGCGGGGAGTCCCCGCCCGATCCAGCAGCCACACAGCGCAGTTCATGGTCAAAATAGCCCATCCCACTCCGTCGGGGTAGGAGCCAAAATACCGCAGCAGCACCGTCAGAAAGCCGCAGCCCACGCCAAACCAGATCTGTCCTCTGGGGGTTACCGGCGTGGTGGTATAGTCGGTTGCCATGAAAATGGCCCCCATCAGCAAACCGCCGCTGAGCAGCTGGGCGGTCATCCAGGCCACCGGCCCCCGATCCCCTTGAGGAAACAGGAGGGTCAGAACAGCCACCGTACCCAAAAAGGCAGCGGGAATCCGCAGGGAGATGATCCGCCGGCTGCGAAGGTACACCCCGCCGGCCAGGATCATCAGAGCGGGCGCCGCGCCCATGGCGCCGCCGTGCTGACCCATCAGCATCTGTCCCACGGTAAGATCGGGCACAATGCCCTCGTGAAGCAGGGCCATGGGAGTGGCGGAGGACACCGCGTCCACCCCTTCGATCAGGCCGGGACGCTGAAAAGCGTCCACCCAGTTCATCATCAGCCCGGGGAAGGCCATCAGCAAAGCCCGGCCAGCCAGGGCAGGATTCATAAAATTTCTGCCCAGTCCGCCATAAAACTGCTTGACCACCACAATGGCGAAGACGCCGCCCAGGACAGGAGCCCAATAGGGGGCAGTCACCGGCAGGGTCATGGCCAGCAGCAGGCCGGTGACGCAGGCAGACAGATCCCGGATGGTGTCCTCCTGGTGGGTGAGCCTGCGGTAGAGGTACTCCGCCAAAACACAGCTTCCCACCGAGACAGCCGTCAGGGCCAGCACTCGCAGGCCGAAGAGATACACCGCCATCCCCAGCGCCGGCAAAAGGGCCACAATCACATCCAGCATAGTGGCGGAAATGCTGGCGGTCTGGGCGATCTGGGGAGGCATGCGGCGAATGGTTGGTTGGGTTTGAGTCATTGAGACGCTTCTCCTTCCGCAAGGATGGTTCTGGCCTGACGCACCAGACTTTGAAGTGGGATATGGGAGGGGCAGGAGTAGGTACAGCAGCCGCAGTCCAGGCAATCCTCCAGATGGAGCCCAGGCAGCCGATGCCCCTCACCCATACGAATGGCCCGGTACACAAAGGCCGGGTTCAGGTTCATGGGGCAGGCGGACACACAGTGTCCGCAGCGGACGCAAACCGTCTCCGGCTGGACCGCCGGAGCATGCTCCGCCTCCGTCAGGCAGATAAGTCCCTTGGTATTTTTCACCACCGGCGCGTCCAGCGTCTGCTGCACCACGCCGTTCATGGGGCCGCCGGTGAGGATTACCGCCGGCTGCTCCCGGACGCCGCCCGCTGCCTCCAGCAGACAGCGCAGAGGCGTCCCGATGGGCACCCACAGGTTCCGGGGCCGGGTAACCGCGCCGCCGCTGACGGTGACGATCCGGTGGGTGAGGGGCACCCCCTTCAGCAGAGCCAACCGCATCATGTATACCGTGGCTACGTTAAACACGGCGCAGCCCACGTCCAGTTCCTCCTGTCCGGGGGGGATCTCCTTTCCGGTCACCGCCCGGATGATCTGCTTCTCCATACCCAGGGGGTAACGGTTCTGAACGGTGATCAGCTCCACGGCCCGCTTTCTCCGCCGCAAGCGGCGCTCCAAAAACTCCACGGCGTTGAGCTTCTCCCCCGACACCGCCAGCACCGCCCGGTTGGCCCGGAGCAGCTTGGCCAGCATCTGCACACCCTGAAGCACCTGGTCGCCCTTTTCCAGCAGCAGCCGGTAGTCGGCGGTGATGTACGGCTCCGACTGGGCGGCGTTGACGATCAGGGTATCCACCCTGCCTACCGCCTGTCGAATTCTCCGGTGAGTGGCGGCGGCTCCGCCACCCATACTGGTGATTCCCGCCTCCCGGATCCGCTGAATGACCTCTTCCCGGTTCATCCGCTCCCAATCCACCGGAGCCGGCAGATCGGGGCAGGGGGTGTCCTGAAAATCATTTTCAATCACAATGGCGTCCCACTGTCCGCCCCAGGGATGGGGCCTGGGCCCGATCTCCGTCACCCGGCCGGATACGCTGGCGTGGACAAACACGCCCTCCTCCCGAGGCACGGCGATTACCTGCCCCACGGTGACCTTGTCCCCCGGCTTTACCACCGGATCTGCACCGCCGTCGGTACACATGGTCAGGGGGATCATCACCTGCTTGGGCGCAGGATCCAGAGGTACAATGGGTTTACGCCTGGTATTTTCCTTGTGGGCCGCGGGATGCACGCCGCCCAGATATGGGATGGGCATAGAAAACCTCCTGGCCGGGTTCGGTTCTTCCCGCCCCCAGCTACTACAAAAACTCCGCTTTCTTGCAGGTTACATCATACCCCAATCCGTCCGGTCTGTCCAGAGAACCAGAGGAAAATTTACAATTTCGCCCATTTTCCGAGAAAAAGGCAGGCGGATCCTGCTGTTTTTTTGCAGACTCCGCCCGCCTGTGCTTATTTGGATTCTTTCAAAACCTCTACCAGGAAACGCCACGTCCGCTCCACCGAGGAGATGCTCAGCCGTTCTCTGGGGGTGTGTACCTCCCGCAGATCGGGGCCCATGGATACGCAGTCCAGTCCGGGCAGCTTTCCCACAAATACGCCGCATTCCAGCCCCGCGTGGATAGCCTCCACCACAGGCTCCCGTCCATACTGCTGCCGGAATACCTGGGTCATGCGCTCCCGTAGGGGGGAGTGCTCCTGATACTGCCACCCGGTGTACTCCCCCGTGAAGGACGCCTGGCCGCCCAACTGGCCGGTAAGGCAGGCCAGCCGCTGCTTAAGCATTTCCTTCTGGGAATCCAGGGCGCTGCGGACGGAGAAGGAGGCCGACACCGTTCCCTCTTCCGTGGTAAGGATGCCCAGATTCAGGGAGGTCTGCACCAGGCCGGGAATCTCCTGGCTCATGGCCTGCACCCCATTGGGCAGACACATCAGCAGACAGACGGCCCGCCGGGTGCTGTCCTCATCCATGGGGAGCTCCTCTCCCGCCCAGGGTTCAACCGACAGGGTCAGTCCAGGATCGGCAGCGGCGTACTCGTTCCCCATGGCCGCGGCCAACTCCCTGGCCGCCTCCTCCGCCCGCTGGGGATCATCCACCACCACCACAGCCTGGCACAGGCTGGGAATGGCGTTATCCTTCCGCCCGCCGTCTACCCGGACCAGGCGCAGGTCGCACACCTCTGCCATGCGATACAGGATCCGCCCCATCAGCAGGTTGGCGTTGGCCCGGCCCTTCTGGATCTCCAGACCGGAATGTCCTCCCACAAGTCCATCCAGGGTCAGCGCCAAGCCCACACCCGGGAAGGCGGCCCGGCTGACCGGCAGGGTGCAGCAGGCAGTCGTCCCGCCGGCGCAGCTGACCGTGAACACACCCTCGTCCTCGGAGTCCAGGTTGATCATCTCCCGGCCTTGCAGCGGAGTCACCTGGATGGAAGCCGCCCCCAGCAGTCCGATCTCCTCATCCACAGTGAAC
This sequence comes from uncultured Oscillospiraceae bacterium, assembly GCA_944387225.1. Classification (GTDB taxonomy): domain Bacteria; phylum Bacillota; class Clostridia; order Oscillospirales; family Oscillospiraceae; genus Lawsonibacter. The sequence continues at coordinate 6,308 of CALXDY010000136.1, read as the reverse complement.
ACTGCCTCCAGGCGGGGGTGGGCCAGGGTATCGTCGTCCAGCAGCGCCAGGGTAAGGGCCACGGCGATGCCGTTGTCCCCTCCCAGGGTGGTTCCCTCCGCCCGGAGGAAGTCCCCTTCCACCACCAGATTCAGTCCCTCCCGCTCCATATCCTTGAGGCAGCCGGCCTCCTTCTGACACACCATGTCCAGGTGCCCCTGAAGGATCACGGGAGTTGCCTGCTCATAGCCCGGAGTGGCCTCCTTGATGATAATGATATTGTTGTGCTCGTCCTGATGATATTCCAGTCCCCGCTCCCGGGCAAAGGCAGCGCACCAGTCGCTTACCCCCTTGGTATTGCCCGATCCATGAGGGATGGCGCACATTTCCTCAAAAAACTGAAAAACCTTTTTGGGCTCCAGATGCTCCAATACGTTCATACGGTTCATCCTCTCTTCTTTTCCTGCCGTCCGTACAGGATAAACTGATTGTTATACAAAATCCGCATATAGTGTACCAGCCGGTCGTACAGGGGCTCGGCCTTCTCTCCAAACCGCTCCTTCATGGCCTGGGCCAGCTGTCCCACCGTGCGGACTCCGTCAATATTCTTCCACACAAAGCTGCCGTATTCGTCCAGCTTGATGTGGCTGACTCTGGGCCGGTGAAACACCTTTTGGGCAATCGCCGCCCAAAATCCCCGGTGCACCATATGGACGGTGACGATCCCATTCTCCTCACTCCAGGTATTGTTGGGATTGATCCGGGGGACAAAGTCCAGATAATTGGCCGACTTTTTTCTTGCCATACTCCATTCTCCTCCGATGAAATACAAACCGGGCCATATACCCTTGAGTATACTGCCCGGTTTGCACAAACGCAACGCTTATTTGGATTTCTTCTGGTCCTTGACGGCAAACAGATAGATGGTGGCCAGCAAAGCGGCAAACACCACAAGGCCGCCGATCTGACCGATGCTGAAGCGTTCACTCAGGTCAATGGCATCGCTGACCGTAGCCGCCCCCATGGGGATGACGGCCAGCACAGCCAGCAGAATACCCACAATTCCCTCGCCGGCGATCAGGCCAGAGGAGTACAGGACACCGGACTGCACCACATTCTCCTTCTCCTTCTCAGAGCCGTACTTCCGCTTCTCCAGGTACCAGCGAAGCAGACCACCCAGCATCATGGGTACGGACAGGTAAATGGGCAGGTACAGACCAATGGCGAAGGGGAGCACGGGCACGCCCAGGACCTCCACCACCAGGGCAATAAATACGCCCACCAGCACCAGGTTCCAGGGCAGATTGCCGCCCATCACGCCCTCGACAATCATCTTCATCAGCACAGCCTGAGGAGCGGGCAAATCGTCGGTACCGTAACCGCCCCAGGCCATGGACAGCAGATACAGGATAGCGCCGATGGCCACGGCGGAAACCACCACGCCGATCAGCTCGCCGGTCTGCTGCTTGCGAGGGGTAGAGCCCACCAAAAAGCCGGTTTTCAGATCCTGAGACGTGTCGCCGGCGATGGCGGCGATGATGCAGATGACGCCGCCAATGACAATGGCCGCGATCATGCCGTTGATATCATCACTGCCGGTAGCCTTCAAAAGCAGGGTGGAAATCAGCAGGGTGGCGATGGCCATGCCGGACACCGGGTTGTTGGAGGAGCCGATCAGGCCCACCATCCGAGAGGACACGGTGGCAAAGAAGAAGCCAAAGACAATGACGATCAGCGCGGTGAACAGATTCAGCGGGATAAAGGGTACCAGCCACATCACCACCGCTACAGCCAGCACACCGCCCAGCACGACGCTCATAGGCAGGTCCTGCTCCGTACGCAGCGTACTGACGGTACGGCTCTTGCCGTAATCCCCCATGGCATCTTTGAAGGTGCGGATAATCAGGGGCAGGGACTTAATCAGACTGAGCACGCCGCCGCAGGCCACAGCACCGGCGCCGATGTAGCGCAGGAAGCTGTCCCACAGATTGGACACTCCTCCAGGAGCGGCAATCAGCTCATTCACCGTCACGTCGGCAGGAAACAGGATCAGATCGCCGCCAAACAGAGCCATCAGCGGCATGATGACAAACCAGCCCAGCACACCGCCGGCAAACAGGTAGGAGGACACCTTGGCCCCGCAGATATAGCCCACACCAGCCAGGGCAGGCAGCACATCGATGCCAAAGCCGGAGCCCTTATAGGCGGGAATATCATAGGTGATCTCACTGGGGAAGATCCTAAGGCCGTCTGTAACAAACTTGTACAAAGCGGCGATGCCCAGACCGGAAAATACGGTGGACGCCTTGGCGCCGCCCTCCTCGCCGGCAATCAGCACCTCGGCACAGGCATGTCCCTCAGGGTAAGCCAGCACGCCGTGCTCCTTGACGATCAGCGCATTTCGCAGAGGAATCATCATCAGTACGCCCAGCACGCCGCCGCACAGGGCGATCAGGCCGATCTCTATCAGGGAGGGCACATCGCACAGACCATCCCTCGCCCACATGAACAGGGCAGGCAGGGTAAAGATCGCACCTGCGGCCACCGACTCACCGGCAGAACCGATGGTCTGGACCATGTTGTTCTCCAAAATGGAATCCCGGCGCAGGATCTTGCGGATAATCCCCATGGAAATCACCGCGGCTGGAATGGATGCGGACACAGTCATGCCCACCCGAAGGCCCAGGTATGCGTTGGCGCCGCCAAAAATCACAGCCAGAATCGCACCCAGGACAATGGACACTACGGTCAGTTCCGGCATGACCTTGTCCGCCGGAATATAGGGTTGGAATTTCTTTTCTTCCACGTTTTTTCGTTCCCTTCTCTCGATTCGCCCCACATGATGCAGATAGCTTGCTCACTTCACTTCGCTTCTCTGCCAAAGCGAGACCCAACTATTCTATAAAATTCCCATCCTTCTGTCAAGAATTTTATATGGGAAAACCCCCTGTTTTTACCAATAACAGGGGGTTTTTTCAATGATTTCACCGATAGAGGAAACAATTTGACGTTCCATTTTCAGGAGTCGATGTAGCTGCGTACCCGAAGCTGCACGCCCAAAGACTGAGCAATACGCCGGCTCTCCTCCAGCTCCTCCGGCGTCTTGTCCTTGTCCACCACGGTCATGACCACATGGGGCACATAGGCCTTGGCTTCCCGGGCAAAATCCAGCATAGCCTGGTAGGCCCGCTCTCCCTGAACCGGATGGCATAGGGCGGTATAATCGGCAGCATTGTTGGCGTTGAGGGAGATGGACAGAGTATCGATCCGCCCCTTCAGCTTCGGGCAGACATCCCGGCCCAGGATCAGGTTGGCATGACCGTTGGTGTTGATCCGCACCGGGGGCAGTTTCTCCCCAAAGCGCTCCTTCAGGCGGTCCACCAGCCAGAGAATATCGTCCAGGCGGTAGGTGGGCTCTCCATAGCCGCAGAACACGATCTCCCGATAGGAGCACACATCCCGGCCGAGGAAGCTGTCCAGCGCCTCCTGCCGGGTGGGCTCCCGCTCCAGCCACAGGGAATCCTGGGTATAGATGGAGCCCTGGGCCTTCCCGTGGCGCAGGCAGAATTCACAGCTGCAGTTGCATTTGTTGGTCAGGTTTACGTAAAGCGCACCCTCATATTCGTAGGTAATGGTCATTGTTCCCTCTCCTCCTCAATGTTGAAAAACCGCTTCCCATTCTCCAGGGTCAGCAGCGCCGCTTCCTCCGGCTCCATCCCCTTGACCCGGGCGATGGTCTCGGCCACGTAGCGCACCTTGGCAGAGTCGTTCCGCTTCCCCCGGAAGGGTTCCGGAGTCAGGTAAGGGGAGTCGGTCTCAATCATAATCCGGTCCATGGGCAGCCATTCGATGACCTCCAGGGCCTTTCTAGCGTTTTTGTAGGTAATGACCCCGGTAAAGGACAGCATCCACCCCAGCTTTACCAGGATTTTGGCGTCCTCCAGGCTGCCGGAGTAGCAGTGGTACACCCCCCGGACGCCTGGGTACTCCCGGACGATGGACAGACAATCCTGATGGGCCTCCCGGTCATGGATGATCACCGGCAAGTTCAGAGACTGTGCCAGCTCCATCTGGCGGCGGAACACCGTCTGCTGCCACTCCCTGGGCGGGTTTTCCTTCCAGTAATAGTCCAGTCCGATCTCTCCAATGGCTTTCACCTTGGGGCACTGGGCCAGCTCCCGCAGCTGGTCGGCCCAGTCGTCCTCCCATGCCCCGCAGTCGGAGGGGTGTACCCCCACAGCGGCGTAGACAAAGGGGAAGCGCTTGGCCAGCTCCACCGCGGTGCGGGAGGTCTCCAGATCGCAGCCGGGGTTGAGGATCAGCTCCACCTCCTGGCCGGGCATGGAGGCAAGCAGTTCCAACCGGTCACCATTGAAGGCGCCGGAGTCGTAATGGGCGTGGGTATCAAATAAACGCATGATTTTGTTCCTTATTTCATGGCGCGCAGGCGCCTTGGCATCCTTTTGCTCCATCATACCTCTCCGAAACCGGTTTGGCAAGTCCGGCTCATCCCTACAGGGACAGCTCCGTGGTATACATACCGCCCAAAACGCCCTCCTCCGTGCCGTTATCGATGATCTCCTGGAACACCAGCGCAAAGTCCCGCTGATCCTGGGGTACCCGGTAGACCAGGCTGCCGGTCAGCTTCTCTCCCCAACCCAGGTCATACCGGTCCGGCAGTTGATCCTCCCCCGCCGTCTCCAACGGGTAGCAGCGGTCATCCTCGTCCTCCATTCCCTCCCAGTACAGCTGAAAATCGTATCGGGTCATGGGTACCTCCTGGTAGCAGGTACTGTCAATCTCCAGTTCCAGCACCAGCAGCTGCTCCCCCGTTTCCGCCTGAATCCCCTGATAGTCCTCCGTCAGGCCGGCATTCGTCACAGTATAGTCAAACCATGCGGTGGACATGGTGTCTCCAATCCCGCCGGGATTGTTCTGGCTCCCGCTGAGCCCCTGGGTCTCCCCACAGGCGGTGAGCAGAACCACCGCCGCCACCATACCTGCCAGCCATATTTTTTTCATTTCAGGCCCTCCTTACTGGAATCCTTTCCCTGTATTATATGGGATTCCGCAAAAAATTACAAGGAGCCGGTTCTCCCTTGCGTGGAGGCGCATAGTATGGTATTATGCCTGATGTGTGTGTGTCACAATCCAACCTGAAATGAGAATAGGAGTGTTTGATATGAAGCATATTCTGGGCAGCTTGCCCGTCCGGCTGCTGATCGGCGTGGCGATGGGTATTGCCCTGGGTCTGTGGGCGGATACAAGCGCCTTCGGACTGGACGTAATGCAGGTCATCCTGACCATCAAGGAGCTGCTGGGCTCTCTCATCAGCTTCTGCGTGCCGCTGATCATCATCGGCTTTATTGCCCCGTCCATTACCCGGCTGCAAAAAAATGCCTCCCGGATGCTGCTGCTGGCGCTGGTGCTGGCCTATACATCCTCTGTATGCGCCGCCCTTCTGTCCTCCTTCGCCGGGTACAGCATCATTCCCACCCTGTCCATTCAGAATGCCGTAGAGGACCTGAACGATCTGCCTGAGCTGCTGTTCAATCTGGAGATCACCCCCATCATGAGCGTCATGTCCGCCCTTGTGTTCTCCGTGCTGGTAGGTCTGGCCGCTACCTGGTCCAAGGCCGAGCAGATCACCCTTCTGCTGGAGGAGTTCCAGCGGGTGGTGCTGGATATCGTCAGCCGGGTGGTCATTCCTCTGCTGCCCTTCTTCATCGCCGGCACCTTCTGCGGTCTGGCCTATGAGGGCGGCATCACCCGTCAGCTCCCCGTCTTCCTCATCGTCATTCTGATCGTCATGGTAGGCCACTATATCTGGCTGGCAGTGCTGTACGGTCTGGCCGGGTTGTACTCCGGCAGAAATCCCCTGGAAGTCCTGCGCCACTACGGCCCCGCCTATATCACCGCCGTGGGCACCATGTCCTCCGCCGCCACCCTGGCCGTTGCCCTGCGGGGCGCCCGGAAGTCCAGTGTACTCCGCCGGGACATGGTGGATTTCGGCATTCCGCTGTTTGCCAACATCCATCTGTGCGGCTCCGTGCTGACTGAGGTATTCTTCGTCATGGTGGTCTCCCAGGTGCTTTACGGCGCCATGCCTGACCTGGGCACCATGGTGCTGTTCTGCTTCCTGCTGGGCATCTTCGCTGTGGGCGCTCCCGGCGTACCCGGCGGCACCGTCATGGCCTCTCTGGGTCTGCTTTACAGCGTACTGGGCTTTGACAACACAGGCACCGGCCTGATGATGACCATCTTTGCCCTTCAGGACAGCTTCGGCACCGCCTGCAACATCACCGGCGACGGCGCTCTGACCCTGATCC
>CALXDY010000135.1 GCA_944387225.1 uncultured Oscillospiraceae bacterium | reverse complement strand
CCTGTTCATCGGCGTGATCCTGTGGAACAATGTGATCACCGCCAACGTGCTGTATATGAAGCGGACGCTGGAATCCGATTCCACCCAGCTGGCCTTTAACCGGATTCTGAGCGACCTGGAGGAGCAGGATTTCTACACCTACAACGAATCAAAGGTCATCTTTGCTGGCAGCCAGAGAGATTTGTTTACCACCACCATTGATTATGCCAGGTATGAATCGCTGGCCGGCATGTCAATCAACAACTCCATTGGCCCCACGGAGCCGGACTTTTTCCGGGCCTATTTCGATTATGTGCTGCGCTACCCCATCAACCTGTCGGACGACCTGGAACAGTGGCAGAACATCAGCCTGGAGCCTGCCGTCCGGGAGATGCCCCGCTATCCCCAGCCCGGGTACATCCGGCAGATCGGCGACCTTATCGTGGTCAAGCTGTCCAACTACATCCCGGAAACCTGATGGTTCTTTTTTCCATAAAAAACAGCCCACAGGGAAATTTTTCCTTCCCTGTGGGCTTGTTTTATGCTCTTTCGTGCTGCTGCCCGGAACCCAATCCCAACCACAGGCGGCGCGAAGGAAAGCGTCAGCTTTCCGCAAACGTTCTTTGCTTCCTTTCTTTCAAGAAAGGAAGTTCTTTGTCTTACTTTCTTACAAGAAAGTAAGGAGAGGCATCGGAGAAGAGATCGATCATACCGCAGTAATTGAGCATCTCATAATCGTCCAGCCACTGCTGCTCCTCCTCCGTCAGCTCCGCCTTGGTGACGGCCTGACCCTGGCTGTTGATCATGCCCACGGGAGTAATCACCGGCAGAACCTGATACATCTCATCCAGGAAGGTCTGGAACCCGGTGAGGGGCAGCCCGGCGGTCTTGGCGGTGAGTACCCCCAGGTAGTTGGGGCTGAGAATCACGTCCTGCTGCTCCTCAATGTCGTAGTTGGCCCAGAGGAAGAAGGGGGTAATGTACTGCTGCATCACCTCTTCCGTGGTGCGCTCCGACAGCTTCTTGCCGTACAGCACCTCATAGAAGGCATTTTTCAGCGGCGGCTGGTGATCGCCGAAGAAGACGATGAGGGTGGGCTCCTCCACCTGGCTGTAATACTCAATCAGCTGACGAAGGGCGTCGTCGCTGGCCCGCATGAGGGAGAAATACTGCTTGGAGGTACTGTCCGCCCGGTACAGCTCCTCTGAGGGGGTAATGGTCGCCTCCAGGTTGTTCCAGCCCTGGGCGTAGGCGCTGTGGTTCTGCATGGTCACGTTGAATACAAAGGTAGACTGGCCCTGGGCCTGCTCCGTAATATCCATGAGCACCTCGTAGTCCGTCTGATCGGAGATGTACCGCCGGATCAGGTAGGGATCGGCCACATCCTGCTGGTAGAGCTGGTGGTCGAACTGCATGTACTCATACACCACCGGCCGGTTCCACCCGGAGTCCAGGTAGGGGTGGAAGGCGGTGGACTCATAGCCCAAAGCCCCGAAATTGGCAGCCAGGGAAGGCATCCCCTCCTTGGCGTACAGCTGATAGGCCACGGTGTGGGGAGGCTGGAAGATGGTGGACAGGCCGGTGAGGTACTCATACTCCACCGTGGCAGTGCCGCCCCCGGTGACGGGGGAATACATCCAGCCCTGGATGGTGTTCTCCTCCAGGGAATGGAGGAAGGGGGTGGGGTCGTCGGACAGCTCCAGTGTGTCGAAAATGGTCATGTCCGCAAAGGACTCGTTCATAATCACCAGGATATTCACCGGCTGGGTGGCCTCGCTGTCCCCCTCCTGGGCGGGGAACTGCTCCAGCAGCTCCAGCACCCGCTCCTCACTGTAGCCGTCGGGCTTGTCCACGGAGCTGTAGCGCAGGGCCACCGTAAAGTTGAGCAGGAAGCCGTTGGCCTGAGTCACCCACTGCTGGGTATAAATGCCCAGTGCGGGCAGAGCCCCGGTGCAGAAAAAGGTAAAGGTATAGCCCGCCATGAAAAGGACCAGTCCCAGCCCCGTAGACCGGGAAATCCGGGCCTTCCGGGGGCCCACCGTCCACACCAGGAAGAGGTAAGCCGCCAGGAGGATGGCCGCCTGCTCCATGGCTATATCCATGGAAAAGTCGAAGGCGTCGGCCACGTTTGCGGCGGTTTTCCAGGCGGCAATGTCGGCGGGAAAGAGAATCCGTCCCCGGAACCGGAGGACATAGTGATTGACCAGTCCCACCGCAAAGCACAAAATGGCGGCCGCCGCCGCTCCCCGGCGGAGCCTGCCCAGCAGCAGGCGGCAGAGTACGAAGATAACGTAGTACCAGATCAGATTCATCAGCACCTGCCAGGCGTGCAGGTCGGAGAACACATCATTCTCATTTAAAATCTCCACCATCCACAGGGCCGCCCATGGCCCCAGGAGAAAAATGATCCAGCACCGCCACGTCTCGGCTGATATGCCGCGAATTTCCAGCCACTGTGCCCGGAACCAGGCCCTCAGCCTGTGCTTGCGTTTCATGCCGCGGATTCCTCCCAAACTCCTGATCCTCACCATCCCCGGCGTCCCCGGAGACGATACATCCCATTCTATCGGATTTCAAAAAAATTTCAAGTATATTCATTTAGACGCCAGCCGCCCCCAAAGGTTCCCCTTCCCCCGTCAATCAGACAGCACAGCGGATAAATGCGCCGTTTCCCCTCAAAAAAATACATGCTGTGCCGTCAAATTACCGATGAACGGCGTATATATCCTGTATTTTTTGCATAGTTATCTATTGACTGCCTCCCCTGCCGGTAGTATACTGATAACTAATCTGTGGACGTGCGCCGTCCACGTGAAAAAGGAGATTAATTGAAATGAATCACAAGGTTCTTTCCCTGGGTCTTGCTCTGACCCTGTCCCTGAGCCTGGCCGCCTGCGGCGGCGACACCAGCTCCAACGGTGACGCTTCCTCCAACGGCTCCAACGCCTCCACCAGCGGCTCTCAGCAGACCGCTTCCTTCACCACCGTGGAGGAGGGCAAGCTGATCATGTCCACCAATGCCCAGTTCCCTCCCTATGAGCTGGTCGCCGACGGCGCCGGCTTCGAGGGCACCGGCTTTGAGGGCATCGACGTGGAGATCGCCTGGGCCATCGCTGAGAAGCTGGGTCTGGAGCTGGTCATTGACGACATGGAGTTTGACTCCGCCCTGATGGCTGGGCAGGAGAACCGCAGCGATAGCGTTCTGGCCGGTCTGAGCTACAACGAGGAGCGGGACGAGGTCATGGACTTCACCTCCAAGTACGCCACCGGCGTGCAGGTTGTCATCGTCAAGGAGGGTTCCGATGTGACCCTGGACAACCTAGGTGAGAAGATGATCGGCACTCAGCGCGGCACCACCGGCTACCTCTACGCCTCCGACACGCCTGAGAACGGCGGCTACGGTGAGGATCACGTCTCCGCCTACGACAACGGCGCTACCGCTGTTCAGGCTCTGGTCAACGACCAGATCGACGCCGTCATCATCGACCAGGCTCCCGCTGAGGAGTACGTGGCCGCCAACCCCGGTCTGACCATCCTGCCCGGCGCTTGGGTTGAGGAGGATTACTGCATCGCTGTGGACGAGGGTAACACCGCTCTGCTGGACGCTGTTCAGGGCGCTCTGGACGAGCTGACTGCCAACGGCACTGTGGATCAGATCATCGCCAAGTACATCAACGCCGAGGGCTGATCCGGCGTTTCCACAGGGGACGGCCAAGAGGCCGTCCCCTTGTCTGTTCCTGACTGATAACAAGAAAGAGAAAAAGTGAGGTGGGCCTACATGGACGTAGCACAGCTTTATGAGAGCCTTTCCGCCCTGGACAAAGCTGATCTTACCTTCTGGCAGGACGCATTTCTGAAATTCTACCGGGCCTGGTTCTACAACGACCGGTGGATGACCTACTTCCAGGGCCTTGCCACCACCATTGAGGTGACCATCATCGCCTTGGCCATCGGCGTACTGCTGGGCGTTGTGGTTGCGGTGGTTCGTACCGCCCACGACCAGCAGCGCATCGGCAAGCGAAACTTCGCTCTGGGCGTGGTCAACCTGATCTGTAAGGTGTATGTCACCGTGATCCGCGGCACCCCCATGCTGGTACAATTGATGATCATGGGATTTGTCATCTTTAAAACCAGCCGAAATTCCACTATGGTGGGTGCGCTTGCCCTGGGCATCAACTCCGGTGCCTACGTGGCGGAGATCATCCGGGGCGGCCTGATGTCCCTGGATCCCGGCCAGAACGAAGCCGGCCGGTCCCTGGGTCTGAACTATGGGGACACCATGCGGTTCATCATCATCCCCCAGGCTTTCAAGGCCATTGTCCCCGCCCTGGGAAATGAGTTTATCGTCCTGCTGAAGGACACCTCCCTCATCTCGGTTATCGCCGGCAAGGAGATCGTCTACTTTGCCCAGGCCATCACCACAAAGACCTTTGAGGCCATGTATCCTCTGCTCATCACCGCGGTAATTTATCTGATTATCGTTTTGATCTTTACCTGGCTCCAGGGCAAGCTGGAAAGGAGGCTGCGTCAAAGTGATCGACGTTAAAAACCTGTCCAAGTCCTTTGGGGATCACCTGGTGCTGGACAACATCGACCAGCACATTTACCCCGGAGAAAAGGTCGTGGTCATCGGACCCTCCGGCTCCGGCAAGTCCACCTTCCTGCGGTGTCTCAACCTGCTGGAGACCCCCACCGCCGGCACCATTACGTTCAACGGCACCGAGATCACCAATCCCAACACCAACATTGACCTGATCCGTCGCCAGATGGGCATGGTGTTCCAGCACTTCAACCTCTTCCCCAACATGACCATCCGGAAAAACATCACCCTGGCCCCGGTACGCACCAAGCTGATGAGCCAGGCGGAGGCCGACGAGGTGGCCGTTACCCTGCTCAAGCGAGTGGATCTGCTGGACAAGGCGGACGCCTATCCCGCTCAGCTGTCCGGCGGCCAGAAGCAGCGTATCGCTATCGTCCGGGCCCTGGCCATGCAGCCCAAGGTGATGCTCTTTGACGAGCCCACCTCCGCCCTGGATCCTGAGATGGTGGGCGAGGTGCTGGACGTTATGACCGAGCTGGCCAACGACGGCATGACCATGGTGGTGGTCACCCACGAGATGGGCTTTGCCCGTGAGGTGGGCAGCCGGGTGCTGTTCATGGCCGACGGCAAGATTCTGGAGGAGAACACCCCCAAGGAGTTCTTCGCCAACCCCCAGCACGAACGCACCAAGATCTTCCTCAGCAAGGTTCTGTAATACACGGGCCGCGGAATTGCTCCGCGGCCTGTTTTTGTCTTAATTTCCCGCCGAGACCGGTAATTTCCGCCACTCCACGCTCCGTTTGTTGCATGTCCAGGCACCGGATGCTATACTGACGGCGAGGTGACCGGGTATGGATCAACAGCAGACAGGCAAACTGATTGCCCAGCGGCGCAAGGAGCTTGGCCTGACCCAAAAGGAGCTGGCCCAAACGCTCCACATATCAGACCGAACCGTATGCAAATGGGAGCGGGGAGTTTCCCAAAGTTAAAGATACCACATCAATTCCACGCTGACTTTTGCTCAACCGATACAGCCGGAGGGCTGGATAACAAGAAAAGGCGGTATGCGCCCCGTGGAGGGGTAGCGTACCGCCCTTTCTTGTGGGGGTTTCCAAAGGGGGCAACGCCCCCATTTGGCACACGACTTTGCGAAGCAAAGTGTAGTGTGTTATACGCTCTGTCGGCGTTGCCGTGAAAATGCCGTTGCCGCCGGGGAGGGCAA
>CALXDY010000134.1 GCA_944387225.1 uncultured Oscillospiraceae bacterium | reverse complement strand
TGATCGGCGAGATCAACCAGCGTGCCGCCCGGAACGAGCGGGTACTGGTGACCACCCTCACCAAGAAGATGGCGGAGGACCTCACCGAGTATCTGAAGAAGGCGGGCATCCGGGTGCGGTACATGCACCACGACGTGGACACCATGGAACGAATGGAGATCATCCGGGACCTGCGCCTGGGCACCTTCCATGTGCTGGTGGGCATCAACCTGCTCCGGGAGGGTCTGGACCTGCCGGAGGTGTCCCTGGTGGCCATTCTGGACGCGGACAAGGAGGGCTTTCTCCGCAGCGAGACCTCCCTCATCCAGACCATCGGCCGGGCCGCCCGAAACGCCGACGGCCGGGTCATTATGTACGCCGACCGGATCACCCCCTCCATGGCCAGAGCCATTGAGGAGACGGAGCGCCGCCGGGAGAAGCAGGACGCCTTCAACAAGGCCCACGGCATCGTACCCAAAACGGTTATCAAGTCGGTGCGGGATCTGCTGGAGATCGGCGTATCGGAGAGCACCGAGGCCGAGCGCAGCGGCCAGGCCAAGGGCCTGACCAAGCAGCAGCGTGCCGCCGAGATCGCCCGGTTGGAGAAGGCTATGAAAGAGGCGGCCAAAATGTTGGAATTCGAACTGGCCGCAGCGCTGCGGGATCAGATCATCGAGCTGAGAGGCAGCGGAAAGTGATCCTTTGCCGCAGGCGGAACTTAGTTCTGCCAAGGTTTCGAATCCATCGGGGTCCCCGCGGGGCCTGCCCCGTGGGGCGGCGGCAAAGATGCTGGAGTTTGAGCTGGCCGCAGCGCTGCGGGATCCGGTCATCGAGCTGAGAGGCAGCGGCAAGTAACGGTTTTTTTCACGGAAAGGGAAGCGAAGCTTCCCATAAAGTTCTTTGCCAAGCTTTCTTTCAAGAAAGCGGAAGGCAGCATTTTGACAGAAAACGAGGGAAACGGATATGGCCAAACAGAAAGAAGAAAAGACCAACGTGATGCGGGTGCTGGAGCAGAAGAACATCGCCTTCACCGCCCACACCTACCCCCACGACGAAGGCGACCCGGTAGACGGAGTGTCGGTCGCCAACTTCCTGAACCGGGATCCGGAGACGGTGTTCAAGACCCTGGTGGCCCGGGGCGCCTCCAACGCCATCTATGTATTCGATATCCCCGTGGCAGACAACCTGGATCTGAAGAAGGCGGCCAAGGCGGTGGGAGAAAAGTCCATCGCCATGATCCACCTGAAGGAGCTGCTGCCCCTGACGGGCTACGTCCACGGCGGCTGCTCCCCCATCGGCATGAAGAAGCAGTTCCCCACCGTATTCCATGAAACGGCGGAGATTCTGGACACCATCATGGTGTCCGCCGGCAAAATCGGCTATCAGGTGGAGCTGGAGCCCCAGACCCTCATCGACCTGGTGGGCGCCACCACCGCCGATCTGGTAACCGACTAAAACACCCGCAGGCAAAGGAGAAATCGGGATGCAAGACCATATTGAAATTCAGGGCGCCAGGGAAAACAACCTGAAAAACGTAAACGTGTCCATTCCCCGTGACAAGCTGGTGGTACTCACCGGCCTGTCGGGCAGCGGCAAGTCCTCCCTGGCCTTTGACACCATTTATGCCGAGGGGCAGCGGCGGTATGTGGAGTCCCTGTCCTCCTACGCCCGGATGTTCCTGGGACAGATGGAGAAGCCCGACGTGGACTACATCGACGGACTGTCCCCCGCCATCTCCATCGACCAGAAAACCACCAGCAAAAACCCCCGCTCCACCGTGGGCACGGTGACGGAGATCTATGACTACCTCCGTCTTCTGTGGGCCCGGGTGGGCACCCCCCACTGCCCCGTCTGCGGCAAGGAGATACGCCAGCAGACCATCGACCAGATCATTGACCAGGTGCTCACCCTGCCGGAAGCCACCCGAATCCAGGTGATGGCTCCTGTGATCCGGGGCAAGAAGGGCGAGCACGCCAAGATCTTTGAGGACGCCCGCCGCTCCGGCTACGTGCGCTGCCGGGTGGACGGCATCCAGTACGATCTCAGCGAGGAGATCAAGCTGGAGAAGAACAAAAAGCACAACATTGAGATCGTGGTGGACCGCCTGGTCATCCGGGAGGACATCACCCGCCGGCTCACCGACTCGGTGGAGACGGCCTCCAACCTGGCGGGGGGCCTGGTAGTCATCGACATAGTGGGAGAGGACCGGGAACTGGTCTTTTCCCAGAACTACGCCTGTGAGGACTGCGGAATCTCCATTGAAGAGCTGACCCCCCGGATGTTCTCCTTCAACAACCCCTTCGGCGCCTGCCCCACCTGTACCGGCCTGGGCAGCCAGCTGAAGGTAGACCCCGATCTGGTGGTGCCCAACAAGAAGCTGTCCATCCTGGAGGGGGCCATCACCGCCTCCGGCTGGAACAACATCAAGGGGGACGGCATCGCCCGGATGTACTTTGACGCATTGAGCAAGAAGTACCGCTTCTCCCTGGACGCCCCCATGGAAACCCTGCCCAAGTCGGCTATGGATGTGATCTTCTACGGCACCGACGGGGAACCCCTCACCCTCCACTACGATCAGCCCCGGGGAAAGGGCACCCTGCACCAGCCCTTTGAGGGCATCTGCAACAACCTGGAGCGGCGGTACAAGGAAACCCAGTCGGACTCCGTCCGCCGGGAGCTGGAGGAGTGCATGAGCCAGTGCCCCTGCCCCACCTGCCAGGGCCGCCGTCTGCGGAAGGAATCCCTGGCCGTCACCGTGGGCGGACTGGACATCGACACCTTCTGCCGCATGTCCGTGACCCAGGCCCTGGACTTTGTGGACAAGCTGACCCTCACCCCCACCCAAATGCAGATTGCCCAGCAGATTTTGAAGGAAATCAAAAGCCGCCTGGGCTTCCTCCAGTCGGTGGGCCTGCAGTACCTGACCCTGTCCCGCAGCGCGGGCACCCTGTCCGGCGGCGAAAGCCAGCGCATCCGCCTGGCTACCCAGATCGGCTCCTCCCTGATGGGGGTGCTGTATATCCTGGACGAGCCCTCCATCGGTCTGCACCAGCGGGACAACGACATGCTGCTGAAAACCATGCAGAACCTGCGGGATCTGGGCAACACCCTGCTGGTGGTGGAGCATGACGAGGACACCATGCGGGCGGCGGACTATATCATCGACGTGGGACCGGGCGCCGGCGTCCACGGCGGCGAGATCGTGGCGGCGGGCACGCCGGAGGAGGTCATGAACACGCCCGGCTCCATTACCGGCGACTACCTGTCCGGCCGACGGAAGATCCCTGTACCCAAAACCCGGCGGAAGGGCAACGGCCACTACCTGAAGGTATTCGGCGCGGCGGAGAACAACCTCCGGGGCGTGAATGTGGAGATCCCCCTGGGCACCTTCACCTGCGTCACCGGCGTATCCGGCTCCGGCAAGTCCTCCCTGGTCAACGAGATCATCTTCAAGAAGCTGGGAGCCGACCTGAACCGCATCAAGGTGCGCCCGGGCAAGCATGAGCGGATCGAAGGGGAGGAGTACCTGGACAAGGTCATCGACATCGACCAAAGCCCCATCGGCCGCACCCCCCGGAGCAACCCCGCCACCTATACCGGCCTGTTCAACGACATCCGGGACC
The DNA here is from genome assembly GCA_944387225.1 of uncultured Oscillospiraceae bacterium. Lineage (GTDB taxonomy): Bacteria > Bacillota > Clostridia > Oscillospirales > Oscillospiraceae > Lawsonibacter. Next base: position 5,470 of record CALXDY010000134.1, on the reverse strand, counting down.
TGTTCGCCTCCACTCAGGACGCCAAGGCCCGGGGCTACGGTCCCGGCCGGTTCTCCTTCAACACCAGGGGGGGGCGGTGCGAGGCCTGCTCCGGCGACGGCCTGCTGAAAATCGAGATGCACTTCCTGCCTGACATTTACGTCCCCTGCGAGGTGTGTAAGGGCCGCCGGTATAACCGGGAGACCCAGGAGGTACTGTATAAGGGCAAGAACATCTATCAGGTGCTGGAGATGACGGTGGACGAGGCCCTGCCCTTCTTTGAAAACCTGCCCCGAATCTACAACCGCCTGAAAACCCTGGAGGAGGTAGGCCTGGGCTATGTGAAGCTGGGCCAGTCCTCCACCACCCTGTCCGGCGGCGAGGCCCAGCGGGTGAAGCTGGCCACGGAGCTGAGCAAGCGTTCCACCGGAAAGACCATCTATATCCTGGACGAGCCCACCACCGGCCTGCACAGCTACGACGTGCAGCGGCTGATCGATGTGTTGCAGAAGCTGGTGGAGGCTGGCAACACGGTGCTGGTCATCGAACACAACCTGGACGTGATCAAGACCGCCGACCACATCATCGACCTGGGACCGGAAGGGGGCGATGGCGGCGGCATGATCGTCTGTACCGGCACGCCGGAGGAGGTGGCCAAGTGCCCCGATTCCTACACCGGCCAGTATCTGGCCAGGATGCTCTGACCACTGGAAAAAATCTCCCTCTCTTTACAGGATCTGAAGGCCCACGCCATTGACGGGGCACCGGAAAACGTGTAGGATAATAGGGCAGCGCCGGGAAACCGGTGGATAGGCGGCGGATATGGTCGTCCCACCCGTCCGGCGAAGAAATGACAAAAGGAGTCTCTTTCCCCCATGGATATCATGACCTTTCTGACGGAGAGTGATTTTGGGCGGTGCATTTTTACCACCCTGGTCTCCATGATCCCTATTATCGAGCTGCGTGGCGGCATCCCCTTCGGCGTGGCCCTGGGCCTGTCCTATCAGCAGGCTTTCATCTCCGCCGTCATCGGCAACATCATCCCCGCTCCCTTCATCATCGTGTATATCCGCAAAATCTTTATGATGATGCGCCGGTACATGCCCCGGCTCAACGGCATGGTGGACAGCCTGGAGCAGAAGGCCCATCTGAAGGGCCAGAAGGTCAGCCGGTATAAATACATCGGCCTTTGGCTGTTCGTGGCCATCCCCCTGCCGGGCACCGGAGCCTGGACCGGCTCCCTCGCCGCTGCCTTTTTGGACATGCGCCTGCGGAAGGCCTTCCCCGCTGTGCTGCTGGGTGTGCTCACCGCCGGATGCATCATGACGGCCCTCACCCATGTGGGTATCAACCTGTTTTCCTGACACCTTCTTTCCCCTCCGGACATAGGATAGCCTGGAGGTGGTATGGGTGAGGCTGCTGAGTGAGCTGGCAATCACCGCCCTGGCGGCAACGGGGGCGGCGGCCCTGATCTGGGCCCTGATGGGATGGCTGGTTCGTCCCAGGCCGGGAAGCGGCGTTTGGGTCGTGATTCCCGGACAGGGAGACGGGGCCGGTCTGGAGGAATCCCTACGCCAGCTGGCCCGGTGCCGGGAAGCTGGGACACTGGACGGCTGGGCGGTGATTTGGGACCGGGGTCTGACCCCCCAGGGCCGGGAGCTGGCCCTCACCCTGGCCCGGCGGTGGAGCTGGGTCAGCTGCTGTCCCGCCGGATGCCTGGAGGAGTGGCTGACACAGGACGATATCATCTGACATCAAATATAAGGAGGAGACACAATGAACCAGGAGCGGACGGAGCAGCCGGTGCTGGAGGGTGTGGTCTCCTCCATTATTTTTCAAAATGAGGAAAACGGCTACACCATCCTCCGTCTGGACGCCAACGGCGAGGAGCAGACGGTGGTAGGGGTCATGCCCGGGGTCAGCCCGGGGGAATACCTCACCATAGGGGGGCAGTGGGTGTGCCACGCCACCTACGGAGCCCAGTTCCGTGCAGACACCGTGGAGCGGCGGATGCCCCAGGGCCTGAAGGAGACCTACCACTACCTGGCCTCCGGCGCGGTAAAGGGGGTGGGCAAGGCCACCGCCCGCCAGCTCATCGAGGCCTTTGGAGAGGACACCCTCCGGGTCATTGAGGAGGAGCCGGAGCGGCTGGCCAAGCTGCGGGGCGTGTCCCCCAAGCGGGCCAGAGCCATCAGCGACGCCTTCCGCAGTCAGATGGGCACCCGCCGCCTGCTGGAGTTCCTCACTGACCACAATCTTCCCGCCCAGCTGGCCATGCCCCTGTTCCGGGCCTATGGGGAGGTGGCCCTAGAGGCGGTGCGGTCCAACCCCTACCTGCTGGTAAGCGGGGAATTCGGCGTGGCCTTCTCCCAGGCGGACGACCTGGCCTTGGCCACCGGCATCTCCGGCCAGTCCCCCATCCGGCTGGAGGCGGGCCTGCTGTTCGAGCTGAGCCACAACCTGGGCAACGGCCACAGCTTTCTGCCCAAAGGCAAGCTGGTTGACGCCACCGCTCAGCTGCTGGACGTGCCTGCCGAGCCCTTATGGGAGCGGCTGGAGGCCCTGGCCCTCCGGGGAGAGGTATGCCAGGACCCGGTGGCGGGAGAGGAGGCGGTGTACCTCCCCCTGCTGTACCAGTCGGAGCTTTATGTAGCCCACCGGATGCTGGAGATGAGCCAGGCCAGTCACTATCCTCCGGACGATCTGGACGCCCGGATCAAAAGCATCCAGCGGCAGCAGGGCATTACATACGCCCCTCAGCAGCGCCAGGCGGTGGAGCTGGCCGCCCAGCGGCAGGTAATGCTGCTCACCGGCGGCCCTGGTACAGGTAAAACCACCTGCCTCCGGGGGGTGCTGGCTCTGTTTGACGCCCTGGGGCTGGAGACCGCCCTGGCCGCCCCCACCGGCCGGGCAGCCAAACGGCTGGGGGAGCTGTGCCAGGCGGAGGCCTCCACCATTCACCGCCTGCTGGAAACCGGCTTCGACCCCCAGACCGGCCAGCTGGTCTTCACCCACAACGAGTACGACCCCCTGGATGTGGATGCGGTGATTGTGGACGAGGTATCCATGGTGGACGTCACCCTGATGGCCGCTTTGCTGTCCGCCCTCCCCGGCGGGTGCCGCCTGGTACTGGTGGGCGACCCGGATCAGCTGCCCTCCGTGGGACCGGGCAACCTGTTTTCCGACCTGATCCGCAGCGGCGCGGTGCCCACCATCCGGCTGACGGAGATCTTCCGCCAGGCGGCGGAAAGCGCCATCGTCCGCAGCGCCCACATGGTCAACCACGGGGAGCTGCCCGACCTGCGGAAAAATGACAACGACTTTTTCTTCCTCTGCCGCCGGGATCCCCAGCAGGCGGTGGACACCATCGTGGATCTGTGCCGCCGCCGTCTGCCCCAGCGCATGGGTATTCCCCCGGATCAGATTCAGGTGCTCTCCCCCACCCGCCGCCGGGGCACCGGCACCACCGTCCTCAACCAGGCGCTCCAGGCCGCCCTCAACCCCCCGGAAGAGGGCAAGGGCGAGCGGCGCTTCGGCGACTGGATCTTCCGGGAGGGGGATCGGGTGATGCAGGTGAAAAACAATTACGACATCCTCTGGCGCTCGGACTCCGGCCCGGACTCCGGGATGGGGATGTTCAACGGAGACATCGGCGTGATCCGTCGGGTAGAGCGGGAGTGCGTCACCGTAGACTTTGACGGAAAGGTGGTGGAGTACACCCCCGACATGCTGGGGGAGCTGGAACCCGCCTTCGCCGTCACCGTCCACAAGGCCCAGGGCAGCGAGTACCGGGCGGTGATTCTGGCCGCCCTGGACGGAGCCCCCATGCTCATGACCCGGGGGTGCTGTATACCGCCATCACCCGGGCCAAGAGCCTGTTCATTCTGGTGGGGGATGACGCCGCCGTGGCCCGCATGGTGGCCAACAACCGGCAGACCAGGCGATACTCCGGCCTCCGGGCCCGGCTGGCCGGTGAAGATGGATAAACAAATGAAGCCCAGGCGGCGTACCGCCTGGGCTTCATTTATTTATGTTCCCGGCCTTTGTCGATCACCGCTATCCCAACCAGCAGCAGAATGGGAAACACCACGGCGGCCAAAATTCCTGTTTTCAGGTCACCCCCTGCCCAGCCGGACACCAACCCGGCAAAGGTGGGGCCCAGAGAGCAGCCCAGATCTCCCGCCAGGGCCAGGAAGGCAAACAGGGCCGTGCCGCCCCCTCTCAGAGCTGAGGCTGCGATACTGAACGTGCCCGGCCACAGGATACCCACGGAGAAGCCGCAGATTCCGCAGCCGGCCAGGCTGAGGGCGGGAATGGGCGCCAGAGAGATCACGCCGTAGGAGACCACGCACAGCAAGGTGCTGGCCGCCATGGCCCGGTTCAGGTTCAGCCGCTCCCCGTACATGCCGTAAAGCAGCCGGGCCAGTCCCATACACACGGCAAACAGCATGGGCCCAGCCAGGTCGCCCACAAATTTGTCCACCCCCAAGGCCTGCTCGGCAAAGGTGGAGGCCCACTGGCTCACCGACTGCTCGCTGGCTCCGGCGCAGGCCATAACCACCAGCAGCACCCAGAACAGGGGCATCCGGGCCAGATTGCCCGGAGAGATTCCCTGGGTGTCGTCCTCGTTCAGGGCGAAGATGGGCACGATCCGGAAGGCAAACAGGTTGTACAGGGGCAGCAGAGCCCACACCAGGGCCATGATCTTCCACCGCTCCAGCCCAAACAGGGCAAAAAAGACGGTGGAAACCAGCACCACCAAAACCGTCCCCCAGTTGTAGAAGGAGTGGAGCAGGCTCATAGTCTTTTCCTTGTTCTCCGTGGGCAGGGCCTCCACAATGGGGCTGAGCAGCACCTCCAGCAGGCCGCCCCCCAGGGCGTAGACCGCCACGGAAAGAAGCATCCCCACGAAGGGGTCGGGCGTCAGCTCCGGCAGAACAGCCAGCCCCGCCAGCCCGCAGGCAGCTGCTCCGTGGGCGACCATCACCGCCCGCCGGTAGCCAATCCGGTCCACAAAGGCGGCGGACAGCACATCCACCCCCAGCTGGAGCAGAAAATTCAGGGTAATGAGCAGAGTGATGCTGCTCATGGGGATCTGATATGTGGTGTGAAAGGTCACAAACAGCAGAGGGGCGAAATTGTTCACCACCGCCTGCACGATATACCCCGCGTAGCAGGCCCGCAGGGTACGCCGATATCCGTTGTCCACGTAGGTCTCTCTCCTCTCTCCGGGGCCCGGCCCCACCGTGCCCCGCTCCCCCATTATAGGAGCTTGTCCGCCGCCGCGCAAGAGAAAGAAAAAGCGGCCGATTCCCCGCCGTCTTTCCCGGCAAACAGCCGGGAAACGTCCGTCTATCCCTTGAATGTAGGTTTGTCAAACATATTGGACAGTAAACTCTGAGGGAGAAAGCCAACCTAAAGGCCTCATAGGGAAGTTATTGGAGCGGCGGTTGTGGACGGCGAGCTGCTTTGCGAAGTCATCCAGGGAATA
>CALXDY010000133.1 GCA_944387225.1 uncultured Oscillospiraceae bacterium | reverse complement strand
CCTACTTTCTTGTAAGAAAGTAGTGCCGCCTGCGGGCGGGTCTCTTTTCTCGGCGGGAGAAAAGAAACCAAAAGACCGCCGGGGGTCCGCGGGGAGCAGATGGACTTGTCCGAGCTGTACCAGCCCGTCCAAGGTCCATATCCCCGCTCTCCCCCCGGTCCCCCACGGGCGGTTGAACAAGCGTGTACCGGGGCTTATCCAAGGACTCTTGAGCAAATTTCCCCGGCGGGGCGGCTCCGCTGCGTTGCCCGGCTCTCCTCCCGCCCGCGCCTCCCAGGCGCTCTTTTTTGATCACCTTTGGCTTGTCCTTCTACAGCAAATATCCGCCGGGCTGCTTCCTGGATGAATATTTCTGCCATCAAAAGGAAGAAGCGCAGGCAGCGCCGGATTGTGCAAAGGGGGAGGAAAAATCGGTAGATTTTCTTTCGTGCTGGATTTTGGAATCAAATCTTATCCTCAGGCGGCGAGAAGGAAAGCGGAGCTTTCCACGAAAATTCTTTGGTTCCTTTCTTTTCAAGAAAGTAACCGGTGGTTGGGGCGGCCGGTGAAATCCAGGTAAAAGCCCCGGCTGCGCTCATAGATCCGGGAGCCCAGGGCCTCGTCCAGCTCCAGCAAGCCGTTGATATTCCACTGGGAGGAGAGGAGGGTGACGCAGCTGGGCCGGTTATACCGGGCGTTGAGCAGCTCGAAGGCCAGATTCACGTCCCCCGACGTGGGAGCCTGATCCCGGCCGGTTTTGAACAGGTCGTCGATGTAGAGCACCTCCACCGTCTTGAGGGGCTCCACCAGGGCCTGATAGGCCTCCGGCTGATTGACCAGCGCCTTTGCCCGCACGGTCAGATCCCGCCACACGGCGTAGCGCACCTCCCGGCCGCTCTCCACCAGCCGGGCGCACAGCCCCACGCACAGGTGGGTCTTGCCCGTGCCCGGGCCCCCCGCCAGGTAAAACCACCCCGTGGGCCCCGAGGCCAGCCATCCCCGGGCCAGGGCCAGCGCCTGGCTCTGCCACGGGCTTTCCCTCTGCCAGCTTTCCAGGGTGTACCGCTTGGCCAGCTCCGCCAGCCCGCTGCGGGCCAGGCTCTGCATGCTCCGCCGCCGGGCCATGCACCGGCACTCCCGGGTCCGGCGGCTGCCGTCCGGCTCCAGCACCAGAAAGTACCCCCGATTCAGGCACTCCGGGCAGTCGTACCCCTCCAGCGTCCCCCGCTGCTGGTTGGCGTACTGAATCCGCCGCTTCTCCCAGTCCTCGTACCCCGTCCAGGGCGGAAGGGAGATTCCACCGGCCGCCTCCACACGGCGCCGGAACGGGTTGCTGATGGGGGGCTGAAGCCCCCGTCCATCCGGTCTTGCCATTCTCCGTACCCCTTTCCTTCAGCCTGTTTCCAAAACCCAAAGAACCGCCGCCCAGGCCCTTGTTCTGATCCTGGTCTTGGCTTTTGTTTTTGTTTTTGTCTTTGTCTTGATCTTTGTCTTTGTCTTCGTCTTTGTCATTGTCTTGGTCTTGGATGCTTTTGCATGGACTTGCATCCTCCCGCTCCTGCCACCGGGCCCGGGCCGAGCGGCTGCGCTTGTCCGAAATCTCCCGGTGGGCCGCCTTGTCCCGGTCAATTTGCAGCCGCAAAGCCGGAAACACCCCCCGGGCCATCCCGCCCAGGGGCAGCGCCTCCCCCGTCTGAGCGTACCGCAGCACCGCGTCCAGCAGGTCCCCCTTCTCCTCCTGGGTCAGCTCCTCCACCAGCACCGCCCAGTCGTAGTACATCTTCACATACTTCATGGCCATTCCCCGCGCCCTCCTTCATCCCTCTACTTCCATTATAGAACATCTGTTCAAAATGCGCAAGAGAAATATCGAACAAAATTTCTAAGTCTCAGAAAGAAAGTCGGAAGTTTTCCTTGCCAAGGGAGGAGAAACTGTGATATAATGCCACAGAAGTATGCAGCGGTATCGAAGAGGTCATAACGGGGCTGACTCGAAATCAGTTTGCGGGCAACCGCACGTGGGTTCGAATCCCACCCGCTGCGCCACGTCGGAGCAAGCTTCCTATCGCTTGCTCCGCCTTTTTTTGCAAAAGTCAGAGCGCGCTCATGCCGCTGCTCCTCCTTTCCAAATCGCAACCGCTTGCGCTGGGTTGTGCTTTGGGTTTGGACGGGGATCGGAAAGCCGCGGTATTATATGTTGTGATGCTGCAGAACCCCCTTGGAACGGTTCCGGTTCCAAGGGGGTTTTGTTGGGGCGATGGGGGCAGAGGGCAGTTGATTGGCCGGGGCGAATTTTTTGTTGGGGCTGGCAGGCTTGACTCTTGATAACTTCCTTGCAGTACAGTATAATTTTCCTGGATATGGTTTGCCGCACCAACGGTCGGACGGCGGCATGTGGGGGACGGGAAGACGGAAAACAAAAGCTTTTTTTGTTTTTGTTGAGAATTTACGCTTATTTTCTAAAAATAGCACAGAAAATCCTTGACTTGCCGTTCCTGTGCGCTGTGCATGGATATATGCACAACAGGCCCGGCGGGGGTGCGTTTTCCGATCCATATGGAAAGCAGGTGAAACCATGAAGATCAGACGTGTGCTTGCTGTCATTCTGGCAATGGCGGAACTGTTTTTGCTGGCAGGGTGCGGGCAGACCCGGGAGGACAGCATTGTAATCGCTGTGATCGGCCACGAGGCTGATTTATACCCGGGCTATCGAGAGGGAGCGGATACGGCCGCAGAGGAGCTGCGCCGGACCTATGACGAATGCGGGTTGGAAATCAAATACCAGTTTTACAGCTATGACGGCAGCTATGAGGAAGGCTCCGCCATTGTGGATATGCTTGCAGCCGACGAGACGGTAACGGCGGTGGTGGGCGGGACGGATATGGATTTGAACAAGACCGCCGCCTATGTGCTGAACAAGGCGGGGAAGCTGTTTGTTGTCCCGTTTTTCCTGTATGACAGCGTATTTGACAGCAACCACTACACCATGGTGTTTTCCCTGTGCAACTCCGGCCGGGAGGTGGGCGTCACGCTGTGCTATGCCGCGGGCAATACGCAGGCGAAGCGCTGGGCGGTATGCACGGCGGACAGGGAGTTTGAGCGCACGGAGCTGCGGGGCTTCATGGACACCCAGCAGGCGGGGGAGGTTGACGTGGTGGACTGCGTCAACATATCAGATCTCCAGAACAACCAGGATGCCGTATTCCAGCGGTGGGAGACACTGGGGGTAGAGGGTGTGGCGCTCTTCCCGGAGAATGAGGAGGGCTTTGCGCTGCTCAAGGAGATCAAGCGCCGCTCACCAGACATGATCTGTGCCGGGGATACCGCCTTTGACAACACCGAAATCCTGATGAACGATCCCCAGCTCATGGAAGCGATGACCGGTTTTATCATGGCGGACGAATTTATTCTGGATTTTCACACCCAGGAGGAAGTGGAAGCCTACAACGCCCTGATTGAGGCATATACCCAGCGCACCGGAAAAGAGATGGATTCGTGGTACATACAGGGCTACAACGCCGTGCGGATGATCGGGGACACGGCCATCAGAATCGGGACGACCGACGCCGGGGAAATTGCGGCGGCGCTGCATGCGGATGGATATGACGGTACGGCGCAGGTCTTTCGGTTTACGGCCAGCGGCAAGCTGGCGGACGTCGACAGAACCTACAACGTCATTGCTGCGGACGGCTATGCCGAGCCATACATCTTTGTGGATGAGGAATGAGGGTATGGAGTTATTTCGAAAAGAGGCCATAGAGAGCTTTTCGTCCAGCGCAAAGCTGAGCGGCGGCGTGGAGGCCATTCCCGTAAGGGCGGCGGTGTTTCTCTTTCTGCTGCTGCTGTGCGCCACGGTGTTTGCTTACTGGCTGGTATGCGGAACCATCTATGAAACGGTGACGGTAAGCGGCGCGGTGTGGCCCATGCGCAACGGGGGGACCGTTTACGCCACCTGCGGCGGGACGGTGTCAAAGACTGTTGTCTCGGAGGGGGATCTGGTGAAGGCGGGGGATGTGCTGCTGGTCATCCCCCAGGACGATGTGCTGGCGGAGATCCAGGCGGCCAAAGAGGCCGGCGCGTCCCAGCAGGAGCTCAGCGACCTGTATGAGAAATACGACGACCGGTCCATGATCCGGGCCGGAATTGACGGAGCCGTCACCTACATCACCGAGGAAAACCGGTATATACGGGAGGGGGATGTGGTGGCGTCGGTGGTGCCCTATGACAAGGACGGGAACAACCGGACGCTGACCGCCTTTGTGCCCTCCCGCAGCAGCGGGTTTGTCACCCTGGGCATGGAGGTTCAGATCATGCCGGACTTTGCCCCCAGGGACAAGTACGGCTATATCCAGGGATATATTTCCGGCATTTCCGACTATCCGGTCACCGGCCGGAACGTGGAGGAGACGGGCGGCGCCCTGCTTGCCGGTCTGGTGGAAGATACAGAGAGCTACCTGCCTGTGGAGATTACCATGGTTCCGGATATGACGGCCCAAAGCGGATTGAAGTGGTCCAACCCGGCCAGCGGAACGATCGACATCGCCATGGGCACCATTTGCACGGCTGATATTGTGGTGGAAAAATGCCGCCCATATGAATGGCTGTTCTAGGAGGGTGCCATGAACCGAATTCATAAGGTGCGCCCCGTCCTGCAAATGGAGGCGACGGAGTGCGGCGCGGCGTCTCTGGCCATGATTCTGGACTATTACGGCAAGGTGGTGCCGCTGGAACGCCTGCGCCGGGAATGCGGCGTCTCCCGGAATGGCGTCAACGCAAAAAGCATTGTGAAAGCCGCCCGGTTCCATAACCTGGAGACAAGGGCGGTGCGGACCAGCGTGGAGGGGGCCAAGGCCCTCAGCACCCCGGCGATCATCCATTGGAATATGGACCATTTTCTGGTGCTGTGCGGGTTCGGCAGGGATGGCGCCGTCCTGGCGGATCCCGCGTACGGCATGCGGAAGGTGGGGATGGAGGAGTTTTCCAGATCCTTTACCGGGATTGCCATCGAGCTGAAGCCGTCGCAGGCCTTTGAACGGGACGGCGGAGGCAGGGGGGAGGCAGAGTATATCCGCTCATGCGTCCGGGATTTTTTGCCCTGCGGGGTCTATTTTGTCCTGCTTGAGCTGTGCATGGTACTTGGCAGCGCTGCCATCCTGTTTCTCAATTCCGTGTTTATCAACAAGATCCTGATCCAGGGCAACCTGCAGAATCTGTCCGTTGTCCTGCTCACCCTGGTGTGTTCGGGCCTGATTACGGCGGTGGCCATGATCATGAACGAGACCATGATGCACCGGCTTGGCAAGCAGCTGAACCTGCGGATCAATTCCGGATTCATCCGGCGTATGCTGCAGCTGCCCATTGAGTTTTTTGCCCAGCGCAGCGAAGGCGACCTGGTGAACCGGCAAAGCGGGAACATGCGTATGGGCGCCAGGATCTGCCGCACATGGTCCCCCATGCCCGGGTATGTCATCCGGATCGCCGTCTATCTGGCCATTACGGTGGTGTTTAACGTACCCATCGCCATCATCGGAGCGGCCGTCGCCCTGGCGAACATCGCGGCGGTGGGGATCGGTGCGAAAAAACGGGAGGACGACATCCGCGCCTACAGCCGCGACGTAGGGGCGCTGCAGGGGGACGTCTCCAGAACCATTGACGTCATTGAGACCATCAAATCCTGCGGGGCGGAGGATGTTGTCTTTGTACAGCTGGCTTCCGCCGGGACGCAGGTCATCAACACAAAGACAAAAATGGATCGGACGGGTGTGTATACCACGGCCCTGTTCTCCTTCCTCAACGCCCTGTGCGCGGGGATGATTCTGATTGTGGGGGTGTGGCAGATCCTGGAAGGTTCCATCAGTACGGGAATCCTCATCTCCCTGCAGGGAATTGTGGCGGCCATGCTGGAGCCGGTGGGGAACGTTGCCCTGGCGGGCATGGATTTGCAGACCCTGAAGGGGCAGATTTTGCGTACCGATGATGTGATGCACTATGAGGAAGAGGACAAATTCCTGGATGAAGGGCTGGAGCAAAGCCGGGACATGGACGGAGATATCCGGCTGGATCATGTTTCCTTTGGCTACTCGCCGGTAGAGCCACCCTTTCTGTCCGACTTTGACCTGCACATCCCCAAGGGGGGCAGCGTGGCCATCACCGGCGGCAGCGGCAGCGGGAAATCCACCGTGGCCAAGCTGATTGCCGGGCTTTACCGGGAGGACGGCGGCAGGATCACCTTCCACGGTACGCCCAGGGGAGAGATCAACCGGTATTATTTCTACGCAAAGGTGGCGGTGGTCAGCCAGAATGTCCGCCTGTTCCATGGGAGCGTTCTGGACAACATCACCATGTGGGATCCGACCATCCCCTATGAGGATGTGGTGGCGGCCACAAAGGCCGCATGCATCCATGAGGACATCATCAGCAGAAAAGGGGGCTACCGGGAGCTGGTGACGGAGAACGGCACCAACTTTTCCGGCGGGCAGCGGCAGCGCATGGAAATTGCCCGGGCGCTGGTGAAAAAGCCGGAAATCCTGATTCTGGACGAGGCCACCAGCGCGCTGGACGCGGACACCGAGGAGAAGATCATGGCCAATATCCGGGCTCTGGGAATCACCCGGATCATTGTGGCCCACAGGCTTTCCACCATCATGGACAGCGACGAGATCCTGGTGATGGAAGACGGGCGGATTGTGGAGCGGGGAACCCACGACGCGCTGATGAAGAAAAACGGGGCGTACTGCGCTTTGGTAAGGAGCGTGAGGTAGCATGGACGTACGGGAACAGAATGAGCGAATCCGTGCCAAAAACCACGAAGCCGTCTCCAAAGCCTATGAAAACATGAACGCGGCGTTTCACGACCGGGAGGAGACCATCGGGATCAACGCCGTGCTCCGTTTTCTGAATGAGAAAGGGCGGGTGGACACCGCCCAGCCCCTGTCGGAGCAGCTGAGGGAGCTGGCCCGGCGCCATCAGATCCGGACCAGATATATCAGCCTGGATCCGGACTGGTACCTCCGGTGTGCCATTCCCATGCTGGTGAAAACAACGGACAAGCAGTGGCTGGCGGTGATCCCCACCCCCGGCGGCCGCTGTGTATACGTGGATTACGGCGGGAAAAGGAAGGTCACGACGGAAACCGTCCGGCGGTTTACAAGCAACGCCATCGGCTTTTATAAGGTCTTTCCCAATGAAACGGTGACCATGGGCGGCCTGGTCGCCTTCCTGATGAAGTGTGTGTCCAGGCGGGATGTGCTGACCATTCTGGCGGCATCGGTGCTGACCACCCTGTCGGGGCTGCTTTTGCCGTGGGTCAACCGCTTCCTCTTTGCCCATATCATACCGGATGGGAAGGGGGATGGCATTCTGGCTGTGGCGGCGCTGATGCTGTCGGCGGTGACCACCGCGGCGGTGCTGAGACTGCTGCAGGCCCTTGTGCTGACCAACGCCATGCTCCGGTGCAGCGTATACACCCAAAGCGCGGTTTTCTCACGGATGCTGGCCATGCGGCCGGAGTTTTTCAAAACGGTGCGGTCAGGCGAGCTGTCCGACATGATTACCCAGTTTTCCGACCTTACCGGCATCCTTTCCGGGAAAAGCATCAGCGCCTGCATCGGCATCCTGCTGTCGCTGGTGTATCTGATCCAGATCCGCTGGTATGCGCCCCAGCTGCTGCCGTGGGTGATATGCTTCACGTTCCTTCAGGGGGCGCTGATGGTGCAGGAAGGGGTGCTGAATTCCCGCTGGAGCAAGGCGTATGCCGGGGCGCTGTCCCGGATGTCCGGCTTCTGCTATGAGCTGTTTTCCGGCATGGAGCAGGTCAAGCTGAACGGGGCGGAGGTGCGGATGCTCCGCCGCTGGAGCGAGCATTACCTGGACGTCTCCCGACGGGAGGACAAGCCCCTTATGCTCCAGTACGCCTCTGTGTGGTACAAGCTGCTGCAGGTCCTGACCACCGGGGTCATCTTCCTGTTCGGCGTACGGCTGACCGCCTCCGACTACATCGCGTTTTCCTCCGCCTACGGGGCCTACCTAGCGGCCAGCGCCGGAGCTTCGGTGGTGGTCCAGACCATCGCCTCCTTCCGGGCTTCCTATTGCGTCGTCCGGCCGCTCCTTCAGGGAGAATGTGAGGCCTATGAGGCAGAGGGGAAAAAGCCGGAGACCTTTTCCGGTGAAATCACCGTGTCCGACGTCCGGTTTCGCTATGGTCCCGACGCCCCCTATGTGATCGACGGGCTGTCGCTACAGATCCGGCCGGGGGAGAGTGTTGGCGTGATCGGCCCCTCAGGCTGCGGCAAATCCACCCTGATCCGGCTGCTGCTGGGCTTTGAGAAGGCGGAGAGCGGAACGGTTTCCATTGACGGGTTTGACATACGGGAGCTGGATCTGCAATACTACAGAAGCAAGATCGGAACGGTCCTCCAGAACACCGGCCTGATCACAGGGGATATTTATACCAATATTACCATTACCAAGCCCAACGCCAGTATGGAGGAGGTTCAGCAGGCCATCGACCTGGCGGGACTGCGGGACACGATTGAGGCGCTGCCCATGGGGCTGCACACGCCGGTCAGCCAGGAAAACTGCACCCTTTCCGGCGGCGAGCGCCAGAGAATCCTGATTGCCAGAGCCGTTCTGGCCAAGCCGTCGATCCTGATGTTCGACGAGGCTACGTCCGCGTTGGACAATATTACCCAGGCAAAGATCGTCCGGGCGCTGAACAAGCTGGACTGCACCAAAGTCATTGTGGCCCACAGGCTGTCCACCATTGAACAATGCGACCGTATTTTTGTGATGGATCAAGGAGGTGTTGCGGCGGCTGGAAGCTACGAAGAACTGAAACGTTCCCATGCGTTGTTCCAGCAACTGATCAAAAGACAGCAGCTTTCCCAGTAAATAAGGAAGAGAAGTGAGAACGAATGAAAAAAAGACAATGGCCTTGGCTGAAAAGAGGCGTCAGCTCCGTGCTGTCCCTTGCCATGCTCCTGTCCATGTTCCAGGTTCCCACCGCCGCCGTGGAAAAGGCGGATGTGTATCTGCCGGAGAACGAGATGGGAAAGGACATCCTCTCCAGCGATGTATTCTACCTGGCAACGGCCAGCGCCCAGCTGCAGGAGGGGGCCGGAGCACGCTACCTTCTGCGCCTGGCCAGAGGTGGGGACGCGTCCACCGCCGCCGGCGTTACCGTGAAGATCTCCGATCTCACCGCCAAATACGGTAAGGATTACACCATTTCCATCCTGGACAGCAAGGAGAAGGTGGACAACCCCTCGGACAATGAGTCCCTTCTGGAGATGATGGAGGGGGAGGAGTACACCGAAAGCGAGCTGGTGACGGAGGAGGATTATCTCTACCGGATCGAGGAGGACAGCGAGCTTTATCAGGCCACGGTGGACGCCTACAATGACGCCATCGAGTACATCGAGACGGAGAGCGGCGTGACTGGGCCCGAGGAGCCTGCGGAGGAGGACGACTCCGATGTGGGCGAGACGGTTTACACCGATCCCCTGCAGCAGGCCAGAAGCCTGTTCACCGGCGTCCAGGGTCAGCCCCAGCAGGTGACGTCCACCACGGACACCTTCCAGCAGATCCAGGATATGGCCAATGTGATTACCAACGCGGTGGTGGGCGCCACCCTGACCGTGGACTTTGCCGCCGGTGAGTATGAAAAATATCTGGTCATCGACGTGAAGGACAACCGGCAGGGGGACGGAACCAGATATTTCTATCTGATGCTGGGCGCCCCCTACGGAACCACCACCAACAGCGCCGCCTCCAGCTGCGCCATCACCATTCTGGATGACGAGGAGCAGGCGCCCTCTGTGGTGGAGCTTGGGGAGCGGAGCTACAGCGCCGAAGGGGACACCCTCACCGTGGAAGTGGTGCGGGAAGGAGCCCTCAACACCATTGTGGAGGCCAAGCTGACCACGGAAAGCGGTTCTGCCCAGGCCGGACGGGATTTCTCCCCGGTGGAAATGTCGGTGGTCTTTCCCATGGGCATCGACAAGCGCACCATTGAAATCCCCATCCGCACCGACTATTTCGTGGGAGAAGCGGATTTCAGCCTGAAGCTGGAAGCCGTCAGCGGCTGTGAGGTGGGCAACGACTCCGCCCAGGTCACTATGACCGGCACTGCCGGGGCGGACGGCTATGCGTCCACGCTGGCTGTGGAACAAAGCGCCCGGGTGAGTGATATTGAGCTGGGAACGCCCATAAGTCTGGCCAATCCGGTCAAACAAGGAAACACTAGCCACTTTGGCGGTAGTAACTATTATGATTCCGGTGTCCCGCAGTGGATTGAAAGATGGGAGGACAATTACAGCGGCTGGGATCATTTCTGGGGAGATTCGGCAACCGGTACCACAGGAGCAGGCTGGACCCTGGCCACGAACCACGGTGCGGACATTGCCGGTGTACAAGTGGACTGGGCAAAATCCGGAAGCTGTGCCGCCATATGGGCGTCCTTTGTGGGCTCGGGAAGCCGAGACATACCCTGGAACTACTATAACGGCGAATATGTGTATAATAGCAATGCCAAATTCAACGACGGAACCAAGACAAATATGTTCTGTACGTTTTGGGACCCTGTTCGGATTGGCATCCGGAACCATGGAAATTGCAATGACTGTGATACATTGTGGATCCACAGCATCACCCCCATTTACCGGCCCTTTGTGGTCAATCTGCAAAATGCCAACCCCCTGAAATTCCTCAACGCCGACGGCTCCTACTCCACCTGGAGCGACGCCACCTTCCTGGCCATCGCCGGCGCCAACAACGACACCAACAATCAGGTGGTGCGTTACTCCAAAGAGGGGAAAAACGCCGTCACCCTGCAGCAGACGGTGGGAAAGAACGTTTCCACCCCCTATACCTATCTGAAAAGCGTGAAAATGGTGAAGGATGGTTTTACCAAAACCATCGCCTCCTATGGAAACGACGGGGCCAGCTCCCATACCTTTACCATGACCTCCGACTGGATCGACAGCAACAGAAACTACATTTACTTCGAGGAGAACAATGTCTCCAACGCTTGGAAGAATCAGACCGGAACCTTTGGACTGCGGGGCAGAATCGAACTGAAGCCGGAGTTCGGGTACAAGGACGCAAAGGTCAAGATCAACGTGCCGGAAAACAACTTCGGATACTTCAACGTCAGCGGCACCGACCGGAATCTTTCTTCCTCCCAGACCTTTACCTATCACATGGGCGACATCATCAAGCTGTCCACGGTGATGCGGGAGGAATACAAGGATCTCTATACCCCGGCCGGCTACATGGTCAGCTACAAGTACAACGAGTCCGATACCAACTGGGTCAAGAAGGACGTGATCGTCCCCTACAGCCTGGAGAACGGCACAAGCCAGTACCTGGACGACAACCAGCGCCTGCGCTACGGGTACTATGAGATCACCCCCCTGTTCACCCGGAACGACAACGCCATTGTGGTGCGGGTGCAGGAGGACGATCTGAAGGACTGCGACCTGTCCTACGGCATCTTCACCACCCCCTATGTGGAGCATGTGGAGATCGACGGGGTGCGCTATAACGACTATATCGTCTACAGCGACCCGGAGTACGGCAAGATCTACTCCCTCTCCGCCAAACCCTCTGCCCAGGCGGGAGACGGATGCTACAGCTTCTGGACGGTACCGGACAGCGACAAGGTCTATACCGGGGAGGTATTTTTCCACGAAGCCTCCAACACCCCGGAGAGGAATGTGATCGAGCTGACCATCGGGTATGACGACAATGGCGATATCTACCAGAAGATCACAGGCAGCGTTTTCCGGCCCAGCTATAACATGACCACCCACCAGGTGGGCTACACCAATATGCTGCCGGCCTCCGGAGCCATTGTGAACTTCGGCACCGCCTTCGCGGTGGCGGATCCGGAGGGTAATTTCCAGATTCCCCTCTTCCGGGCCATCGACAATCACGACAGCGCCGAGCAGCCCCGTTACATCCGTTACACCATCGCCTACAACGGGGAGGAGACCCTGCGGGAGCTGTGTCTGTCCCATATGGGCGACTACAGCCGGGAGGAGCATACCTTCACCATAACGGATGAAAACGGCAATATTTCCACGGAGAACCGCTCTATCCTGGTCAACAAGCTGAGCATGGGACAGCAGTTGATCAACACGGAAAACGGAAGCATCATCAACAACATTGAGGTGTATACCGACGCGGTGAACCAGGGGTATAACCTGGTTCTGGACGGAGACAGCCTGACCATCAAGGCCCGGTGTACCGCCCCGGTGAAGTACACAAAGCAGACCGTCTCCTCCAACGGCACGGTGACGGAGGTTCCCGGCGCCCTTGAAAACGTGACGGGAATCGAATTTGTGATTTACGACGCGTCCACAAACGTGGAGATCGCATCCTATCCGGCGGAGAAGCAGGGGGAGGAATTTGTGGCCAATGTGTCCCTCTCCCAGGCCCTGCCGGGGAACCGGCTGTACCTGCGGGTCACCACCGACCGGTCTCACGCGGTGTACGGCTCCTATGACGAGGACGGCAATCTGGTTCAGATTGAGAGCGGCGGCGACATGAACAGCACCACCTATGCCGACGTGTTTACGGGCTATACCTTCACCCAGAAGAACACCGAGAAGGTTCCCGTGCTGCAGCATGTGGATCTGCCCATCACCATGGACTTTTTGGAGCTGCCTCTGGTGGGCGACACCGGCATGGCTTTCGACTTCCCCTTCGTGTCCGTGGGCGCCATCAAAACGGATACGGGCTACCGGATGTACATCGGCGTGAGTGTGGGACAGGTGGCGGATAAAATCCAGCATACCCACATGACCTCCTATGCCGGGGACACCGGGGCCTATTACAAGGATATGTTCTCCATCAAAAATCCGATTCAGTCCTTCAAGGAGGGGCTGATGGCCTCCTACAACAACATCTTCAAGGACGTGCCCACCCTCTATGAGGGAGCCACCTCCGCCCTGGGCGCACCCACCTGGAAGATGGATGTGCAGATCGGCGTGTATTTCGACTTCACCTATATGCAGGTCACCAACGACAACGTGGGTGCCAGTGACACCATGTGCATCTTCACCGGTGTGGGCGGCTACATCGGCGTGTCCGCGGGGATCAAGATGGCCTGGTACACCATCCTGCCGGTGGTGTTCATCCCCGCCTACTTCGGCCTGGAGATCAGCGGCAATGTGCTGGGCTTCTTCGGTGCGGGTACAGACACCTCCGCTCCTCAGATCACCTACGATACGGCCAACAACGCCACAGTGAACTTTGACGACAAGCTGGGCCAGTTCCATGCCTCCGTCCAGATGGGCGCCACCATTCAGATCTACGTGGGCGTTGGTCTGGCGGGCACCCTGGGTCTGAGAGGCGGCGGCAGCGTCAGCGCCATGGGACTTTGGGAACCCTCTGAGCTGGTGTCCGACTGGGGCTGCGTACTGACCTTCAAGGCGGGCATCTGGATTGATCTGTTCCTGTTCTCCGTCCCCCTCCAGTACACCCTGGCGGAAATGAAATTCGGCTCCTTTGAGGAATATGACAGTCTTTCCAAGGCGGCGGCCCAGGCCAGCCTGAACAGCGCCGACGCGTCCTTCTCCCTGCGGCAGCCCTATGCCGACGGCGAGTCGGTGTGGCTGCCCTCTGAGCCGGCGCCTCTGGCCGGATTCAGCGAGACGTCGGTGCAGACCATTGTGGCAAACGGGTATGAGCACCCGGAGGTACAGCTGCTCAAGCTGGACGACGGCAGCGTGTTCATGGCCTTCCTGGACAGCGACCAGACCCGCAGCTCTCTGGACCGAGCCGTGCTGAAGTTTGCCACCTATCGGGACGGGGTTTGGAGCGACCCCGTTGTGGTGCAGAACGACGGCACCGCGGACTTCCAGCCCAGCATCTGCCAGATGGACGACAGCAAGGTCATGATCGCCTGGCTGTCCTATGACCCCGATACCCAGGTCACGGAGGACGCCGCGGACTACCTGTCCAAGCTGGAGGTGTACACCGCCGTCATTGACCCGGCGGCCGGCACCGTCAGCGAGGAGACCCGGCTGACCAACGACCAGTACTACGACTACACCCCCGTCTCCGTCTATGACGACGTGACCGGGGACCGAGCGGTGTACTACGTCAAAACCGCCTCCTCCGGCAGTGTGGAGGACATGGTCAACTCCTACACCAACGACTGTGTCATCGTGTATATGCTCTACTCCGCGGAGCGGGGCGAGTGGCTGTTTGACTACTACTACGACAACGAGGTCGCCAGCGAGGAGGACAAGGAGATCCTCATCAGCCAGTGGCACGGACAGCGGTTCCTGTCCTCTCCCATTCCGGAGCTGGGTCTGGATGTGCCTAACATCTCCGACTTTACAGCCATCGCCTACAACGGGATCGCGGTCTATGCCTATACCATCGACCAGGATTCCTCCAACGACACCGCTTTTGACAAGGAGCTGTTTGTCCAGTTCTACGACTTTGCCGCCCATACCACCTACGTGCCCGTGCGGCTGACGGACGACAACGTGTCCGACGCCCTGCCCCAGCTGGTTCGCTCCGGCACCGGAGAGGACGCCAGCACCAAGCTGTTCTGGTACCGGGACGAGAAGGATGTTGCCTACATCGACCTGACCACCCTGATTGTGGAGGGTGTGGACGACAACGGCCAGATCAAGGACGAGTACCTCACCGGCAACGACGGGGAGAAGCGGAGCATCGACTCCCTCTACTCCTACGTATCCACTGGGGTGGACAGCTACCAGGGCTCCCGCTCCATGGCCGATTTCAAGGCGGTGACGGACGGGGATAATATCTATGTGGTCTGGACCCAGCCCTGCACCACCGGTAAGGTGGATGAGGACGGCAATCCCATCCAGTGCCGGGAGGTCTATGCCACCGCCCTGATCCAGGACGAGGCGGCGGAGGATAAACCCGGATCCGGCATGACCTGGGCCGACCCCTACCGGCTGACCTATACGGACGCCTTTACCGATGAGCCTGCGGCAGCCATCGACCAAAACGGCAATATGGTGGTGCTGTATAACCAGTACAACCAGACCATCACCGAAGACCCGGACAACCCCGTTCTCATCTCCGACTTCAAGCTCCGGGCCTCCTATATGGAGCCCTGCGGCGCGGTGGATGTGACCGGCATCACCTTCTCCGATGAGACGCCCAACGGCGGCGACACCATCGAGCTGAATGTGGAGGTGAAGAACAACGGCCTGACCTCCGCCAACGGCTACACGGTGGAGCTGTACGAGATGAAGGACGGCGTCCAGGGCGCGCTGATGGAACGCCTTGCCTCCGACCTGCAGCTCCTGCCCGGCAACACCAATGGATACTTCGTCTCCTGGACGGTTCCTCAGGACTATGAGGGGGTAAGCATCCTGGCGATTGCCCGGGAGAACGGCATGGACAACGTCTCTGAGTACGAGAGCGCGGCCCTGGTAAAGGACGCGGTGTATGAGATCACCGACCTGACCGCCTATCAGGACGACCAGGGGTACCGGATTCACTACACGGTGACCAACACGGGCAACATGGTGTCCACCGCCGACGATACCCTCCGCGTGCTGTTCACCGGTCCCTACGGCCTGGCCTGGAACTATTCGGAGGAGGAGCGGAACCTGGCAAGCATCCCCATGGATGGGATTGCCCCCGGCGAGAGCAAGACCTTTGATGAGGCTCTGACCCTGGACCCGGCGTTCTTTGACCGGTACGGCTTTGTGGATGCATTGGCCGTTGGAATGGACGGGGACGACACCTACCTCACCGACGGCGAGGAGATCCGTCTGATGGTGGGCAAGCCTCTGGCCTTCCTGCTCAACGGCGAGGAATTCCCCACCTCCATCACCCTGAATGCCGGGGATACCATGGAGTTTGATGTGACCTGTGCCCCCGCCAGCCTGAACGATGACCTGACGGCGGTATTCGGCACGGAAGATTCCTCCGTGGCCATCTTTGACGGCACCACCCTGAAGGCGCTGCACCCGGGAACCACCACCATCTACGGCGCGGTCTCCCCCTACGGCAGCCAGACCCAGACCATTACCCTCACCGTAGAGGGCGAATCGGAGCCGGATGAGGAGGACAAGCCCTCCCAGGGCGGCGGCTCCTCCGGGGACAAGACCCATATCGTCACCACCCCCGACGGCACCACAACCACTACCGTGACTCATTCCGATGGCTCCACCACCGTGACGGCCAAGATGGACAACGGCGTTTCCGCCGTGGTGGAAACCGGGAGAGACGGCAGGGTGGAGGCCCAGGTCACGGTGCCTGACGCCGTGGCAAACCAGGCCGCTGCCGCCGGTGAAACGGTGACTGTGGCTATGCCCGCCGTTCCCGTGACCCGGGATCGAGCGAAGGACCCGTCTGTCACCGTGAAGCTGCCTGCTGACACCACCGTCCAGGTGGAGATCCCCGTGGCCGATGTGACCCCCGGCACCGTGGCTGTCCTGGTTGGGGCAGACGGCTCCCAGCAGGTCATCCGCACCTCCATCGTCACCGAAACCGGTGTGGTGGCCGCCCTGTCTGACGGCGATACCATCAAGATCGTGGACAACAGCAAGGTCTTTGATGATGTGCCCGCCTCCTACTGGGGCTTCAACACCATAGCCTTTGCCACCAGCCGGGAGCTGTTCAGCGGAACCAGCGAGACCACCTTCAGCCCGGACAACCAAATGACCCGGGCCATGATCGTCACCGTGCTGGCCAGCTGCTACGGCGTGGACACCACCACCGGCGATACATGGTACGAGGCCGGCGCCCAGTGGGCGGTGGCAAACGGTGTGTCCGACGGCACCAACCTGAACAACCCCGTGACTCGGGAGCAGATCGTCACCATGCTGTGGCGGCTTGCGGGAAGCCCCGTGGTGGAGGAGACCGACCTGTCCCGCTACCCGGACGGCCCGTCCGTCAGCCAGTGGGCTGTCCAGGCGGTGGCTTGGGCGGTGGATGCCGGAATAATGGCCGGAAGCGACACCGGCGAACTCCTGCCCCAGGGCAACGCCACACGGGCGCAGGTAGCCACCATGCTCCAGCGTTATCTGGAGTATGGAGCAGGCAAATCAGAAATTTGAATTTGGAAAGGAGAAACCCATGATGGCAGAAAAGAAACTCCCTGTGGACGAGCAGGAGACCCAGGAGCTTGACCTGGATGATCTGGAGCAGGTGACGGGCGGAGGCGCCTTTGACAACGTGCCCAGAGTGCCCCAGCATGATATTGACGACTCCCTGAGAGAGAAGATTTAAGTCCCGGGAGCGGCATAGGAAGCGTCCCTGTAAGAGGGATGGAAAACAAGCGGACATCAACAGAGAAACGGGCTTGCCCCCTGCAAGAAGCAGGGGGCAGGCCCGTTCCCTTTGTCCTGATATGGTGGGTGTGGGGGCGGTATGCAGAAGGGAGGCGCCTGGGCAAATGCGCAGGCGCCTCCCTGTGGGACGGTGGAAACGGATGCTGCCGCTCCTGTGACGGAGGGGCATCCTCTGTCAGGCCCGGTTGGAGTAGTAGCCGTAGAAGGCCACAATGGCCTCCTGATGGCTGATGTTGCTGTTGGGGGCAAAGCCGTCGGGCCGTCCGGCCATGATGCCCCGGCGAACCACAAAGTCCACACCCACACGGGCCCAGGAGGCAATCTGATTGCCGTCGGCAAACTGGGCGGTGGGGGCGGAGGTATCCTCCCCCAGGGCGCCGGCCAGAGCACGGAAAATCAACGCGGCCTCCTGGCGGGTGATGGAGGCGTCGGGGGCGAAGGTGTCCTGCGACTTGCCGCCGATCACGCCCAGCCGGTACAGGGCCAGCACATCGGCGTCGTCGGTGTCGGTAAAGGGAATGGGTGTCTGGGCCACGCCCCGGACGGCCAGCAGCTGCTCCATGTCTTGGCCGGTGGTCTTCTCCAGAAACGCCCGGCCCAGGGAGCAGAACTGGGCCCGGGTGATGGGCTCGGTCAGGTCGGTACCGGAGTCATAAAGGGTCAGACCCTGGTTAGCCGCCGCCCGAAGGATGGGCTGGGCCCAGTCGGAGCAGCCGGCAGCACCGGTGTACGCATTGGGGCCGTGGTACTCCTCCAAAGCCGACCAGTTAAACCAGCGGTTGGTGTTGTCGATGACCATGACGCTGCCGTCAATGAGGGCCCGGTTCCAGTTGTGGTGGCCGTAGATAATGACCTCCACACAAGGGATGCCTACTGCACGGAACATCAGCTCGGTCAGGACGCTGTAGGCGTCACACACGCCAACCCCGGTTTCCAGCAGCTGGAGGGCGCTGTGGTTTTTCAGGCTGTTGTCGTAGGACAGGTTGTCGGCCATCCACTGGCAGATACGCCGGGCCTTTTCATAGTCGTCGGCGGCGTCCCCCACGATCTCCCAGGCCTTGGAGTAGTACGGTTCGGCCACCGTGCCGCTGGTGAAGGCAGAGGGGAGGGAGTTGAGACGGGCAAAGGAATTGGCCACCTCGGTGTAGCGTGTGTTGCCGTTGACCGGCTTAAGGTGGCCACTCTCCGTCAGGGCGTAGACGCCCCGGGTCTCCACCGCCGCCGCCTGATCGATGCCGGAGGCGATCTGCACGCCATCGTGGTACAGCCCGCCGTCGCCCTTGATCACATAGCAGGTGAGGTTGTCCACCGCAAAGTCCACAACGCCTGTCTCGACCTGCGTACAGCTCAGCCGGTTGGGTTCCATCCCTTTGCACCGCCACAGCACTCCATCATCGGTGCGGTAGTAGACAGAATCCTCGGAGGCTTTCAGCTGCGTTACTCCCTGGGCCACCATCTCCCGGTGAAGCTGATCCCCCGCACGGAAGTAGCGGGTGAGGGTTCCCCCATCGTCCAGCACGTATAGGATGTAATCTACCCGGGCGGAGTTGTCTCCCTTTAAAGCCTGGGCCAGGTCCTTGATGTTATTGGGGTCCCAGCCCTCCTGATACATGGCTATGCCGGCACACAGGGCCACATCCACCGCACCGGAGGACACGTAATCCACCGCCCGGCTGTCCGGGCCGCTTTCGTAGACCGATGCTCCGCCGGAATCGGTGGCCACGGCGATATAACCGTCTGCGGAGTGGGCGGCCCGCACCCCCTGAGCGATGGGAACAGGGGACAGAGTGTTCCGGCCAGGGGCCAGCCGTCCGAAGCCCCACAGGCTGCCGTCGGTGCGGATGGCCAGGGTGGCCTGGTCACAGGCTCGGGCCCAGCGCACCTGATCCAGCACGCTGATGGGGGCGTTGTAGGCGGCCCGGTCGGTGCCAAAACCCAGCTGTCCATACTCGTTGGAGCCCCAGGCCCACAGGTTACCCTTCTGATCCAGGGCGGCCATGTGGTCGTCCGCGCCCCACAAATGGGTATAGACCGCGTCCGGCCGGAAGGAATACTCCCGCTGGAGATAGGTACCCAGGCTGGGGGCTTCCGGGTCGGTTGGCGCTGCGCCGGCAGCAAGGGCAGATTGGCCGGCGGACAGCAGTGCGGCGCTCAGGGCCAGCGCCAGAACACGTCTCATAAAACTCTCCTCCTATTGACCGGATTTGACTGCTCCGGATTCTATACTACATTTTACCTTATTTCAACAAGAAATCAAGGTCAACTGGGATAATGGTCTGCTGAATTTTCATCGTGTTTGGTGCGGGAGGGGGACGGTATCTGCCCGTTGGGCCTGCCCCGGAAAAGCAGGAAAAGCCCCCGGCGGAATGGGTTCCGCCGGGGGCTTTGGTGGATATGGGAGGTTCTCCTCCTTCCGGGAGGGAGAAAACGGGGGTCCGGGTTACGCCGCCGCTTCCAGCATGCGCATCAGGATGGTGGCAACCTGGGCGCGGGTGGCCTGGCCCTGGGGGTTGATGGTATCGGCGGAGGCACCGCTGATGATGCCGCTGTCCACCGCCCAGCTCATGGCCTCCTGGGCATAGCTGCTGACCGACTGGGCGTCGGTGTAGCCGTCCAGACTGGCGGAGGAGGCGGGGCTGCCCGCGCACCGCCACAGCATGGTGGCAAGCTGCTCACGGGTCAGGTTCTGCTCCATGTTGGTGCCGTCGGAGATCCCGTTCTCCATGGCCCACTGCCGGCCTGCCTCGTACCAGGTGCTGCCGGTGGTGGTGTCCGCGCCGTCCAGGCCGGCGAGGACGGTGACAATCATGCGCCGGGTCATGGCTGCGTCGGGGGAGAAGGTGTTTTCGCCGGTGCCGGAGAAGATCTGATGGCTGGCGGCGTAGTTGATATAATCGCTGGCCCAGTAATCGCTGGGTACATCGGCAAAGGTTTTGCTGTTGTCCACAATTTTCACGGTATCCCCGTCGGAGAGGGTCACCACCACGCCGTTTTCGGTGGTGACGGTGGTCTTGATGACCGCTTCGGTGCCGTCGGGCTTGACGGCCACGGCCACGGTGCCGGAGGTGATGTTCGTCACGGGGATTTCCACCTTGGCGGTCGTCTCGTCAGGCAGGAACACGGTGACGGTGGGGGCGTCGTCCTGCCGGGCGGCGGAAACGCTGGGGATGGGCAGGGGGATGGCGCTTCCCTCGGCCTCTTCCGCTGCAGCGGCGGACAGGGTTACGGTGCTTTCCGTCTTGCCGCTGCTGCTGGATGCGGTGGTGGAGGAGGAGCCGTCCGCCTTGGTAACGGTGGTCTGGCTGCTGCCATCGGTCTTTTCCACCACTTCCGTCTTGCTGTCGCCGTTGTCTGTGGTGGTGGTGACGGTGCCGTCGTCCTCCGTTACCGTGGTGGTGGTGGAGCCGTCAGGGTTGGTGACGGTTACCGAGTTGTCATCGCCGGAGGAGGAAGAGGAGGACGAAGAGGAGGAAGAAGAGGAACGCTTATACAGCTCCACGTGGGTAGCCGCGCCGGTGATGACATCGTTTTCATAGATGATCTCCGCGCCATCCTCCGCGATGGTAGCTGAGATATAGCCTGTGTCGCCGCTCCTCCACACATAATATCCGTCGGGCAGGCAGCTGCTGGGGATTACCAGGGGGGAGGTGGCATTGCTTCGTGCGTGGATTGCGACTTGTCCGCCGTCCACGGTCACGGTGGCCCCCCGTCCCATGGTGAAGGTGTACGCCGAGATTCCGGTTTGGTCGGAGGAGACGGTTACATCACCGCCGGAAATGGTGAGGTCACCTTCGCTGAGGATGCCCATCCAGGGTCCCCTGGCCTCCACCGTGCCGCCGGTGATGGTCATATCCCGGGTGTCGATGCCGCTGCCCTTGGAGCTGGACGCCTGGATCGTGCCGCCGGAGATGGTCAGTGTGCTGCTGACCATAATACCGGCGTGGCTGAGGAAGTCATCCTCACCGGTGCTGGTGGAGGAGGCGGTGATGGAGCCGCTTTCCACTGCCATGCCCTCGTAAAGGGCGCAGATACCGGCCACCGTGGCGGCGGCGGTCAACTGGCCGGATCCCCGGATGGTCAAATGGCCCCCAACGAAAACGCCATAATCCAGTTGGCCGCTGATGGTGCTGCTTCCGTTGAGGACGATGGTCAAGGATTCATCGGCGTAGATGCCGCAGTAAGCTTCATAGTAGCGCGTGCTCTGGGTGATGACCGCGTCGGTGAGGGTCAGGGTTTGGGTATCTTTGTCATACAGGGCGGTGCCGCCGCCGGGCAGCTCCAGAGGCACGCCGTCCGTCAGATATATGCCGTCCACAGCCACGCCGTAGGGCTGCAGGCCCTCTTCCAGCGCCCCGTCGGTGATCCGCACCACAGGACCGGTGCAGTTGTGGGGATTGTCCTGGAAGTAGAGGGTGCCGTAGACATACATGCCGAATCCATCCTCGTCGGTTGCGACGGCGGTGAGTGTGGGCTGGCCGGTAATCTGAATGTCTCCCGCGACGAACAGGGCGCTGGAAACCCCGGTAAGGGAGCTCTGTCCGCCGCGGATATTCAGGGAGCCGGCGCTTATGCTGATATCCTCCACGGCGGTGACGGTCAGCTGCCCGTCATTGATCTCCACCGCGCCGTTCAGGTTGTAGATGCCGCTTTGGCCCCCCTGGATGGAGACGGAGCCGCCGTTGAGTACAAAGCCGCAGGAGTCGATGCCGTAGAGGAAGGGGTTGGCCTCATCGGCGGGACGGATATCCAGGACAGCGTCTTCCAGGGTGACCACCTCGTTGCAGTAAATTCCGCGGCTGCTTACCGTCTCTGAGATGCCGGGCACAGTCAGCTGGATGGAGCATTCGGAAATGCGGACGTCGCCGTCGACGTAAATGGTCTGGGCCTCCAGCGTGCCGGTGCCCTGGAAGGAAAGGGTGCCCGACCCATAAATGCTGTGCTCCAGATCTTCATCCTGGCAGCGGATGGCGTTCGTTCCCTCCAGGACGATGTTCAGATCCTTAGAGGCGTAAATGCCTGCGATATAGGAAGAGAAGTAGGTCTGGTAGTGGTACGCCTGCGTAATCTCGGCGTTGGTCAGGGTCAGGGTATTGGTGGCCTCGTCATAGACGGCGGTGCCGCTGCCGCAGGCCACGGTATGATCCTCCGCTGTGAGAAGATTCACCCCGTTGACACAGATCTTGTCCACGGAGGGCAGGGACAGTTCGTCGTAAATCGCTTGGGTCATCAGGCTATGGCCCAGGGAATTGGGGTGGAAGTCCGGATTGATGTCGGCCATGCTGGTGGCGCCGGCGTTGCAGGGGTTATCTCCCTCCTCCACAGCCTGGGCAAAGACCGAATGGATATCCACCAGGGTCACGTCACAGTCGGCGGCGTCCACCGCCGCCTGGATGGCGGTGTTGAGCTTGCCCACGCCCTCCTCAAACTGGGCCACCAGACTGGACAGCCCCGGGATGGTTTTCAGGCTGTCGTAGGGGTTGTACTGGTTGGTCAGCACGATCTGGGCCGTGGGATTGAGGGCCCGGAGGGTGGTGAGGATGGAGGTCAGCTGGAGCTGGAACCCATCCAAAGCGGGCTGCATGGAGGAAACAAAGGACCCCAGGCTGAACATCAGCAGGGTCAGGGCGGCGCTCTGCGTAATGGGAGCGGCCTCGTCCCCCATCAGGGCCTTCTGCATGTCCTCGGCTGTGATTTCTATGTCATGGGTCTCGTTATAGAGGTCCGCCAAAAACTGGTACAGCGTCCCCATCAGGTCGTTGCCGCCCACTGTCAGGGTGATGAGCTGAGCGTTCCGAAGGGTATAGGCCTGCTCGTCGGTGAGGCTGTCCAGCTGCGTCAGCACATCGGCGGCGGTGTAGCCATCCCCGGCCAGATTGACCACCGCCCGGTTTGTCCACATGGCGGTCTGGTTGACGAAGGAGTCGTTTTCATCCTCCAGTCCATAGCCGGTGGAGATGCTGTCGCCCAGGGCTACGTAGCCGCAGTCCATGTACCGGGCGAATGCCGTCCCAGGCAGCAGGCCCAGGATCAGACACAGCACCACCAGTGCCGAAAGGATCCGTTTTTTCATGCTCGTTCATCCTCCTTTTGATACGTGTTGCTTATGCACCAACTGCCCCGGAAGGGACGGACGGGTGCAATCTGCACAGGTTCTGGTTGTGATACCACGACGGCACAGCCGGAAGGGTATCACGGGCAGCTGTTTCGCTTGCTTTGCAAGGAGCGGGAAAAAGGGGCTTGAATCAAAGGATCATCATCGCTTTCCAGTTACGAGTGGGGCAGCCCGGACAGCACCGCTGACGCCGGGATTCGTCATTGTGCGCACAGCCCATGAAGGATTTTGCTTCCGCCTGTCTCTCCATTCTCATCCGTCCAAGTGAAAAACCTTATATTTCCATTATACCGCTGAGCGGACCGCCTTTCAATAGCCAAGGCGAAAAGACTTTTCCGCCGGAGGGACAAAGAAACCCCCGGCCCACGGACAAAGCCGTGGGCCGGGGGTTTCCTTGTGCCGCCGGATGGGGCGGCGGGGAAGGAGGGGATCAGCCCTCCATCATCTGGAACAGGAAGGTCACAACCTGGGCACGGGTGCAGGTGGCGTTGGGGGAGAAGGTGGTGGCGGAAGTGCCGCCGGTGATTCCATTCTCCACGGCCCACAGCACCGCGTCGTAGTAGTAGGCATCAGAAGCCACGTCGGTGAAGGGATTTTCCGCGGACTTGACTTCAGGATGCTCCATGGCCTGCCACAGGAAGGTGACGATCTGAGCACGGGTACACACGGCGTTGGGGGAGAAGGTGGTGGCGGAGGTACCGCTGGTGATACCGTTGGCCACAGCCCACAGCACCGCGTCATAGTAGTAGTCGTCAGAAGCCACGTCGGTGAAGGGATTTTCCGCAGCCTTGACCTGGGGACGGCCCATGGCGCTCCACAGGAAGGTCATTACCTGGCCCCGGGTGCATCCGGCGTTGGGGGAGAAGGTGGTGGCGGAGGTACCGCTGGTAACGCCGTTCTCCACCGCCCAGTTGACGGCGTCATAGTAGTAAGCGTCATCGTCCACATCGGTGAAGCCCTGCTCCTCCGGCTGATCGGCCTTCTGGAAGGAGGCCTTCACAGTCGCGTCGCTGCTGGGCATGGTGAAGGTGAACTTGCCGCTGCCCTTGTCGGTGAGCCGCAGGGCGTTGCCGTTGCCGTCGGTGACGGTGAGCTCAGCCAGCTCATAGCCCTCGTCAGGCTCTACGGTGATGGTGATGGTGGTGCCCCGGACGGCCTTGCTGGCGGACAGGGTGATGTCGCCGCGGCCGTCGGTCTGGTCGTCAATGGCGTAGGAGGTGCTGCTGCCGCTGCTGTAGCGGACGTAAGGAGTGATGGTACCGGCCAGGATGTTGTAGTTGGCGGTATCATCGGGGGTGAAGGTCCAGGTATACTCGGTGTTGCCCTTTACCTCCGTGTCGGCGGGCAGATCCCAGGCGATGGTGCCGGCGGGGGTAATGGTGCCAACGGTGAGGGCGGCGTCGGCCAGGGTCTTGCCGGAGTCTTCAATGGCGGTGTAGGCGGGCTCACCGGTGGGGTCGGCCTTCTGGATGGTCACCTGGATGGTGGCCTCCACGGGGACGTAGGTGGTCTGGTCGGCGGGGGTAAAGATGACCACCTTGGCGCCGCTGTCGGCCACGTTGGTTACTGCGGAGCCGGCCTGGAAGGCCCAGGTGCCCTCTACCGTCTCACCGTTGAAGGTGGCGGTACCCTGGATGGCGCTGTCCGCCACGGGCTTGCCGGTGTAGGTGAGGGTGATGTTCTCCGTGGTCACCACGGGGGTGTACCGGTCGGTGATGTTCACCTCCACCTTCAGCTGGGAGGACTCGTAGTTGGCGGAATTCAGGCTTAGGGTAATCTCCGCCTGCTTGCCCAGGGCGTCGGTGGTCAGGCCGTCGGCCAGGGTGAAGGTGAGCTTACCGTCGTCAGAAACGGCGGGCTGGACGGAGAACAGGGCGGTGTCGTGATTGACCTGATAGATGTCGTTGACATCATCAACCTGATAGGTCACGGTACCGGCGTTTTCAGGCAGCATGCCGTCCAGGGAGACGGTCTGCACCTGGGTGTCGGTGTAGCGGGCAGTGGCGGTGATGGGTTCAAGGACCTGAGCAGCCGCCTTGGCGATGGTGGCCTTGGCAGTAAAGGCGCCGCCGTCGGCCACGGTGTAGTTGCCGTTGTTCATGGTGACGGTGCCGGAGACGGTCTTGTCCTGTCCGGCGTTGGCGTCAGCGAAGGCGGCGGAGACGGTGTAGTCCTTGCCCTGCTGCAGCACATCGCCGCCCACCAGGGCGTCACTGTCGAAGGTCACGGTGACCTGGGCATCGGTCTTGCCGTCAAAGGTCTTGCCGTCGGCCTCCACGGTGAAGGCGATGGCCTTGGGGGCCACGGTGAGGGTGTAGCTGACCTGGGTCTGGGCGTACTGGTCGTCCATACCGGCGGCGGTGGCGGTGATCACGGTCTCACCGGCGGCCTTGATGGTCACCTGGCCGTTGGAATCCACAGTGGCCACGGCCTTGTTGCTGCTGTCGTAGGACAGTGCGCCGCCGCCCTGGGTCTTGTTTTCCGCGGCATTGGTGAAGGAAGCGTCGCCGTAGGTGACGGTCTTGTCACCGGGATCGGCGAAGGTCACGTCCTGCTTGGGCAGGGCAATCACTTCCACGGAGAGGGTCTTCTGGGCGGGGTTGATGTTGTCGTTCCCGGCGAAGGAGACGGTAATGGTGGTCTTGCCCACCGCCACGCCGGTGACGGTCATGGCGCCGTTGCCGTAGGTCACGGCGGTGGCAATCTTCTCATCGGCGCTGGAGGCGCTGAGGGGAAGGACCGTCCCGCTCAGGGAGGCGGAAACCGCCACCGTGGCGTCGGTGCCCGCCACCACGGTGATGGACTGCTTATCCATGTCGATGGTCACATCGGCCTTGGTGATGGTGAAGGTGAGGGACTTGCTGCCGATGTACGCATCGGTATTCACCTGGGCGGTGACGGTGTAGGTGCCCACATCGGTGACCGGGGTGGTCAGTGTGGCCGCCTGGGCCGGGCCGCCGTCCTTGGACAGGGTGTAGGTGATGGCGCCGCCGGAGAAGCTGGCCTTGTTGATAAACTCGGTCAGATACTGCTCAGAGCCGGTGTAGACGGAGGTGTCCTTCTTGGCGGTGAAGGTGATCTGGTCGGAGATGTCGGTCTGGTGCAGCTCCTCCCACTTGGCGGTGACGGTAGCGTCGCCGGCAAAGATGGTGTCCCAGTCCACCTTGTGGCCGTAGGCGTCATAGAAGCCCAGGAACTTGTAGCCGGGGCGGGTGGCACCGGTGAGGCCCAGGTTGATGTTCAGGGTGCCGTCCTTAGGATCGGTCTCCATGGGGGACTCCACGGTCAGGGTACCGCCGTTGGGGTCCAGGGTGATGGAGTAAACGGGCTTCCCATTGCCGGAGTCTTTCACCGATGCGCCGGGAATCAGGGCGGTGCCGAAGGTGTTGTTTTTTGCGTCACGGAACTCGATATACCCGTTGCTGTTCACGCTGCTGTTGATCCAGTAAGCGTGGACGCCCTCCTCCGGGGACACCACCTGGATGCCGTCGGAGGTGTACTCGTCGTAGCTGGCGGCCAGGGGCTTGTCCAGCAGGACGGCCACGCCGTTGAGGGAGGCTTTCAGGGAGGGGTATTTTCCCACATCCTCCGTGATCTGCTCCCCGGCGCCGGCGAGGAAGCTGCCGGCATCGGTTTTCAGGGTGATAACGGGGTCGCGATCCCAGTAGCCGGGCGTATACCAGTTGTTGGCCTGCACCGCCGGGCCGGAGGTGGAGACCACAGAGCCCAGATCCGTCACCTCAATGACAGAGCCGGCCAGACCCACGGAAATGGCGGGACGGTTGTGGGCGTAGACGTCGCCGCTGACGGTGATTTCCACGCCGTCGCCCTCATAGCCGGTGGAGGCGCTGGTGGCGATGCCGCCGTCCACCGTGCCGGAGCTGGTAACATTGACGGTGCCGGAGCCGCAGGTGCCCAGGCTGATGGCCAGGTTATCGCTGCGGACGGTGCCGATGACGGTGATGGTGGGGTTGGAGGCGCTGCCGACGGGCAGAGCCACAACACCGCCCTCCAGAGTGCCGTTGACCGTGACCCGATTCACGTGGGGATAGCCGGAGTCGCCGACGCCGTAGTAGCCGCCGCGCACCACACCTGCACGATTGATGGTCAGGTCAATGTAACCATTGTTGGAGAAGTAAATGGCGGAGGTTCCCACGGCCGTGGAGTCGCTGATGACCTGTCCGTTGACGGTCACATCAGCGTAACCGGCGGAGTAGTCGGTGGTAACATACAGGGCATAGCCCTTTTGGGTATTGGTGTTGTGGATTTTGCCGCTGGTACCCACGGTAAAGTCGGACTTACCGGTCAGCTCCACCAGGGTATAGCTGTTGCTGCAGCTGCCGGTGAGGCTGGCGTTCCAGTTGATCCGGGAGGCTTTGTCGCCGTCCAGGCGCAGGGTGCCGGCCACCCCGGCGTTGGTGACGGTGCCGGAGATGGTGACGGTGCTGCCGCTGACGGTGGCGGTAAGCTGCCCGTTGCCGCCGAAACGCCTCAGATTGTCGTTATAGGACTGGATGGTACTTACAATGGACTGGGGATCATAGGCCGCGAACACGCTGACGGGCAGCAGGGTCACCAGCATACAGATGGTAATCAGCGCCGCAAAGAGTCGCTTTTTCATATGGATTTTTCTCACTCCTTATGTTCCGATAACGGATGGATTGTGACAGTAGCTGGGGCATATCACTCCTTCCTCCCGTTGGGGGAGAGAGTCCATTTCCGCAGGAAGCGCCGCTGCGAGGGACGCTTAGGAGAGGGTCTTTTCGTTCTCGGCGAAGAGCTTGTCGTTGACCTCGCTGAGGGGGACGTGGTGGATCAGACCATGGCAGATGATGGCGTCCCGCTTGAGCCTGGGGTAAAGCTGGGCATGGCAGGCCCGCTTAAGCAGGGTCTGGGTTTCCTCCAAAGTGGCGTCCAGGCCGATGCACAGGCAGAGCAGCCGATCCCGGGAGGGATTGCGCCGGCCGGAAAAGACCTGGTGGAGATAGACCTCGCTCATCCCGGCCTGGCGGGCCAGGGCGGCCTTGCTGACGGACTTGCGCTGGTACAGCTCATCCAGCAGCTGGGCCACGCTCTGGTTGGAAAAATAGGGGCGGTTGTCCTGGATATAGTCGTCCAGGTTGTCCTGACTCATCAGCTCCTGGGTCAGATCACTGGTGGTTTTGTCCTCCATGGTGGTCACCTCGTTCCTTTTCAGGCAGAAATGTTTATCTTAAATCTACAACATTTAGTGGCTAGAAACAATATGCCCACTGCATAGTGCATAAAAGCGAGTTGTTTTGCACCGGGCGGGGATAAAAGAAAACCACGCGGAGGGGGTGAGCCCTCCGCATGGAAGTGGGGGAATTCGGAGTGAGGCGAAGCGGAGCTTCGCACAAAATTCTTTGCCTACTTTCTTTTAAGAAAGTAGTGTCGCCTGCGGGCGAGTTCCTTTTGTTGCACGACAAAAGGAACCAAAAACGTGCCGGGGGTCCGCGGGGAGCAGATGGACTTGTCCGTGCTGTACCAGCCCGTCCAAGGTCCATATCCCCGCTCTCCCCCCGGTCCCCCACGGGCAGTCGAACAAGCCTGTACCGGGGCTTATCCAAGGACTCTTGAGCAAATTTCCCCGGCGGGGCGGCTCAGCTGCGTTGTTCGGCTCTTCTCCCGCCCGCGCCTCCCAGGCGCTCTTTTTTCTATAACCTTTGGCTTGCCCTTCTACAGCAAATATCCGCCGGGCTGCTTCCTTGATAAATATGTCTGCCATCAAAGGGAAGGAGCGCAAGCAGCGCCAGTCTTACGCATGGGGGAAAGAGAGTGCGGGGGATTTTCTTTCGTGCTGGGGTGTGGAGAAAAAGCCAAATTTTAGGCGGCGAGGAGGAAAGCGCAGCTTTCCGGAAGGTTCTTTGCCCCGCTTTCTTACAAGAAAGCGGGTTATCGGATGCGGGTAGGATTGGGGGCGTTGGTTTGGCTGACGATAAAGTGGGGCC
>CALXDY010000132.1 GCA_944387225.1 uncultured Oscillospiraceae bacterium | reverse complement strand
ATGAAGGATCTGGTCTCCTCTCATACAGTTGTTGTGTGGTAACTCAACTATAACCGATGAGACCTTATCCTTCATCTTTTTTACTTCTTCTGTCCAATATGTATTGTACTCCTACAAGGGTTCGGATGGTCCGAACCTTCTTTTTTATTGTAATTCCAGGTGGGATATGATATAATGACCCGGAATGGCAGTAATGCCCCCTGACCTGCCGCCGGCCCATTTCACAGCCGGCCAGGCAGAGGAGAAAGAAGCCCCGGAAGGGGCGAGAGACGAGGTGCCCCAAGTGATGGATCATCCATTCCGAACCGCCGCCCTGGGTGGGTTCCACCGGCAGGACGTGTTGGATTTTTTAGAGAAAACGGCAAATGAGAACGGCCAGCGTCAGCAGCAAATGCAGCAGAAGATTGCCGAGCTGGAGGAACAGTGCCGGCAGCTGACGGAGAAGAGCGACGGCCAGGAGGCGCGCATCGCCCATCTGGAGCGGGAGCGGGAGGAACTGAACGACCGTCTGGAGGGGCGGGAGCGTGAGCTGGAGGACAGCCGCCGGGCCCTGGACGGGGAGAGCCGCCGCCGGAGAGAGCTGGAGAAGGAGCTGGATGGCGTCCGTCAGGAGCGGGAGCAGATGGAGCAGCGCCTGGCTGGGGCGGAGCACGATGCCGCCGCCTACGCCGCCATTAAGGATCGCTCCGCCGGAGTGGAGCTGCAGGCCCACTGCCGGGCGCAGACGGTGCTGGATCAGGCCAACCGTCAGGCGCAGCAGATTCGGGATCAGGCGGATCAGTGGCTGCAGCGGGTGGAGCAGGACTATACCGGGCTTCGCAGCCGGATGGGGACGTCCATTACCCACGCCCAGCAGGAGCTGCGCCGGGCGGAGGAGGCCATGAGCCAGATCACCCGCCTGATGGAAGAGCAGAGCCGGGGCGTGGAGACCATCCGCCGGGCCAACCTGCCCAAGCAGCAGGAGGGCGGCAAAAAGGAGCCCTCCAAGCCGGAATAAACAGCGGCCCGCGCCGGGGCGGGCAGGAAACCCGCCGCGGGGCGGGAGAAGGGAAGAAGATGGAAATTACCAAGAAGGAGCGCCAAGGCGTCCTTTTTTATTCCTGTGACCGGATGACCCAGGCGGGGTTTCCCAACGGGTTTTCCACCCGGGTGGGGGGTGTTTCTCCCGCTCCGTGGGACAGCCTGAATTTGGGCGCCACCCTGGGGGATCAGCCGGAGCGGGTGGCGGAGAACATCCGCCGGTTCTGCCGTGCTGTGGGGGTGAGCCACCGGAATTTGGTGAAGAACCACCAGGTTCATGGGGATCTGGTGCGTCCGGTGACCTCGGCGGATCGGATAGAACATTTGGAGCAGCCGGGTACAGATCCGGCCGACGGCCTGACCACCGATCAGGCGGGGGTGGCTCTGATGGCTTTTTCCGCCGACTGCGTCCCCGTGCTGCTGTGTGATCCCGTCAAGGGAGTGGCTGCCGCCGTCCACAGCGGCTGGCGGGGTACGGCCCTGGGGATAGCGGCCAGAGCTGTGGAGCGTATGGCCGATACCTATGGCAGCCGGCCCCGGGATATCCTGGCGGCCATCGGCCCGGGGATCTCCCTGTGCTGCTTTGAGACCGATGAGGATGTGCCCCGGGGCTTGCGCCAGGGGCTGGGAGACAGGGCGGAGGAATTCATCCACCCGGATCCCGGCGGCAAGTTCCATGTGGATTTGAAGGGCGCCATCAGGCGCTGGCTGTTGGACGCGGGGGTGCCGGAGGATCAGATCGGTCTGTGTCCCGCCTGTACGGCCTGCGACGGGACGCTGTTCTGGTCTCACCGGCGGCTGGGGCTCAGCCGGGGCAGTCTGGCCGCCGTGATTCAGCGGGAGGGCGCCGGAGAATGAAGCGGAAGAACTTGATTCTGGCGCTGTCCCTGTCAGCTGCCCTGCTTTTGTCCGCCTGCGGCGTGGGGGAGGAGAGTTCCTCCGCCAGCCAGAGCGGGACGGGAAGCGGCGACCTTTCCGCCACCCAGGAGGAGCAGTCGTCCGGAGATGAGCAATCCACCATGCCCTTTACTCTGGGGGCATATTACAGCTACAGCTTTCATCCGGTGCTGGGCAACAGCCAGGCCAACCTGACCCTGGCCCCTCTGATGTACGAGTCCTTGTTTACCGTGGACGCGTCCTTTCAGGCCCAGCCCCAGCTGTGCCAATCCTATCAGGTCAGCGATGATGGGCTGACATGGACGTTTCAGCTTCGGGATGGGGTGACCTTCTCCGACGGCACCGCTCTCACCGGGACGACGGTGGCCCAGGCCCTACGCCTGGCCATGGGAGCGGACTCCCGGTATGCGGGACGGCTGTCCCAGGTGGCCGATATTCAGGGCACGGGGGGGACGGTAACCATTACGCTGACCCAGGCAAACGGGTCTCTGCCCCTGCTGCTGGACATTCCCATCTCCCTGGGAGAAGGGGATCGTCCTTTGGGTACAGGCCCCTATGTGCTGTACGAGACGGACGACGGGCTGGAGCTCCGCCTCCGGGAGGACTGGTGGCAGGGTTTGGACATGCCGTTGACCCAGATCCCCTTGTCCGACATCGGCCGGGGGCACAGCCTCAGCGGTGCCTTCAATTCCGGGGACATCACTTTGATGACCGCGGATCTGACCGAAAATGAGGCGCTGGGCTATTCCGGCAGCTATCAGGTGTGGGATTACCCCAGCACCAACCTGATTTATTTGGGTTTCCAAACCCAGAGAGGGGTGTGCGCCACCGCGGAGGCCCGCCGGGCCATCGCCCAGGCTGTGGATCGGGATCGGATCGTCCAGTCGGTCTTTGCCGGCCACGCTGCGGTCAGTACCCTGCCCATCCATCCCTCCAGCCCTCTGTACGATGAGTCGCTGGCCCAGGAACTGTCCTATGATCCGACTCCCTTGAAGGAACTGGAGGAGCTGTCCGGCCGGCCGGTGACTCTGGTGGTCAACATTGAGGACACGGCCAAGAGCGCCGCGGCTACCTATATCGCCCAGTCTCTGGAAGAGGCGGGGCTGGTGGTAACGGTCAACCGCCTGCCATGGGAGGACTATCTGTCTGCCCTGGAACGGGGCAATTTTGACCTGTACCTGGGAGAAGTGATTTTACAGCCGGACTTCGACCTGTGGGAGCTGGTCGCCTCGGAGGGCAGCCTGAATTACGGCCGGTGGACGGATCGGGGTGTGGACAGTCTGCTTCGGCAGATGGAGCAGGCCCAGGACAGCCAACGGCAGTCGGCGGCATTCTCTCTGTACGACTATCTGGCCCGGTGGGCGCCCATCGCGCCCATCTGTTTCCCCAATGGATCTGTCCTGACCCAATACGGCCGGGTATCGGGGATCCAGCCCACCCAAAGCAATTTGTTTGCCAACCTGTCCCAGTGGACGGTAAAATAACCCTGCATTGAAAATTTAGAGATAGACGGAGGAAACGACATGAGTGTATTTCGTTGTTTCGCGGAAAAAAAGCCTGGCTTTGACGTGGAGGCCCAGGGCCTGTACCGTCAGCTGCGGGAGCAGCTGGGCATCCGGAATCTGGAGGGCGTCCGGATCCTGAACCGGTATGACGCCGACCGGATCGAGCCCCAGGTCTATGAGGCGGCCAAGGGCGTGGTATTCTCCGAGCCCCAGGTGGATCTGCTCTATGATGAGACCTGCCCTCTGCCGGAGGGACCCCGTACCGTCCTGGCAGTGGAAGCCCTGCCCGGTCAGTATGACCAGCGGGCTGACTCCTGCGCCCAGTGCATCCAGCTTCAGTCTGGTGCGGAGCGGCCTCTCATCGCGTCCGCCAAGGTCTACCTGCTTCTGGGCAGCCTGACCGAGGAGGAGCTGGACAAGATCCGTCACTATCTCATCAACCCCGTGGAGTGCCGGGAGGCCTCCATGGATAAGCCGGACACCCTGGAGCGGGAGTATGAGATCCCCACTACGGTGGCCACGGTCACCGGCTTTACCGCCCTGGATGAGGCGGGCCTTGCCAAGCTGCTGGACGAGCTGGGCTTAGCTATGGATCTGGAGGATTTGAAGTTCCTTCAGGCCTACTTCCGGGACGAGGAGAAGCGGGATCCCACCATTACCGAGGTGCGTCTGGTGGACACCTACTGGTCCGATCACTGCCGCCACACCACCTTCTCCACCCATATCGACCGGGTGGATATCCATGATCCCGCCGTTCAGGCGGCCTATCAGCGGTATCTGGACGCCCGTGTGGAGGTCTACGGGGAGGAGAAGGCCGCCAAGCGGCCCCAGACCCTGATGGATCTGGCCACCATCGGCGCCAAGACCCTGAAAAAGCGGGGCCTGCTCCCCGAGCTGGACGAGAGCGAGGAGATCAACGCCTGCTCCATCCATGTCCCGGCTAATGTGGACGGCAAGGAGCAGGACTGGCTGCTCATGTTCAAAAACGAGACTCATAACCACCCCACGGAGATCGAGCCCTTCGGCGGCGCGGCTACCTGCATCGGCGGCTGCATCCGGGATCCTCTGTCCGGCCGTGTCTTTGTCCACCAGGCTATGCGCTTTACCGGCGGCGGCGATCCCCGGGTGCCCTTTGACCAGACCACGCCGGGCAAGCTGCCCCAGCGGAAGATCGCCCAGACCGCCGCGGCGGGCTATTCCTCCTACGGCAACCAGATCGGCCTGGCCACCGGCCATGTGGCTGAGGTCTACCATGAGGG
>CALXDY010000131.1 GCA_944387225.1 uncultured Oscillospiraceae bacterium | reverse complement strand
GGTGCTCTATGACAGCGCCCAGCAAACCCTCATCGCCGCCCGGGATCCCATCGGCATCCGTCCCCTGTTCTACGGCTATGACAGGGACGGCGGCATTGTCTTTGCCAGCGAGGCCAGAAACCTGGTGGGGCTGTGCGCTCAGGTCCGTCCCTTCCCCCCCGGACACTATTATTATAAAGGCGCCTTTGTCCGCTACGCCGATCTGACTACCGTGGACATCTTCTCCAAAGACGATCTGGAGACCGTCTGCCGTACCATCCGGGAAAATCTGACTGCCGCTATTGAGAAGCGGCTGGACGCCGACGCGCCCCTGGGCTTCCTTCTCTCCGGCGGCCTGGACTCCAGCCTGGTCTGCGCCGTGGCGCAAAAGCTGCTGCCCCAGCGCATCCGCACCTTCGCCATCGGCATGGATCAGGACGCCATCGACCTGAAGTATGCCCGTGAGGTAGCCGATTACATCGGCAGCGACCACACGGAAATCATCATCACCCGGGACGATGTAATTCAGGCTCTGCCTGAGGTGGCCTCCATCCTGGGCACCTACGACATCACCACCATCCGGGCCAGCATGGGCATGTACCTGCTGTGTAAGGCCATCCATGAGAAAACCGATGTGCGGGTGCTGCTGACCGGCGAGATCTCCGACGAGCTGTTCGGCTATAAGTACACCGATTACGCCCCCTCCCCCGCCGCCTTCCAGGCGGAAGCCAAGAAGCGGGTGGATGAGCTTTATATGTACGACGTACTCCGGGCCGACCGGTGCATCGGCGACAACTCCATTGAGGCCCGGGTACCCTTCGGCGATCTGGACTTTGTCCGCTACGTCATGTCGGTGGATCCCGCCCTGAAGGTCAACACCTACGGCAAGGGCAAGTACCTCCTCCGCCACGCCTTTGAGGGAACCGGCCTGCTGCCTGACCACATCCTCTGGCGGGAAAAAGCCGCCTTCTCCGATGCGGTGGGCCACTCCATGGTGGATGATCTGAAGGCCTACGCCGACAGCCTGTATACCCAGGCTCAGTTTGAGGCCAAGCGCAGCAAATACACCTTCGCCACCCCCTTCACCAAGGAGAGCCTGCTGTACCGGGAGCTGTTTGAGCAGTTCTACCCCGGCCAGGCGGAAATGGTCAAGGACTTCTGGATGCCCAACCGCTCTTGGAAGGGCTGCGACGTAGACGACCCCTCCGCCCGGGTGCTGGCCAACTACGGCGCCAGCGGGCTGTGATCCAAACCGCCCGTTTATTTGATCCTGTTCATCCACGGAAAGGAGTTTTGATTATGGAAACCAAAACCACGGAACTGACAGAACTGTTCGGCAGCATGGTATTCAACGAGGCGATGATGCGCCAGTACCTCTCCTCCAACTCCTACAAGGCCTGGAAGGATAGCATCCGCACCGGAACTTCCCTGGATCTGTCCATCGCCAACGACATTGCCGAGGCCATGAAGCGCTGGGCCATTGAGCGGGGCGCCACCCATTACACCCACTGGTTCCAGCCCATGACCGGCTACACCGCCGAGAAGCATGACTCCTTCATC
Organism: uncultured Oscillospiraceae bacterium; assembly: GCA_944387225.1. Classification (GTDB taxonomy): domain Bacteria; phylum Bacillota; class Clostridia; order Oscillospirales; family Oscillospiraceae; genus Lawsonibacter. The sequence goes on along the minus strand of CALXDY010000131.1, from coordinate 1,977 downwards.
ACCCCCGCTCCCGGCGGCAAGGTGCTGCTGGAGTTCTCCGGCAAGGAGCTGGTACGGGGTGAGCCGGACGCCTCCTCCTTCCCCTCCGGCGGCCTGCGGGCCACCTTTGAGGCCAGAGGCTATACCGCGTGGGACCCCACCTCCTTCGCCTTCCTCCGGGACGGCACCCTTTACATCCCCACGGTGTTCTGCTCCTATTCCGGCCAGGTGCTGGATAAGAAAACCCCTCTGCTCCGTTCCATGGACGAGGTCAGCCGCCAGGCGGTTCGCATTCTCCGTCTCTTCGGCGACACGGAGACCACCCGGGTGGTGGCCCAGGTGGGGCCTGAGCAGGAGTATTTCCTGGTGGACGAGAAGGACTTTGCCAAGCGGATGGATCTGCGTCTGTGCGGCCGCACCCTGTTCGGCGCCAAGCCCCCCAAGGGACAGGAGCTGGAGGATCATTACTTCGGCGCTATCCGGCCCCGGGTAGCAGCGTATATGGAGGAGCTGGATCGAGAGCTTTGGAAACTGGGCGTCCTGTCCAAGACCAAGCACAACGAGGTGGCCCCCTGCCAGCACGAGATGGCCCCCATCTACTCCGACGCCAACACCGCCTGCGACCACAACCAGATCACCATGGACGTGATGCGGAAGGTAGCCCGAAAGCATGGGCTGGTCTGCCTGCTCCACGAAAAGCCCTTCGCCGGCATCAACGGCTCCGGCAAGCACGATAACTGGTCTCTGGCCACCGACACCGGCGACAACCTGTTCAAGCCCGGCCGCACCCCCAGCCAGAATGCCCGCTTTCTCCTCTTCCTGGCCGCCTTCATCAAGGGTGTAGACGAGTATCAGGACTTCCTCCGCTGCACCGTGGCCTACGCCGGCAACGACCACCGTCTGGGTGCCCAGGAGGCCCCTCCCGCCGTGGTATCCATCTTCCTGGGCGACGAGCTCACCGCTGTGGTGGATTCCATCATCCACGGCACGGAGTATTCCGACCCCGGCAAGAAGACCCTTCGCATCGGGGTGGACGTCATGCCCCCCATTCCCCAGGACAACACCGACCGCAACCGCACCTCCCCCCTGGCCTTCACCGGCAACAAGTTTGAGTTCCGGATGCTGGGTTCCTCCCAGTCCATCGCCGGCCCCAACATCGCCCTGAACACCATTATGGCCGAGGAGCTGGAGCAGTTCGCCGATGAGCTGGAGGCCGCCCCCGACTTCAACGAAGCGCTGTCCGCCCTGATCCGCCGGGTTCTTACCGAGCATCAGCGGATCGTCTTCAACGGCAACGGCTACGAGGATGCCTGGCTCCGGGAGGCTGCCCGCCGTGGGCTGGCCAACCTGACCTCTACCGCCGACGCCCTTCCCGTTTACACTGCGGAGAAGAATGTGGCTCTGTTCACCAAGCACGGCATTTTCTCCCGGGAGGAGCTGGCCGCCCGCCAGGAAATCCACATGGAGAACTACTGCACCGTGCTGACCATTGAGGCCAACACCATGCTGGATATGCTCAAGCGGGACATTCTTCCCGCCGTGTCCGATTACACCGGAAGCCTGTGCAGCCGCATCAAGTCCCGCAGCGCCATCGGCTCCAGCCGGTATGAATCCTCTGTGGCCGCCAAGCTGTCGGAGACCACCGATCAGCTGCTGGCCGCCGTGGAAAAGCTGGAACGGGATCTGGCGGACGCCCCTCAGGTCACGGAAGCCCGGCTGATCTACTTCCAGAGCGTGATTCTGGCCGATATGTCCGCCGCCCGGACTCTGGCCGACACCCTGGAAACCATGGTGGATCGGAAGTACTGGCCCTTCCCCACCTACAGCGATATCCTTTTCTATATGTAATTTTCCGACTTCCTCTTCTTTCTTCTCTCACTCCAACGCAAAAGAACATCCCCCAACGGTTTCGTCCGTTGGGGGATGTTTCTGCAATCATTCCACATGTACGTGGTCGTTGATGTGCCGGCTACAATAGCAGTAGTAGCCGTTGCACTT
>CALXDY010000130.1 GCA_944387225.1 uncultured Oscillospiraceae bacterium | reverse complement strand
CTGGGATACTGCGACGGCTGGGGCTCCTGGGCCCCTTGGTTCCCGGCGATAGCGCAGGCTTTGGGGGCGGAGCGCCTGGAGAACCTGCCGGAGAAGGCAGCGGATATCACCCAGTGCGACAAGGTAGCTGCCCTGGCGGCTCCGCTGCTGAAGTGGGAGGAGCCGGAACCTCTGCGGGAGCAGATTTTGGATGAGGGCAGCACCCACCTTTCGGCGCTGCTGACAGCAGTCTATCGACGGATGGATCACCAGATGGGGGAGAGCTTCCACCTGGTGCTGGCGGGAGGCTGCATGAAAAACCGGGATTACGCCAAGCGGGTGGAGGAGAAGCTGCCCTTTGAGCTGCGGCAGGCCATTTTGCCGGAAAGCGGGCAGCTGACCCCGGCGGAGGGCGGGCTGCGCCTGGCCCTGCGGGCAGCGGGAGAAAGACTGCTGTCGGAGTAAAAAGAAAGAGGAGTGGAGCGTATGCAAAAGATCTCGCTGGGCGAGAAGCTGACCTATACTGGGAGCCTCCTGGGGCAGAACATGATTTACAGCTTTGTGGCCATGTATGTCATGTTTTTCTTCACAGACCTACTGCGCATTCCTTCCGAGACGGTGACCGTCATTATGGTGACGGCCAGCCTCTGGGATGCGGTCAACGACATCCTTATGGGGATGCTGGCGGACATGACAAAGACCCGTTGGGGCAAGTTTCGGCCCTATCTGCTGATCGGTCCGGTAGTGGTAGCGGTTGCCACAGTGTTGTGCTTTGTAAACTTTGGCGGCTCCGCCGCCGGCACGGTGGCGGTGGCGGCGGTGTGCTATGTGCTTTGGGGTATGTCCTATACTGTTTATGACATTCCCATCTGGGCCATCTCGTCGGTGTCCTCCCGGGATCCGGATGAGAAGAACGGCATGGTAACCCTGGGAAAGATCGGCGGCACGGTGGGCACAGTGATCATCTCCGTGGGCAGCGTGGCTCTGCTCAACGCCTTTGGCGGCGAGCGCAGCGCCGGGGCTTACACGGCGGCGGCCCTGGTAGTGGCGGGCCTGGGAGCGGTGCTGATGGTGCTCAGCGGCTTTGTGCTGCGGGAGCGGATTGAGCCGCCGCCCAAGGGGGTGCCCTTCCGCCGCAATATCCACACCATTCTGGATAACGGCCCCCTGAAGGCCCTGATGGTGGCCCTCCTTATTGTCAACATGGTCAACAACGTCCGCCAGGTGGCCCAGATGTACTTTGCTGTGTACGTTTGGGGGGACTCCGGTTATGTCACCTATATCGGGTTGAGCCTGGTGCTGGGCATGATCTCCGGCATGGCGGCATCGCCGGCTTTGATCCGCCGGTTTGACAAGAAGTACATCTTTATTATCTCCTGCCTGGCGGGAGCGGCGGCCAGCGCAGTGCCCTTCCTGGTGGATAGCGGCGTAGTGGTGAGCCTGGTGTTGTTGGGGATCAGCTTCGCCTTCACCGGCGTTACCACCATCACCAGCACCTCCATGCTTATGGATGCCATCGACTACGCTGAGTACAAGCTGGGTTTCCGGGGAGAGGGCGTGGTGTTCTCCATGAATACCTTCCTCAACAAGCTCAGCGCCACCATTGCCAAGGGACTGCTGGGTGTGTCCCTGACATGGATGCACTATAAGGATAATATGGCCCCCAACGATACAGTGCGCCTGGGCTTCAGTGCTATCGTCTATGTGGTGCCGGCGCTGTGCTTCCTGCTGGCCATTTTGCCCATGCTGCTCTATCGGCTTCGGTCATCTCAGATCGAGACCATCCGTATAGAACTGGACGCCCGCCGCGGGGCGGGGAAAGGAGAAGTATAAGCTATGGACGTATCCGCTTTTTTTGCTCCGCCTGACATCATGACGGCCAAGCGTGCCCTGTGTATCCAGCCCCACGCCGATGACAACGAGATCGGCATGGGAGGTACTATTGCCGCCTTGGCGGCCAAGGGCTGTGAGATCCATTATCTGACTGTGACCAACGGTGATCTGGGCGCCCAGGGAGGGCCGGTGGAGCCCGCCCAGTTGGCGGCAGCGCGCCGGGAGGAGGCCATGGCTGCCGGCAGGGCTCTGGGAGCAAAGGAATTCCACTTTTTTGATCTGCCTGATGGCTCCCTGGATAGCGTGCCTGCTCTGGCGGGAAAGATTGCCGAGCTGGTGCGGACCATCCGCCCTGATGTGATCTTCTGTCCGGATCCCTGGGCCCGGTACGAGGCCCACAGGGACCATGTGGTCACCGGCCAGGCGGCAGCCCAGGCCTTTATCTCCACCGCCCTGGCCAGGTATCCCCGGGAAACGGAGACAGCCCCCTGGCAGTGTGCTGCCATCGGCTTTTACTTTACCCAGGAGCCCAACACGGTGGTAGATGTGACAGAAACTTTTGAGAAAAAATTTGCTGCCATGGCGCTCCATAAAACCCAGCTCAACGAGGAGCTGCTGGGAATGTACCGGATCTATTTCACCATGCAGGGCCAGCGCCTGGCAGAGGGCCGGGGGTTTGCCCTGGGAGAGGGACTGAAGGTGCTGGGCCCCCTCCACCTCCACTGTTTTGTGGAAGCGCCGCAAATCTGAGCAGGGGAGAGGTACGTTATGAGCCTTACGCAAACGATGCCTGTGGCAGTAGGCTCCCTGAAAAAGGGAAAGCGCAATCTTATCACCGATGTGGAGGGAGTCCTGGTAGGGCATTGCACCCTTTCCCAGGGGGAGCAGCAGACCGGCGTAACGGCGGTGCTGCCCCA
>CALXDY010000129.1 GCA_944387225.1 uncultured Oscillospiraceae bacterium | reverse complement strand
GATAAATGCAGAAAAACCGCCATTTCGGACGGTTTTTCTGACAAAATTGGTCCGAGTGGGGAGACTCGAACTCCCGGCATCTTGCTCCCAAAGCAAGCGCGCTACCAACTGCGCTACACCCGGTTATAAGGTTTTCCAATTGTGGTCAAACATGTGGTCAACGCCGATTTTTGACCAGTTATCGGCGAGGGTGAAAGTGCTGTCAGCCTAAGTGTCCCAAGGCTTTCCGGGTTTTTCAAAGGCTGTGGCCCGAACCTGGGCCTCACGCACTTAAAGCAAGCGCGCTACCAACTGCGCTACACCCGGATATAAAATGATTATAACTGTGGTCAAACATGTGGTCAAGGCCGTTTTTTGACCAACGGCTTTGCGGAACTGGTTCCCGCTTCTGGTAGCGTCCCAGCGGGTTGTGGGGTTGGGCTTTTTCCCTCATGAATGGGCAGGATATGCTCCCAAAGCAGGCGCGCTACCAACTGCGCAACACCCCGATATGAAGTTGTGGGACTGCCCGGGCGTATCCTCCCAAAGCAAGCGCGCTACCAACTGCGCTACACCCGGATATAGCGTTATACGGATTTAGCTCCACGCAGATTAACGGACGACCATAGGCAGGACTGCATGTTTTTAGAGCACCTCTGGTAATATGAGCGGTAAGCCTACTCGCCATAGTATAATATAGTTTGGGATCCTTTTTTATTCAACTGTCCAATATGTATTGTACCTCTACACTCGCCATAGTATAATATAGTTTGGGAGGGATTGCAAGGGAAGATTGGGTATGATAAGATGTTTTTTGAAATTGCAGCAGAGGTGAACTGGATTATGCGTATGAGAAAAAAACCGAACCTGGTGCCGCGGATGGAACGCTGCGCCCGCTTTCTGATTTCTGATCCTGCGGAACGTGCCGGGAAATGGAGAGAGCTGAAGCCGGACGCTGATGCGGTCTGGCTGGAACTGGGGTGCGGGAAGGGAAGATTTACCGCCCAGACGGCCGCTCGGAATCCCTCTGTACTTTACATCGCGATTGAGCGAGTGGCAGACGCCATGGTTGTGGCCATGGAACGGTGTGCTGAGATGGGGCTGGACAATGTTTTCTTTATTGATGGGGACGCGGCCATGCTTCGGGAGTATTTTGCTCCCGGAGAGGTTCAGCGGCTGTTTATCAATTTCTGTGATCCCTGGCCGTCGAATCGCCACGCCCGGCGTCGCCTGACCCATGAAAACTTCCTGGTGCTGTACCGTGGGATTCTCCAGGATGGGGGCGAGATCCATTTCAAGACGGACAACCGGGATTTGTTTGAGTATTCTCTGTTCCAGTTCCCGAAAGCCGGATATGAGCTGTCTGAAGTGACCCGAAATCTCCATGAGAATGGAATTTGCGGCGTTATGACGGATTATGAGGAAAAGTTCCACAACATGGGCACACCCATTAACCGCTGCGTGGGAACCAAGCAGCCCATGGATCCCGAACCGGTGTATATTCCGCTGCAAACCGGGCAGCCTGCGGCGGAGGAAGAGCTTCCGCAGGGGCACGAAGAGCCCCAAGACTGATTATTATAACGGATGCTTCGCCCTGGTGCTTTGTACCAGGGCGATTTTATCTGCCCGGCTGAGCTGCTTGATGGCATATTCCCGCTTCAGAGCTTGGGAACGGTCTGCAACCGGTTCCGAATAGACCAGTGTGACCGGAAGACGGCTGCGGGTATATTTGGCGCCTTTGCCTTTGTTATGGACGGCAACTCGGGCGGGGAGATCATTGGTGGAGCCGGTGTATAGGGTGCCATCCCCGCACTGGAGTATATAAACCCAGTACATACCATCCCTCCATGCCTTGTTTCTAGGCTGTCTGTGTTGCCCCGCACATTATACTATGATATAATTCTCCCTGCAAGAAAATGACGGGATCCCGGGAAGGAGGTAAGGTTGTGAAACAAAACAGGGTACTTCGGTTTTTGTGCGCCGTATTGTGTGCGCTGGCTATTCTTCTGCCGTCGGCGCCGTCAGCTCAGGCGGCGGGGGATGTCTATTTTACCGCCATCAACGACAGCCTGCTGGAGCTTCTGAACCGGCCTATGCCGCTGTGGTCAGGGGGTGTGTTATACGTACCCTATGACGTGTTTGACGGCAATAACACCTCTGGGGTAGACCTGGGAATTACGTCCAGCTATAACCGAGAGGCTGGTATTCTGGCGCTGTTTGGAAATTTGCAGCAGGCCTTGGCCTTTGACTTTAACCGCGGCATATGTTATGACGCCATTACGGACACACAGCTCAGCGGGAAACCCATTCTCCGCAACGGGACTCCCTATGTACCGGTGTCCACCGTGTGCAGCTTTTTTGGATTGACTTACTCTACCATCTCCATCAGTCAGGGATATGTGGTGCGGATTAAGAACGATGGAGCGGTATTGAGTGACGGGATGTTTGTGGATGCGGCCAGCGGGCTGATTGAGCGGCGGTATCGGGAGTATACCCAGGCAAATCAGCCGCCAACTCCGGTCACCCCGGAAGTGGTTCCGCCGGATGAGACCACGGGCCCTACCGTCCCGGACGTGGATGAGGAACCCACGGAGGAGAACGTTACCACGGTCTATCTGGGGATTCGCTGCGACGAAACGGGCAGCCTGGAGTCTATCCTGGATACGCTGGATGTCCAGAATAAAAAGGCGGCGTTTTTCTTTTCGCCGGAAGCCCTGGAACGGCAGGACGACCTGCTGTACCGCATCCTGGCCCAGGGGCATACCGTGGGATTGCTGGCAGAGGGTGCAACCCTGGCCCAGACTCAGCAGATGCTGCAGGAGGGCAATCAAATCCTTCGGAAACTGACCTACACCACCACCCAGGTGGCGCTGGTGCCTAGGGCACAGCGGGCGCAGCTGGATGAACTGGGATGGATTTGCTGGCGTGAGACGGTGAACGGGGTTCCTGATGAGACGGATAGTGGCTCCAGCTATACAGATGCCATTGTCCGGAAGCTGGGAAAGACCCGGTACAGCGCCTACCTGACGCTGGATGCCGGAGAGAATACGGCCCGTATGCTGACGGCACTGCTGACGACGCTGCGGAGCGAGGGCTACGCGGTGAATGTACCTTTGGAGGTGCGCTTGTGAGAACGGTAAACCTGAACCAAAAAGCTCAGATGCCCAGCAAGTCGGAACGTCTGGCCCGACTGACACGTCATTTGCGGGCCCGACTGTTGGATCTGGGAGCCGGAACCCCGGAGCTGGAGCAGGTGTGCCAGGAGGAAGGGACTATTACGGCCCGTTTTCCCGGCCGGACGGCAGAGGAAATGATGAGCCGTCTGTGCGAATATGGGGTGTCCTGTACCGGAGCCGGCGAGCGGGTGTGCTTTTGCATCCCGGAAGAGCTGCCCTTTGAGGATCTGGACTATGTGTGGGGATGCCTCTTCCAGATTCTGGGCAGTTAGAGGGGCCTTCGGGATGTTTTGTTTGCAAAAAAGAAGGCTGTTTTGTAATAAATTTGTTCCTTGTTATTTCCCGGAAAGATGGTATTCTGATTCAGGGAGGCAGGCTGTTGCATGGACTACGACAATCTTCTCAACATGGGGACCGAGCTGGGCTATCAGCTGATGTACAGCGGGGCGGAGATCTACCGGGTGGAGGAATCGGTCCACCGACTGCTAACCGCCTATGGGCTGCAGCCCCAGGTTTTTGCCATTCCCAACTGTCTCATTGTCAGCTTGACCACCCCGGAAGGGCACCCCATTACCAGAATGCGCCGGATTCCCCCACATGGGACGGATATCGAACTGCTGGAGCGGTGTAACGGCCTGTGCCGCCGCCTCTGTGCCGATCCGCTGCCCATTGAGCAGGCCAAGGCGCTCATTGACCGGCTGGAACAGGAGAAGCGGGCCTACCCCAACTGGGTTTACCTGGCCGGATATGTGGTGGGGGCAGGCTTTTTCGCCGCGTTTTTCGGTGGAGGACCACTGGATGCGGTCAGTGCAGGAATTTGCGGTTTGGCAGTGGGAATCTGGCTGATGTATATTGGGGCGCCGCTGGGCTTTAACGGCTTTTTCCGCACGCTGATCGGCGCCGCCATCGCCTCTTTGCTGGCCATGGGGCTGGTGAATGTAGGAGTGGGCCAGCAGCTGGAGTCCATCACCATTGGTACACTGATGGTGCTGGTGCCCGGTATGGCACTGACCAACGCCATGCGGGAAATCATGGCCGGCGACATTATCTCCGGCATGAGCCGTACGGCGGACGCTATTTTGACCGCCACTGCCATCTCCCTGGGCGTTGTAATCTCCCTGGCGATTGGAATGTGAGGGAGGACGAAGATGGAAATTATACTTTCCTTCCTTCCACCTTGCCTGTGGGCCTTTGTGGCCTGTGTGGCCTTTGGATTGGTGTTCAACATCTGGGGCGGAGGGATTCTGATCTGCGGCTTTGGCGGGGCGCTAGGGTGGTTTGTCTATTTACTGGCGCAGCATTTGCTGACGGATGACATCGTGGCCGCATTTCTGGCTGCGGTGGCGATTGCCGTGTATTCCGAGATCATGTCCCGGATCCGTCGCTGCCCTGTGACGGGGTATCTGCAGGTGGCTTTGCTGCCCTTGGTTCCCGGGGCAGGTATTTATTATTCGATGCGTTACTGTGTGGCGGGGGAGACGCAGCTGTTTCTCAACACCCTGCTGCACACCTTTGGATTTGCCGCGTCCCTGGCGGTGGGAGCTATGCTGGCTTCCACCGTGATGCGGGCCCTGCTGCCCTGGATCAACCGGTGGCGCGTCATGTGTTTGGGGGCTGGAACCCCCTCTGCAAAAGAGAAAGAATAATACTGCGGAGGATGTCGATTTATGTCGGAGAAAAGATTATGCCGCTGGCTGGCGGTTCTTGTTTGCTGTTCTATGCTTGCGGGGTGTGCCCCGGCCGGGCAGCAGGCCTCAAGCGGGTCGGAAAGTCAAGTACAGGGAAGTGAATCCAGCCAGGGATCGGAGCAGGGCGGCGACGGCCAGACCCAAGGAGCAACCTCGGCCTCCGGAAGTCAGGGGGACAGTACCTCTGCTGAGTCCGACGGGCAGCAGGAACAGGGGCAGGATCCGGCGGGATCCTCCGGCGGAACCCAGGAGGGAAGCGGAGAAACCGGTGGGGGGACGCCCACGCAGGGGCAGGAAAAGCCGCCTGTCGAGCCTGTGGATCCGCCTACGCCCAGTGGACAGTATGACTTCTCCCAGCCTGTGCCGGAAGGGGAAGCGGTGGATCTGAGCTATTTTGAGGATGCCGCTTTCGTGGGCGATTCCCGTACGGACGGTTTTATGATCTACAGCGGGATTGGCTGCGGAGAGAATCTGACATCCAACGGACTGTCTATCTTCACCCTCCAGAGCAAGAAGGCCCTTACCATTGACGGGGTCAGCTACACATTGCTGGAGGCGCTGGCGCTGAAAGAGTATGGGAAGGTGTATCTGTCCCTGGGTGTCAACGAGCTGGGGTATTACGATGACGAGGGCTTTTATGAGGCTTACTGCTCCGCCATCGACGCCATCCGGGCCTGCCAGCCTAACGCGGTGATTTACATCCAGGGCCTGATCCCCCTGAATGAGGATGTGATTGCCGCCACAGGGGGCGCCGACTATCTGACCAACAAGCATCTGCTGATCTACAATGACCTGATGAAGAAGGCCGCGGAGGAGAAACAGGTGGCCTTTTTGGATCTGAACCCGGTCTTTACCGGGGCGGACGGGCAGCTGCCTGAGGACGCCAGCGGCGACGGAGTGCATCTGCGCAGCAGCTACTGCAAGCAGTGGCTGGAGTACTTAAAGACCCACACCGTGTCCTATGATACCCTGTATGCCGGATGACGGGAGGAAAGACATGAAGAAAAGAGTGTACGGCTTGCTGGCCGCCGCCCTGTGCGTGGGGGTGCTGGCGGGGTGTGCCGCGGAGCAGGAGAGTGCGGCCCCCTACACAAAGGAACAGGTTCAGGCGCTGCTGGATGAGGGCGTTTTCTCAGAGACCCTGGAGGAGCTGGACTGCGACGTGGCCTGGGCTCTGTACGGACTGGAGGAGCAGGGGGTATCCCGGGATCAGCTGATTGACGGGATGATTTTCCGCTCCGCCGGGGCCACCTGTGAGGAAGCCGCCTTGCTGATCCTGGAGGGGGAGGAGGCTGCGGAGAGCACCTTCACCGCCGTGGAGCAGTACCTGGAGGGCCAGGTAGAGAGCAACCGGGACTACCGCCCGGCCGAGATTCCCAAGCTGGAGTCGGCCTATCTGGAGCGCCGGGGCGAGACGGTGCTTTTGGTGGTGGCCCCCGACAGTGCCGCCGTGAAGGAGATCCTGGAGAAATAAAACAATCCGTTGGGAAGCCTGTGGTTTCCCAACGGATTTTTCCTATTGGGCCTGTTGGCCAAAGTATGCCACCAGCAGGTCCACACAGGCCCCATAGGAGTTCAGACCCAGGGGCTGGTCGTTGCCTTTCAGAAACGTGTCGTACACCTGGCCTGCGGCGTCCTCGGCAGGGGAGGAGAGAGCGTCCCAGTAAGCGTTGTTGTCATTCCAGTCGGTGACCATTTCCGGGGTGAAGCAGGTCTGAACGATTTCCGTCCAGGTGTCCGGCGCTACGGGGTAGAGGGCGTTGCACAGATGGATCAGGCCGAACAGATAGCCCGAATACTGGAAAACGGTGCTGCTGCTGGTGACGGATGCGGCGATGCCCACAAAGTTGGCCTCGTCCTCTGAGGCCACCATTCGCTGATGGGCCATCTCATGGGCGATGGTGGCGGGCAGCATGCACAGGGGGGCGTCAATATTCACATTTGCCTCCCCGGTGAAGGGGAAATACACCCCGGTAAATCCCAAAATGCTCTGGAGACGGGAAAAGAAAATGGGCTTCACGGCCACTGATTCCATCTCCAGACAGGGGAATTCCCGGGAAATTTCCACATAAATGCCCGTGCCTGTGGAAAACAGATCCTGACGCTGGGCGGCAAAGTGCCCCTCGCTGTCCCGGGGAACCTGGTCGGAGAGACGGGCTGCCTCTCTGGCAAACAGCTCGGTCACCTGTGCCAGCCGCTCCACAGAATAGGGGGTAGTATTCAGGCCGCTTTTTTCGGTAAAGGAGGGGGCGTAATAGGCCGCGTTCCACATCCAGCACAGCCCTGCCCACAGCCAGAGCAGGCAGACAGCCAGAGCCAGCATACGACGGCCAAAGGCCTTGGGGCAGCGCTGCCGGATCAGAAGATATACCGCCCGCAGCAGCCAGACCACTCCTGCCGTCAGAGCGGAGGCGGTAAGCAGTTCTGCCACGGAGAACCAGGGAAGGAGGGACCAGAGACGGCCCAGGGCTTGCTCCAACGGGGCCATGACCCCGTTGACCCAAAGATCCATCCACCGGGTATTGCCCTTGACGCCATGAAATAGGAGGATCAGGAGTAAGGGGACAAGTACGGGGGGAAGCCATTTGCGCAGAGTGGGGGAGATGTGTTTTGTCATGGGGTTGGACCTCCTTCCCAGCGCTCCGGCCCGGTTCGCCACTCCCGACCGCCTGGGAGAAGGGGGGTCAGCAGCAGGTCGTACAGGTCGGTACAGCGGGCTTCCTGTTGAAATATCGTCTGGGCTTGGGGCTCCAGCCGCCGGACGTGGGCGGGCTTGGTCAGCACCGGCAGGGCGGCCTCCTTCCGCATTCGGGCCAACAGCTCCTGCCCCCGGGAGGTGCAGCCCAGCACCCGCAGATAGGGGGGATGCTGGGGTCGGCTGTTTTCGTCCAGACTCAGGTAGGCCCACAGGGCCAACCGCCGCAGCCGGGCATGGGCGTAGCGTTTCGTCTTGGCCAGGGTATAAAACTCTTCCAGGGAGGCGGCCTGGCGGCCTGCCCGTGCCAGCCGCCGGTTCAGCCCCTCTCCGGCCCCGCCATCGGGGAGCCTGGCCCAGTCCTCCTCGTCCATCCCCCGCAGCCGGGCCAGAATCAGACGCTGTGCCAGGGCCAGGCTGTCCTGCGTGATCCTGGGAGCGGACCGCAGCAGAGCGGCCGCCTGGGGCTCCAGATAGGGCGCACAATTTTGCCAGTCGTCCTCCAGAAGCAGACTCCGGATTTGGGTGGCAGACAAGTGCTCCGGCCGGTGGGAGCAGAAATGGTTGTGCCCCGCGCCCACCCGGCGGACGGTAATGGGCTGAATCCGGCTATCCCAGCGGCGCAGCGCCCGCAGATACTCTACCCCCAGATTGTTGTTGGGGGCGGACAGCAGGGCCCCTACCTCCGGCCCGGCCAGCTGCTCCGCCGCCCGCTGGCGGCCGGCGGCAAAGGAGGAGCCGTCCGCCAGAGCCTGTCCCAGCAAAGGGGGAAAGGCGGGGTCGTCCAGGCACCGGGCAGCCTGAGCCAGGGGTTCCACCTGGCCGCCCTCGCTGCCAAAGGAAAGGTGGGTGACCACCCCTGCGGCGTGAAGCAGCCAAACGGCTCCTCCGGCGAAGGCTTCCGCCGAAGACAGGGCCCAGGGAGTGGGCAGCTCCAGCACCAGGTCCACGCCGCCCATCAGCGCCATCCGGGCACGCAGCCATTTGTCCGCCGCCGCCGGCGCGCCGCTTTGTACCCAGTTGCCGCTCATCACCGCCACCACGGGACAGTCCTCACCCAGCAGCTGTCTGGTCTGCCGGATCTGATACCGGTGACCGGAGTGAAAGGGGTTATATTCCGCTACAATTCCTGCTACGTGCATGCTGTCACCTCATGAGCTGGTTTGTTCCTGATTACGTCTTTTTTTCATGGAAGGGGTTGTCCAACGCAGGGAAAAGCGGTACAATAAATTGTAACAACTGCATTGGCCTGTAAATCAGTGTACTACATCCCCAGTAGACAAGGCAAGTGCGGCCTTGTATCTTTGAAAAAGGAGATTGATTCCCATGAACATTCTGGTCATCAACGCTGGCAGTTCTTCTCTGAAGTACCAGCTGCTCAACCCCGAGACTCAGCAGGTGCTCGCCAAGGGCCTGTGTGAGCGCATCGGCATTGACGGCAAGTTTACCTATAAGCCCGAGGGCAAGGAGCCCATTAAGGACGCCGACGTGGCTATGCCCACCCATTCCGAGGCCATCGAGACCGTGCTGAAGGCCCTGGTGGACGAGAAGAACGGCGTGATCGCTTCCATGAAGGAGATCGACGCTGTGGGTCACCGTGTGGTTCACGGCGGCGAGGCTTTCTCCGGCTCCGTGCTGATCACCGATGAGGTGATGGAGGCTCTGGAGGCCTGCATCCCCCTGGCTCCTCTCCACAACCCCGCCAACATCACCGGCATCAAGGCCTGTGTAGCTGTTATGGGTAAGGACGTGCCTCAGGTGGCTGTGTTCGACACCGCCTTCCATCAGACTATGCCCCCCGTGGCCTACACCTATGCGCTGCCCTATGAGTATTACGAGCAGGACAAGGTGCGCCGCTACGGCTTCCACGGCACCAGCCACAAGTATGTCTCCCAGCGGGCTGCCGCCATGCTGGGCAAGCCCATTGAGGAGCTGAAGCTCATCTCCTGCCACCTGGGCAACGGCTCCTCCATCACCGCCATCGACGGCGGCAAGAGCGTGGACACCTCCATGGGCTTTACGCCCCTGGCCGGTGTGCCCATGGGCACCCGTTCCGGCGATCTGGATGCCGGCATCCTGGAGTATGTGATGAACAAGCACGGCTACGACATCAAGGAGATGCTGAATGTGCTGAATAAGAAGTCCGGCGTGCTGGGGATCTCCGGCGTGTCCTCCGACTTCCGTGATCTGGAGGCTGCTGCTGAGCAGGGCAACCAGCGTGCTCAGCTGGCTCTGGATTCCTTCGACTACAGCGTGAAGAAGTATATCGGCGCGTATGCTGCCGCCATGGGTGGTGTGGACGCCATCATCTTCACCGCCGGCGTGGGCGAGAACGGCGCTACCACTCGTTCCAGCGTGATGTCCGGCCTGGAGTTCCTGGGCGCCAAGATCGACCCCGAGAAGAACGGCATCCGGGGCAAGGAAGTGGACATCGCTACCGAGGATTCCACCGTGCGCATCCTGGTCATCCCCACCAACGAGGAGCTGATGATCGCCATGGATACCGCCGCTCTGGCCAAGGCCTGAGCCTCTTCGTACCACATGAAAAAAGGACCGCTGCCTGGCAGCGGTCCTTTTTTATCCGTTGAATTGGTTCATGGCCTTGTCGGGGCCGTCTTTCAGAAAGCACTCCACACAGTCGGCGGCCCGGACCACCGCTTTTTGTATGGCGGTCAGATCCTCTCCCTGGAACTTGCCCAGCACCCAGTCGGCCATGTCGTAGTCCGGATGGGGCTTTTCTCCCACGCCTACCCGGATCCGGGGGAACTGGTCCGTGCCCAGGTGCTGAATGATGTTCTTCAGACCGTTGTGGCCCCCGGCGGAGCCGCCCCGGCGCACCCGGAGCCGTCCCACAGCCAGGGCGGTGTCGTCGGATACCACCAAGATATGGTCGGGGGCGATTTTGTAGAAATCCGCCGCCTGACGCACCGCCTCGCCGGACAGGTTCATATAGGTCACCGGCTTCATGACCAGTACCTTTTCCCCGGAAATGGTGAACAGGTTGGTCAGCGCCTTGAATTTCAGCTTTTGAATGGGGGCATTCTGCCGCTCCCCCAGCTCGTCGGCCACCATAAAGCCTACGTTGTGGCGGGTATTTTCATACTTTTCTCCCGGATTGCCCAGGCAAACCAGGAGCCAGCCGGCGCCGCCGGCTTTTTTTTGAAACAGCATAGAAAGGGTCACCTCATACAAAACCGGGGACGGGCTGTTGGCCCGTCCCCGGAGAAATGGACGATCAGGAGAACAGACGGGAAACGGAGGTCTCCTCGTAGATGTGGCTGATGGCCTCGGCGAACATGTGGGCCACGGAGATGTAGCGGATCTTGTCGCACTTGACGCCGTTCTTGGGAGGAATGGTGTCCAGGAAGACCACCTCATCGATGACGCTGTCATTGATGCGCTGAATGGCGGGGCCGGACAGCAGACCGTGGCTGGCACAGGCAGTGACGCTCTTGGCCTTGCCAATGTCCACCAGAGCCTTGGCGGCGTGGCAGAGGGATCCGCCGGTGTCCACCATGTCGTCCAGGAGGATGACATGCTTGTCCGTTACGTCGCCGATGATGTTCATGACCTCGGAGGAGTTGGCCTTCTGGCGGCGCTTATCCACGATGGCCAGAGGCATTCCCAGCTTCTGGGCGAAGGCACGGGCACGGGCCACAGAGCCTACGTCGGGGGAGACCACCATGGTGTCGTCCTGCACAGCGGCAAACTTGCGGAAAAACTCGTTGACAAAAATGGGGGAACCCAGCAGGTTATCCACGGGAATGTCGAAGAAGCCCTGGATCTGGTTGGCGTGCAGGTCCATGGTCAGCACCCGGTCAGCGCCGGCGCGGGTGATCAGGTTGGCCACCAGCTTGGCGGAGATGGGGTCACGGGGCTTGGTCTTGCGATCCTGACGGGCATAGCCGAAATAGGGAATCACGGCGGTGATCCGACCGGCAGAGGCCCGGCGCAGAGCATCCATCATAATGAGCAGCTCCATCAGCGCATCGTTGACGGTATGCATAATGCCGTCCTTCTCAAAGGGGCGGGTGGACTGCACTACAAATACGTCGGCTCCGCGCACCGTCTCATAGATGGAGGCAAAGTTCTCGCCGTCGGCAAAGGAACCTACCTCAGCGTTGCCCAGGGGCACGCCCAGCTCCTGGCAGATACCCTTGGCCAGATTGGGATTGGAGTTACCCGTAAAGATCTTGATGCTCTTTCCGTGTGTAATCATACTCAACTTCCTTCCATAGTTTGGGGCTGCAGCCGCCTGCTCCCCCTGATTTGCTGCTTCACCTGTATGTGTACATGCGGGCCGCTCCCGCCGGAATGACGCTCTCACAGACATTATAGCATATTAGCAGGGAAACTTTGAGGCCACAAGAGGAAAGGGGAAAAATTTTTGGGAAACGTAAATTTTTGTGCAATTTTTTCCCGAACGATGGGGGAAAAACGAATCACTGTGCGGCTACAGTGGACACCTGTCCTCTCCGAACATGCGGCATGGCCTTGGGAATCAGGGGAGATACGCCCAGACGCCGGCGCAGGTGCTGGGGGTGATATACCCGGGACAGCTCCAAAGCGGCGCACACTGTGTCCACCACATCCACCAGCCAGGCCTCCGGGGAGCGGGGCAGAGCGCCGCCCAGGGGCCACATGTGGGAGAGGATGATGTTCTCTTCCTTTTGGGTCAGGTTGGTAAGCTGGCGGGCGTTGTGGGCGGCGGCTCTGGGGTGGTCAAAGCACTGCCAGCCGGGGTGTGCGGACTTGTCCCGGGAGTCGTAGAGGTACAGATCGTGGAGCAGACCGCCCCGGGCGGCGGCCAGGGCATCCATGCCCAGGGCACGAGCGATCCGGTAGGAGCAGTAGGCCACGAAAAGGGAGTGGTCCAGGGTGGAAATCTGTCCGTGGTGGTTCCAGCAGCCCATGCGGCGCACCGGCTCCGACTGGAGGAGGTCTCCGGCCGCCAGATGGAACTGCTCGTAATTGGGATTCAAAATGCCATCGTCCTTTCCGTTTGAATGCCGGCGCCCGGAGCTGCCGGGGCCGTCCGATTGGGGTTTGCCTTACAATGTATGATGGATGGGGGTGGGAGGTGAGGGGGAACGGAGCGTCTCCCGGCCCGGTTACACGTCGCCCATTTCCACCGTCTTCTCATAGGCGGCCAGCACCGCTTCAAAGGCGGCGGAGCGGAAGCCGCGGGCCTCCAGTGTGCGGACGCCCTGAATGGTGGAGCCGGCGGGGGAACAGACGCCGTCCTTCAGCTGGCCGGGGTGGAGATTGTTTTCCAGCATCAGCCGGGCGGTGCCGTAAACCATTTGGGCGGCGTAGAGCTGGGCCTTGTCCCGGGGCAGCCCGCAGGCCACGCCTGCGTCGGCAATTGCTTCCACAAAAATGGCGCAGAAAGCAGGGCCGCAGCCGGAGACGGCGGTGGCGGCAATCATGCGGTTGGCGTTGACCTGATCCACCAGTCCGGCGGAGGAGAGGAGGGCCTCAAAGTCTGCCAACTCCTCGGGAGTGGTGCCCTCCCCGCAGTACTGCACCATGCCGGCGCCGATCTCAACGGGGGTGTTGGGCATCAGGCAGATAACGGGATAATCCTCGCCCAGCAGCTCCCGGATGCGCTTGGCGTCAATGCCGGCAGCCAGGGAGGCCAGTACGAAATGGTCAGTTCGGGCGGCCAGAATGGGGGCGATGGTGGCCAGCATCCCGGGGATGATCTGGGGCTTGACCGCCAGGAAGATGATGTTGCAGTGCCGGGCGATTACCTCGTTGGTGGTGGCGGTGGCAACGCTGCCGCCTATGGACTGTTCATTGAGTTCCTTGGCCAGATTTCTGGCCTTCTTGGGGGAGCGGTTTGCCAGGAAAATGGGGGCGCCCTGGGCGCCCTTTACCGCGGCCCGGGCCAGGGCGGAGCCCATAGTGCCGGTGCCGATAAATCCTACAGATGAAAACATGGAAAGTCCTCCTCGATGCTTCGTCAGAAGCATGTCAACTGTGCCGCGCCCCATAAGGGCGGGCGGGGAGAAGACGCATCTCCTGGAAGATGAATCTGTGTATAATATCATACCACATTCCCCTTTGAATTCATAGGGAAAAAACCTGGGAATTCAGAAATTTTTAAGAGGATCTTAATTGCTTTCTGCACAAGGCGGGGTTAAACTGACTGTACTAATACAGTTAGTACAGAAATCGAGCTGGGAAAGGAGGACAACATGCTCCATTTGGATTATCGGGACGCCCGGCCCATCTATGAGCAGGTGCAGGACGGCCTGCGCCGGCTGATGGTGGCGGGCGCCATGGAGGAGGGAGAAAAGCTCCCCTCTGTACGGTCGCTGGCCAGCACCTTGGCCATCAACCCCAACACCATACAGCGGGCCTATGAGGCCCTGGAGACGGAGGGCTATGTTTATTCCGTGCCGGGAAAGGGGTCCTTTGTGGCCCCTCACACCGGCGTGGACGGCCAGCGCCGGGAGCGGCTGCTGATGCGGTTCGACGCGGTGACGGAGGAATTGCTCTATCTGGGTGTGACGGGAGACAGTCTGATGGCCCGCATTCAGGCTGCGGAGACGAGAGGAGGAAGAACATGATTCAAGTCAATCATGTGGTCAAGACATTCGATGGCTTTCGGGCCTTGGATGATTTGAGCATGTCGGTGGAAAACGGCTCGATCTACGGCCTGGTTGGGCCGAACGGAGCGGGAAAGTCCACCATTCTGCGGCACATCACCGGCGTGTACCGCCCCGACGCCGGGTCGGTGCTGGTGGATGGGGAGCCGGTATACGAAAATCCCCGGGTGAAAAGCCGCATCGCCTGGATCCCTGACGAGCTGTACTACTTCATGTCCGCCTCTACCAAGGACATGATGAAGTTCTACCGGGGAATTTATCCCCAGTTTGACGACAAACGATACGCAGCCCTGAAGGAGGCTTTCCCGGCGGTGGATGAAAACGCGCCCATCCGCCGGTTGTCCAAGGGCATGCAGAAGCAGAGCGCCTTCTGGCTGGCGCTGTGCTGCAACCCGGATCTGCTGGTGCTGGATGAGCCGGTGGACGGCCTGGATCCGGTGATGCGCCGGCAGGTGTGGTCCCTGCTCATGGGAGATGTGTCCCAGCGGGGCACCACCGTGCTGGTGTCCTCCCACAACCTCCGGGAGCTGGAGGACGTGTGCGACCACGTGGGGATTCTGTCCCATGGCCGGGTGCTGCTGGAGCGGTCCCTCACCCAGCTGCAGGACAACATCCTGAAGTTGCAGGTGGCCTTCCGGGAGGCGGAGATGCCTCCGCTGCCCCAGGATATGAAGGTTCTGCATGTCAGCCAGGTGGGGCGTGTCTATACCCTGATCGTCCGGGGAGAGGCCAAGCAGGTGAAGGAGGAAGTGGCTGCCCTGGAGCCCCTGCTGATGGAGGCGCTGCCCCTGTCCCTGGAGGAGATTTTCATTTATGAATTGGGAGGTGAGGATTATGCGGTCCGGGACATCGTTCTTTAACGGCACGCTGTACCGCAAAATGATCCTGCGGTTTTGGCCCCTGTGGGCGCTGTACGCCGCGTTTTGGATCATGGTGCTGCCCCTGCGTTTTCTGGCGGAGATCACCCGCCGCAATCAGTGGCAGGATGGAGAGCTGCTGGATTACCTGACGACCCAGGCGGAACGGGTGCCTGACGTGCTGCAGGTAGGTATGTTGGTGGCGTTTTTGATGGGCGTGCTGTGTGCCATGGCGGTATTCAGCTATCTTTATTCCAGCCGCTCCGCCTGCATGATCCATGCCCTGCCTGTGCGCCGGGAGGGGCTGTTCATCACCCACTATCTGGCGGGACTGTCCTTCCTGATTGTGCCCCATCTGGCGGTATATGGGCTGATGGTGGCCATTGAGGCCTCCATCGGCTGCCTGAACCTGTGGCCGCTGACCCTGTGGCTGCTGGCCCAGAGCGGGATGTGCCTGTTCTTCTACTCCTTTGCCGTGTTCTGCGCCATGTTTACCGGCCACCTGCTGGCGCTGCCGGTATTCTACGGCATTCTAAACTTCCTGGTTTACATGATTATGGGCCTGGTGGAGCAGGTGCTGACCATGTTCCTGTTTGGTTTCCAGAGGTTCAACTCCGCTGTGTGGGCGGTGGGCGACTGGCTGACGCCCATGACAAAGCTGGGCGGTGGAATAAACGTAGTCTATGACGGCGCCGGGGTGGCTTCCCTGGATAACCCCCAGGCCGTGGCGGTATACGCGGTGGCTGGCGTGGTATTGGCCGTGGCAGCCATGCTGGTGTACCGCCAGCGGAGCGTGGAGTCCGCGGGAGACGTGGTGGCGGTACATGTGGTACGCCCGCTCTTCAAATACGGCGTGGCCCTGTGCGTAGGCCTGACGGGCGGGATGCTGACCTGCTCCATTCTCTATGTGTATGCCGGCATGGTCTATACCGCGTGGATGATCTTCTGGACGGTGGTGGGCTATTTTGCCGCCGAAATGCTGCTGCGCAAGTCCTTCCGGGTGTGGAAGGCTTGGAAGGGCGGCGTGGTGGTTGCCGGGGTGGTCTGCCTGCTGGGGCTGAGCCTGCACTATGACTGGTATGGCTATGAGAACTGGACACCGGATGGGGAAAGCGTAACCTCCGTCACGGTCTTCGGATTGGACGGTTATCCTTCCGACGGGGGCTCATACTCCATCCTCCGGGAGGATGAAGAGGGAATCCAGCGGATTTTGGAGCTGCACCAGTGTGTGGTGGATCAGCATGCCCAGGGAAATCAGGGGAATGACCAGGATGGTTACCTGTCCTTTATGGTGGCCTATACCATGGAGGACGGGCGGGAGATCCAGCGGAGATATAACGACATCCCCATCTGGATTGCTGATCAGGATGCCCCGGGCACAGTGACCTACGCAGCCCAGCGGATTATTCGGGACCGGGATAATGTGGCTCAGCTCTACGACATCGACCGTATGGACGGCGTACAGCTGGACTACGGCTACGTGGACCGGGTTTGGAACACGGAGGAGCAGCAGTACGAGAGCGTGGAGCTGGATGAGAAGCTGGATCAGGTGTGGCAGGCGGTCAAGGCCGACTTTGACCAGGGCACCATCGGAGTGCGCTACCTGTTCGACGGGGAAGACGATCGGATGGACAACACCTATACCGCAGATCTTACCCTGACCTACTTGTTCAGCAATCCGGGCGACAATAAAGAAACGGACCGTATCTACCAGGGTGACTTTATGATTACCCTCACGCCCCAGGCGGAGAATACCCTGGCGATTCTGAAAGAGCTGGGGGTGCTGGATGAGACGCACCAGCTGATGACCTGGCGGGAAATAAGCATGTTAAATTATTAACAAAAATGAAGGCATTCCCCTGGATTGCCTTCATTTTTTATCATTTTCTATCAAAAAGTACAACATTACGTCCAAATTGCCTTTGGATAAAGAGAAAAAGAACAAAAAACTCATTGCTTTTTCCCGAGAAATTCAGTATAATCAGCCCAGAACCAGACACCAGCGCCCCCCTGGGGGCTGAAGTAAATCATGTGGAGGTTACATAAGGATGAAAGAGGTCTATGTCGTAAACTGCTGCCGTACCGCCATTGGTTCCTTCGGTGGAAGCCTGAAGGACGTGCCCGCTGCTGAGATGGGCGCTGCCGTGATCAAGGAGGCCCTGAATCGGGCCGGCGTCAAGCCTGAGAACGTGGACGAGGTGATGTTCGGCTGCATCCTCACCGCTGGCCTGGGCCAGAACGTGGCCCGGCAGGCCTCTCTGAAGGCCGGTGTTCCCATGCGCGTGCCCGCCTACACCGTGGGTATGGGGTGCGGCTCCGGCATGAAGTCCGTGATCGAGGGCGCTCGTGCCATCCTCACCGGCGACGCCGATGTGGTGGTTACCGGCGGTACCGAGAACATGTCTGCCGCTCCCTTTGCTCTGCCTGACGAGCGCTGGGGCGCCCGCATGGGTGACAAGAAGGTGGTGGACACCATGATCAAGGACGGCCTGTGGGACGCTTACAACAACTATCACATGGGCACCACTGCCGAGAATATCTGCGACGTGTGGGGCATCACCCGCCAGGAGCTGGACGAGTTTGCTGCCTCCTCTCAGCAGAAGGCTGAGGCCGCTCTGGCTTCCGGCCGCTTCAACGACGAGATCGTGCCC
>CALXDY010000128.1 GCA_944387225.1 uncultured Oscillospiraceae bacterium | reverse complement strand
TGGGCAACGTGCGCTTCGCCGTGGTGTACAAGCCCGGCGACAGCCCCCTGGATCAGTCCATGGCCCAGGAGCGCAGCGCCCAGATCGCCCGGGAGTGGAGCCGGGCCATGCAGAGCTCCAAAACTGGCAGCGTCCGGGATTTTGTGGCCATCGGAGATGTGGACATCCGGGTCATCGGCGCGGACAACCAGATTCTCGACAGCGAGGTGCCGGTGCGGCAGATCCTGGAGCAGCTCATCGCCAAGACCGGCATTCCGCCTTTTATGCTGGGGCTCAGCTGGTCCTCCACGGAGCGGATGAGCACCCAGCAGGCGGACATCCTTACCTCCGAGCTGACAGCCATTCGCCGGGGGCTTACCCCTGTGGTGGAGAAAATCTGCCGGATGTGGATGCGCCTCAATGGGATCTATGAGCCCTTTGAGGTGCTGTGGGACGACATCAACCTCCAGGATGAGCTGGATGAGGCCAAGGCGGAGTGGTACCGACAGCAGGCGAGGAAGCTGGAATTGGAAAATCTTCAGATGGAAGGGAAGCTGTGACAGTGACGGATGTGAAAAAAACAGGCGGTGTGGAGTACGGCGGCGTCACCGAGGCGGATCTGGCGGAGATCAACCGCTTTGCCAAGGGGGAGCTGACGGCGGAGCAGGTGTACACCTTCGCCCTGCGGCTGTGCGACAACGAGGTGGACCGGGATTTTGAGCGGTTTTCTCTCGACTGCCTCCAGAGGCTGGGAGAGCTGTTTGTAGGCAAGAGCGGCATTTTTGACCACCAGTGGTCTGCCGCCGGGCAGACTGCCCGGATCTACCGGACGGAGGTGGCCGAGGAGCCGGGGCGGATGACCATGGCGGGGGAGCCCTGCCGGTATCTGAAGGGCTGGGCCTATATGCTCCGCTCCGAAAAGAACCAGGCGCTCATTGAGGAGATCGAGGGCGGGATCAAAAAGGAGGTCAGCGTGGGCTGTGCGGTGGCCCGCCGGGTGTGCTCCGTATGCGGCGGGGAGATTTCCCAATGTGGACATGTACCCGGCCGGCAGTATGACGGCAAGCTGTGCACCGCCATTCTGGAGGACCCCACCGACGCCTATGAGTGGTCCTTTGTGGCGGTGCCTGCCCAGCGGGAGGCAGGGGTTTTGAAGAAGACCCTGGTGTACCGGGGTTTTGACCAGGGGGAGCGGCTTCAGCTGGAAAAGGAGGCCGCCGCCGGTCGGAGCTATCTGGCGGCCCTGCGGCAGGAACTGGTGCGCCTGGCGGGACTGGCGGAGGAGGCTCTGGACTGCGCCATTTTCGCCAGAGCCGCGGAGCGCATGGAGGAAGAGGAGCTGCTGGAGCTGACCCGGGTGCTGAAAAAGCGGCTGGAGCGCCGGAGATGGCCCGGTCCCCAGTTGGGTTGGGGCCATGGAAGCGACAGCGGCGAGGCATTTTTGGTGTAACAAACAAAGGAGGAGCGGAACATGGTATCTTTTAACGACATTGGGCAGTGGTGCGCCACCTTCCTGGGGGAGGACATCCCCGAGGGCAGCGTGGTGAAGGTGAGCGGGGCTCAGACGGTGGCGGCCTGCGGCGCGGGAGAGGCCTTCTGCGGTGTGGCAGTGGCCGGGAGAGACGGTGCGGTCAGCGTGCAGGTGGGTGGCTTTGTGACGGTGGGCTACAGCGACAGCGTGCCTGCCGTGGGCTTTACCGGCCTCAGCGCCAACGGCAGCGGCGGCGTGAAGAGCGACGAGAGCGGCGTGAAGCGCTGGGTGGTGGAGACTGACGAGACCGCCCAGACCGTCACGGTGCTGCTGTGAGAAAAAAGGAGGAGACGAACATGGCATATCTTCTGAATGACGTGAAGCTGGAGAAGGGGATGTACGGCGAGGCCGGCAAGACCTTCTCCCAGGTGCTGGAGGCCTGTGACCCCAGCGAGGCCTATCGGGGTACCCCCATGGAGGGACTGGACGCCTTCCAGCGCCAGCTCAAGCGCTTTGACATCCATGTGAAGGGCAGCGGCAGCGACATGGTGGGGAAGTTCTTCCACACCACCGAGTCCGCCGTGCTGTTCCCGGAGTTTGTGGCCCGGGTGGTGCGCCAGGGCATGGAGGAGGAGAACGTCCTGCCCCACATCACTGCGGCGGTTACCACCTTTGACGGCAGGGACTACCGCTCCATTGCTTCCGTGCCCTCCGAGGAGGACAAGCGTCTGGCCCGGGTGGAGGAGGGCGGTCAGCTGCCCCAGACCCAGGTGCGGACCCAGGAGAACCTGGTGAAGCTCCACAAGCGGGGGCGGATGCTGGTGGCCTCCTATGAGGCCATCCGCTTCCAGCGGCTGGACCTCTTCTCTGTGACCCTCCGCCAGATTGGCGGACACATCGCCCGGATGCAGTTGGAGGACGCCATCTCTGTGGTAATGGACGGCGACGGCAACGACAACGCCGCCAAGAGCTATACCGTGGGCACGGAACCCATCTCCGGCACCAAGGGGACCCTGGATTACGGCGCGCTGCTGGACTTCTGGGGGGAGTTTGATCCCTACACCATGAATACCCTTCTGGTGGGCGGCGACGTGATGCTGCAGCTTCTCAAGATGGAGGAGTTCCAGAATCCTCTCACCGGCCTCAATTTCCAGGGCACCGGCGCCCTGACCACCCCCCTGGGCGCACGCCTGCTGCGGACCGGGGCCATGCCCAAGGGCAAGCTCATCGGTCTCGACAAGAACTACGCCCTGGAGATGGTCACCGGCGGCCAGGTGCAGGTGGAGTACGACAAGCTCATTGACCGCCAGCTGGAGCGGGCGGCCATCACCTGCATCTCCGGCTTCGCCAAGCTTTTCCAGGACGCCTCCCGGGTGCTGGAGATCTGACGGGAGGGACCATCATCACAACAAAAGGAGGCTGGGAAGATGACCGAGGAGATCTTTACCATTGCAAAGGCCCT